>NZ_JAOPXQ010000152.1 GCF_025965075.1 Aeromicrobium sp.
CCGACGATGGAGAGCACGCCTGCGAGCTGGGCGGCGCCCATGACGGCCAGGCGGGCGTTGGCCCAGCTGAACATGAAACGCGGGTCGTAGGCGCGGCCGGACATGCCGTAGTTGCCGGCACCGAACGAGGCTCCGATGTTGATCGTGATGTGCGGCACCAGGCTGTTGGTGACCGCGTTGATCATCTTGGCGCCGTCCTTGATGATGCCGTTCTGCTCGTACGACTTGCCGACCATGAAGCCGGTCGTGTTCTGCAGGAAGATCAGCGGGGTGTCCGTCTGGTTGGCCAGCAGGATGAACTCGGTGCCCTTCTGCGCCTCCTCACCGAACAGCACGCCGCGGGCGTTGGCGAGGATCCCGACCGGATATCCGTGGATCGAGGCCCAGCCCGTCACGAGGCTCGAGCCGTACTGGGGCTTGTACTCCCCGAAGCGGGAGCCGTCGACGACGCGCGCCAGGATCTCGCGGGGATCGACGGGCACGCGGAAGTCGGCCGCTGCGATGCCCAACAGCTCGTCCTCGTCGTAGAGGGGCTCATCCGCGGCGAGACTGGGCCCGCGGCCGAGCTTCTGCCAGCTGAGCTCGGACATGATGCGCCGGCCGATGCGCAGGCAGTCGCGCTCGTCGACGGCGAAGTGGTCGGCCAGGCCCGAGACCCGCGCATGCATGTCTGCGCCACCGAGCTCCTCGTCGTCCGACTCCTCGCCGGTCGCCATCTTGACCAACGGCGGTCCACCCAGAAAGACCTTGGCCTGCTGGTCGACCAGGACGGCGTAGTCACACATGCCGGGCACATACGCACCGCCGGCGGTGGAATTGCCGAACACGAGCGCCACGGTCGGGACGCCCATGGCCGAGAGCTCGCTCAGGCCCTGGAAGATCTTGCCCGCCTGCACGAAGAGCTCGGACTGGGTCGGCAGGTCGGCACCGCCGGACTCCACGAGGTTGACGACGGGCAGCCGGTTGCGCTTGGCGATGTCGATCGCCCGCAGGTTCTTGCGCAACGTGTAGGGGTTCATCGAGCCGCCGCGAACCGTCGGATCGTGGGCGATGATGACGCACTCGACGCCGGAGACGACGCCGAGGCCGGTCACGATGCTGGCGCCGACGCTGAACTGTGTGCCCCACGCCGCGAGGGACGAGAACTCGAGGAACGGTGAGTCGCGGTCGACCAGGAGCTCGATGCGTTCGCGGGCCAGGAGGCGCCCCCTGGCCTTGTGCCGTGCGGCGTACTTGGTGCCACCACCGGCACGGACGAGGTCGAGCTGCTCGTCGAGCTCGGCGAGAGCCTGTTCCTGGGCCACCCGGTTCGCCAGGTACGTCTCACCCGATGTGTCGAGAGTCGATCTCAGTGCCGTCAACGCCCTGCTCCTGTCGTGTCGTCCGTCGCATCCAGCATCCCGGCCGGCGGCCGCCCCCCGCGTCGCCGCTGGGGAGGGGGTTCCCCCTCCCTCGTGGGGGGTCAGGTGGTGTCGAGGAGGGGCTCGATCGCGACGACCACTGCCAGGCACGCAAAGACAACTCCCAGAGCCACGCAGGAGCGGGCCCCGCGGCGAAGGGACCTCTCGTCACGTTCTCGTCGCTCCGGAGACGCCGTCACGGTCACGAGCGATGCCGTGTTGCGCAGTCCCCACCGTCCGAGCGCCATGAACCCCAGCGCCGCGACCCCGGCCAGCGCCGCCGCGGTCATGGCACCGACGGCGTCGAGGACACGCCGGCCGACGGCACTGCAGGGTTGGGAACGACACCGGAGTCGGACGGGGCCGCGTCGGGGTGATCGGGTCGGTAGTCGGCCGCGTAGTCGACGTGTGCGTCCTTGATCTCGTCACCGAGCCACCGCCGCCATGCCGCGAGGGCCAGCTCGGACCGCAGCGCGTCGGCGACATCGTCCTTCACCGTCGCGAAGGCCACCGGCCGGCCCGGCACAATCCTGCCGACCCTGCCGACGTTCCACCCGAACTGGGACTTGACCGGACCGAACAGCCCACCATCGGAGGCTGCGAACGCGGCCTTGGCGAACGTCGGGTCGAGCTGGCTCTCCGAGACGGTCCCGAGTGCTCCCCCCTTGTCGCGGGTCGCGTCGTCCAAGGAGGTCTGTCGGGCGAGCCGGCTGAACGACTCACCCTTCCTGGCCCTCGCGAGCACGGCCGCGGCCTGCTTGCGCGTGGCCACCACGACGTTGCTCAGCCTGCGTCGTTCCGGGACCGCGAACTGGGCGGGGTCCTTGTCGAACGACGCCTTGACGGCTGACGGGGTGGCGGCGGCCACCGCCTTCGCGGTGACGTCCTGGAAGAGTCGGGCGATCTTCTGCTGGCGCTTCAGCTCGTCGAGGACGTCGTTCTCGCTCACCCCGAACTCACCCAGGATGGCCGTGAAGGCCGCATCCGGGTCTGCCCCGAGCTGAGCCTTGAGCATCGAGGCCAAGGTGTCCCGGGCCGACTTGTCGGAGATGCTGATGTCCCGCTCGTCCGCTGCTCGGTCCAGGATCATCGACACCGCGACGGCCTTGGACACGTCCCGCTGGAACGTCTCACGTTCGGCCTTCCTGGTGGGCTGCTTGACGCCGTACAACGCGCCGAGCAGGTCGGCGCGTCCGGCGAGATCGTCCTGGGTCACGACCTTCCCGCCGTACGAGAAGGCCGCATCTTCCGGCAGACCCGTGAAGTGGCGGACGCCGACGACCACGAGGCCCGCCAGGACCACGAGGGCGAGGACCGCTGCCGCGATCCGCGTCCAGAGCGTCTGTGGCACGCTGAAGGGGAGTGATCTCATACCGGGACCTTCGTTCTGGACTCGACGGGCGCCACGTCGATCGCCACAGGGGGGCGGACCGGGAGCAGCAGCCGCACGACCTGTGCGGCGAGGAGGGACAGCAGGACGGTGGCCGCCAGGAAGATGCCGAAGCTGCGGATCACGGCGAGCCCCGAGAAGGTCAGCGCGAGGTAGCCGCTGGTGGCTGCCGCGGCGGCCACCAGGACCGATCGCCGGACACGTGCGGCGTGGCCGCGGTGCCGGCCGCCCAGCAGCACGCTGAACTCGCACGCCGTCGCCGTGGCGAGCGAGCCGAGAGCAGCCGTCAAGGGGGTCAGCGACACGCCCAGGACCCACGCCCCGGCCAGGGCCCATCCGGTGGCCAGTGCTGCGGCCATGATGCCCCTGAGCGCATCGGAGCGACGACGCAGACCCACCAGGAGCACGAGCCCGGCGGCAGTGATGCCGACGAGTCCGTCGAGGTAGCGACCCTTCGACACCAGCTCGTAGGTCGTCGCGGTCACGACCGGCAGGCCCGCCAGATCCACCGTGATGCCCCGCGGTGGTGGGGGCAGCGCTCCCCGCAGATCGGCCATCAGCCGCTGCTGGGCGCCGACGTCCCCGAACTCGATGCCGAACCCGAGCACGGCGGCCCGGTCGTCGTCACGGATCACGGAGGTCCGCAGGTAGTGCGGGAGCTGGGCGAGGCCGGCCTCGACCTGCGCACCGGTCGGATCGCGCCCGAGGAACGCGAGCAGGGTCGGCGGGCTCGCGACGGGGTGCAACCGGTCGCCGAACTCGCGCAGCGTCACCGCCTGGGCCCGGCTCATCCACGCCAGGGCCTGGGGAGTCGTCACGTCGTCACCGCGCACGAGGATCTGGACCTCGCCGGCGGCACCGAGCACCTCCTCGGCATACTCCGCATCAGTCAGGGCGGGGACACCTTGAGCAAGCTTCTCAGGCTCGGCCGAGATGTCGAGGTGCGGCAGCGCGATCCAGCCCACGAGTGCCACCACCGTGGCCACGCCGAGCAGGCCGAACCGTGATCGCCGTGAGAGCGGCGGCCGTGGATCCGGCTCGGGGACGAGATCGATGGTGGCCGCGCGATCAGGGGCGTACGCACCACGGCTCAGCACGAGGCCGAAGAGGACAGCCAGGACGACGCCCGCGGCCAGGGCGAGCCCGAAGTCGCGGACGAACGGGATCGGGGAGATCGCGAGCGAGGCGAACCCGGCCGCTGCGGCGAGAGCCGTGACCACGACCCTTCGCCGGTCAGCACCCCTCACGAGGTACGCGGGGAAGTCGCTGCCGGTCCCCAGCACGATCGGCAGGAATGCCACGACGCCCAACGACAGCGGGTGGTCGAGCCAGCCGAAGGCGGCCAGCGTGACGGCGGTCGCCCCGAGCGTCGCCACCAGAGGCAGGAGCCTTGTCCGGCGACGGGTGACCCACGGCAGCAGGAGGTAGCAGCCGACGATCAGCACCAGCGCCACGCCGCCCAGCAGCGGGATCTCGTGCCGCAGGACACCGCCCAGCCCCGCTGCCACGACCGGCATGCCGGTCACCGTCACCTTGCTGGTCTTGAGGTCGGCGGCCTCGACGGCCGTCTCGATCCTCGTGACGAGCCGCTCGGTGGCGGCCTGGTCGAGCTGCTCGCGCGGCCGGACGACGATCGACACGGCATTCGGACGCGGGACGACGAAGCGCCACTGTTGACGTGGTTGACCGTTCTTGTCGAAGACCACGGCACGCGTGAAGGCCGGGTTGCGAAGGGTCGGCAACCCGGCTGGCAGGCCCTTGACGAGCAGGCTCCCGTAGCGGGTGTCGAACGTCTTCGAGGCGGCGTCACTCGCGCGGGCGACCTCGGTCTTCGACTTCCCCGCCTTGCGGGCCCGGGCCGCGGCGACCTCGCGGATCGCGTCACGGCGACCGGAGATCGTGGCGAGGAGGTTCTGGGCCTGGGCCGCCACCTGGTTGAGCACGGTGCCGGGACCGTAGACGACCGCGACGTCGGGGAGCGCGGAGAGCCGACCCTCCAGCCCCGCCAGCTTGGTGATCTCGGCTCGCCCCAGCAGCGCCTCGGGCTTGCTGGACTCCGCGAGCACCACGACCGGGTCACCGCCGAACGAGCGGGCCGCGAAGAGGCTCGCCTTCTGGCTCGGGTCGTCGAGCGAGAGGAAGGAGGCCGTCGTGGTGTCCGTGCGGACGTTGCTCAGACCCACGACGACCATCACCGCAGCGGCCGCGAGCGCGCCCAGTCCGAGCAGGGGTCGCACGCGAAGCCTCACCTCGCCTGCCGTTCGACCCTCGGATACGTCCCCTTGAACGGGCCGGGCCTGGCGCCCTGGCCCGGCGCCGGGTACGGGTTGGTGTAGTTGCCCAACAATCCATCGGTCGACAGCGGCAGCTGTGGCGAGTGGGTGTTGACCAGCGGCGTGAGCCTCAGATAGTTGGCACCGCTCTCGTCCTTGTAGTTCAGCACTGCGTTGAAGTTGGCGACGTAGGCAGCCAGCTCGGGGCCGTACGGCTTGATGTACGCCAACATCGGGTTGACGTCGGCGAGGGTCGCCCGGGCCGTGGGTATCGCCGCTCGGACGTCCTTGTTGACGGCCGGCAGGCGGTCGAGAGTGGCCGGCGTCTTGTCGAGCGCCGTCGACAGGGGCTTCAACAGCTGGTGCAGGTCCGCCGTCGTGGCCGGCAGCTCGTCGAGGGCCGTCGTCAGGTCCGGCGCGGCCTTGCGCAGGTTCTTGGCCACCGGCGACAGTGCCCGGCCCAACGTGGCCAACGACTCGGTCGCGGTCGTGGTGGTGTCGAGCACGGCGGGCAGCTGACGCAGCGACGCCTTGATCGACTCGTCCTGGCCTGCGGTCGCGGCAGTCAGCCGGTTGGCGTTGCCCACCAGGGCCACGATCTGACCCTGACCGGTGTCGAGCGCGTCGAGCGCCAGATACGTCTGGTGGGCCAGTGCGGTGAGGTCCTCGGACTGCGCGGCGATCGCGTCGAGTGCGGTGTGCCCCTCGCGCCCCAGGTCGCCCATCCCGGCCATCAGGGCGTCGACGTCGTCAGACGTGCCCTTCGTGCCGGCGCCGAGCGACCGCAGCAGTCCACCCAGGTCCTCCCGGGTGTCCTCGTCGAGACTCGCCAAAACGTCCGACAGCTGGACGCTCGCCTCCACGGAGTCCGTCGGCAGTGTCGTGCCCGACGGCAGGGCGGGACCCTTCCCGTCGCTCAGCGCCAGGTAGGTCTCTCCCACCAGCGAGCGAGAACCCACGCGGAGAGATGCGCCTTCGTGCAGCGGCGCCATGTCGTCCTTCAAGGCGATCTCGACCCGGGCGCCACCCTTGACCCGGTTCACCGACCGCACCTGTCCCACGCGCACGCCGGCCGTCTGCACCTGGCCCGCGGTGACGAGGTTGTCGACGTCCTTCATGACGACCGAGGCGGTGTACTCGTTGTCGTCGACGAGGGGACGTCGGACGCCCGTCCCCGAGAACAGCACGGCCATGATCACGGCGCACAGCCCGAAGAAGGCCACAAGTGCCGTGGTCCTGCCCAAGGGTCCGCTCAAGAGCTTCTTCATCATCGGTCTCCCCCGCCTTGCGTCAATGAGTTCGGCAGCACGCCGGCCCCCGGCAGCGGCACCATCAGGTGACCCCGGATGATGCCGCCGTTCGTGTCGCCCGCACCGAAGACAGACGACGTGTTGTAGACGAACGCCTTGACGTCGGTGAGGTACGTCATGATCGTCCGGGTGTCCCCCGCGAGGCGGGAGGTCACGTCGTTCAGCGCCCCCAACGAGGTGTCGAGATTCGCCACGGTGGGCCGCAGGTCCGCGATGACCGGACGAGCCCGTTCGAGCACCGGCTTCGCGGCCGTCACGGTGTCATCCAGGTGGCCGACCGTCGACTTCAGCCCCTTCAGGGCCGGCGGCAGTGCACCGGACGCCTGGTGGAGGTTGTCCAGCGTCGGGTCCAGCTGGGTCGTGAGCTTCTGCGTGCTGGTCAGGGCCGCACGCACCTGGTCGGTCAGACCCGGCAGCTGCGCGAGGCTTGCACGGAGGGCGTCATCGCCGCCGGCCAGCACGGCAAGGGTCTTCTGCGTCGAGCTCGCGAGCCGGGTGATCCGCTTGTCGTCCTTGCCGACCGCCGACGATATGTCGGAGAGAGCCGTCACGAGAGTGGCGATCTTGGCCCTGCGGGTCTGCAGCGCCTCCACGACAGGCTGGGCGACCTTGAGGGTGTCGGTCGTCGAGGAGATGGCCTTGCCCAGGTTCTGGGGAGCCCGTGCGAGCGCCACGTCGGACTCCAGCAGCATGTCCGTCAGGGCGACCTGGGACCTCTCGTCGAGGTGGCTCAGGATCTCGTCCGCCTGCACCGGCCGCTCGGTATGAGCCAGCGGGATCGTCCCGCCCCTCGGCATGGCCTCGCCGGCCGGCGTGCCCGGACTGAGCTCGACCTGCATCTCGTTGAGGGGGTTCTTCGGCCTGAGCACGGCCCGGGCATCTCGGAACACCTTGTGGCTGCCGGTGATCTCCATCGTGATCACCGCGGTGCCGTGGCTGGTGGCCTTGGCACCTGTCACGGTGCCCACCTTGACCCCCGCGATGGTGACGCTGTTCTGGCTCTTGGGGTTCAACCCCGGCACCTGGGCGAACTCGGCCTTGACGATGGTGTTGTCAGCCCAGGGCGTCGATCCACCGAGATACGACTTGATGATCGCCGCGGCAACGACTCCGACGACCACGAGGACGACGAGCGCCGAGACGTCCCGGCGCAGACCCGGCACGGTGCTGAGCCGTTCGAGGTGGGCCGAGAACCTTCCCTGGCCGTTCATCCTGCGGCCCTCGGCGAGAGCAGCCCGGGCAGCAGGTGGAACAGCGGCGACGAGCCCAGTTTCTCGGCATCGGACGCTGACGACGGGGCTGAGCCGAGCGGAGGCGCGGCCTCCTTGTCGTTGGCCCCTTCCTCGGGTCCCTTCGGCAGGGCGAGGCCCAGCTTCTCCAGGTACTGGTAGACGGACATGTTGACGATTCCTCCAGGCGAGTTGACGCCGACTCCCGCCATCAGGCGGCCCATCGCGCCGTTGTGGTCGTGGTACTTGAACGCGTCGGCGGTGTCGGACAGGAGATAGCCGACCTCCTTGTACAGCGGGTGGTCGTTGCCACCGCCGTCATAGACACCTTTTCCGTGCCACGGGCTGAGGACGGCCTTCTTGATCGGCCCGTCGAGGCGGTCGATGACCGGCCCCTTGATGTCCTGCAGAGCTCCGGTGGCTTTCTTCGTGGTGGGCACGAGCGTCTGCACGAGCGGCTCGGCGTCGTGGGCCACGACCCGGGCGTCGGCGATGACCGGACGCGCGTTCCGCAGCGCCGGTCGAAGGTCGCCGAGCAACCCGTCGAGGGCTCGGGCGGACGGCCGGAACGCTGTGGCCGTCGTGTCCAGCTTGGTCAGCGTCGCGTCCAGGTCGGCGAGGCCGCTCTGTGCGACGTCCAGCGTTCGGGGACCGTCGGCGACGGCCCTCGACAAGGACCCGCGGGTTCCGGCCAGCGTGGCAGAGGTGGTCGCCAGGTGGTCGAGGATCGACCCGAGCTGCCCGTCCTCGCTGCTCAACGCGCGTGAGACGTTGCGGGCTCCCGCGACCAGTCCGGTCAGGTCGGTGTCCGGGTGGGTGCCACGCACCGCGCGGAGCACGTCGCTCGCCGGATCGAGGGTGTCCGGCGCGTCGTCGAGGAGCTTCCGGACGTCGCCGCGGGTCTCACCGTCCAAGGCCTTGTCGAGGTTCTTCACGGTCCGCTGCGCGGCCTCGGACGCTGAGGGCGTCACGGTGCTGAGGACCTTGTCGAGCTCGACCGGCACGGAGGTCCTGGCGACCGGGATCATGGCGGAGTCGATGTCGCCGTCCTTGCCGCCGCGCACGAGCTCGACGTAGTAGGTCCCTCCGAGCACCAGCGTCGGCCGGACGTTGGCCGCCGGCTCCGAGCCCAGCTTGTCCCGTGTGCCGGGACTCAGCTTCATCGACACGACGGCACGATCGCCATCGGACCGTTCGACGCCTGTCACGGTGCCGACCTCGACCCCTGCTAGCTTGACCACGCTCTGGTAGGGCACCAGCTTGTACGACGCGGAGAACACCGCCTCGAGTCCCTCACCACGAGAGACCATGGTCTCCACGCGCGGACGGTTGAAGGCGAACAACGCGAAGGCCAGCAGACCGATGAGGACCGCGAGACCGACCGCCTTCGGCGATGCGTCGGACAGAGAGCGCACGCGTGCGCGGTTCGAGCTCATCAGTTGCCTCCCGGTAGGAGCCCGGTCGGCAGTGCTCCGCCGGCTCGGTCGTGCTGCGCCTCACCTGGACGCGGATACTCGTTCTGAGGCAGGTTGGACGACCCGAAGAGACCTCCGGTGACGGTGTTGGCGCCCGGGGTCAACCCCAGTCGCGCGTAACGGGTGCCGGGGTTCGGGCCCTGTGACACGAAGCTCGCACCCCGCTCGAACAGCTGGGACATGTCGGTCGAGTACGGAGCCAGCACGCTCAACGGGGTCATCAGGTCTCCGATCGTCTGGCGGAGCTTCGGGGCCAGGGGGCGCGCGTCGGACATCGTCCTGGTGAGGTCCGACACGGCCGGCTTGGCCTTCTTCGCGACACCGGGGACCTTCGCCGCCACCGGGACCGCGTCCCGGAGGAAGCCCCGCAGGTCCTTCTCCGACGCGCTGAGCGAGCGTGCGCCCGGCTCGAGCGCCGTCATGGCGGCACCTGTCTGGGTCAACGGGTCCCGCAGGCTGTCCATCGAGCGCTTCGTGGTGGTCAGCGTCTCAGGAAGCCTCTCGATCGTCTCCTGCAGCGGCCGCCCGTCCTCGATCGCGATCGCCTTGAGCGTCGAGTCGGTCTGCGTCACGAGGGCGTCGATCTCCGACTCGCGTCCGGAGAACCTGCTCGCGAGCTGATCGGTCTGGTCGAGCAGAGCGGGAAGGTCCGCCTCGGGTGCCGCGAGCGACTGCGACACGTCGCCCAGGTCGCCCAGGATGTCGGGCGCGCGCCCCAGGAAGGCCGCCAGGTCGGCTCCGTGGCCGGATGCTCCTCCACCGACCTCACGCAGGGTGCTCGTGGCACCTGCGCGGGTCTTGGGGTCGAGCACGTCGAGGACCTGGTAGAGGTCGGCGGAGTCGTCAGTCTGGGTGGACGGGATCGCCGAGGCATCGAGCCCCCCCGCATCGGGGGTGCCCGGGTCGAGCTCCACGAACTTCGTCGCGAGGGCCGAGAGATCCCAGATCGCGGCGTGCGCATTCTTGTAGACCTCCACGGTGCCGTCGAGCGACATCGTGACGATGGCCTTGCCGTCCTCGTACTCGAGCTTGCTGACGCGGCCGATGCGCTTGCTGTTCTGCCGGACGGCGTCGTTCGTGCGCAACGAGTGCACGTTGTCGACGACCGCCGTGACCTTCGTGGTCTTGGCGAACGGCATGCCAGTCTGCGCCTTGAACGTCAGGAACAGCAGGCCGATGAGGGCCACCACGACGAACAGTCCGGCGCGGAAGGCCAGCGAGCGGGCCTCGAACTCTGGGGTGACCTTGACGTTCACAGCAGACCTCCGAGCAGCTGCTCCACCAGGTCGTTCTCCTGCTTCTCGGTGAGCCCGGTGGCGCTGTCGTCCGTAGAGGTGCTCTCCCGGTCCGAGCCCTTCCGGCCCGGCAGGTCCAGGTCCGGTGCCGTGGGCACCGGGAGACCGTGCAGGAAGTCGTCGGGCAGCACCGGCAGGAGGCCGGCGGCTGTGTCACCGAGAGCATTGGGGGACAACGGGACCATCGCCTTGAAGTAGTGGCTGATGGAGTCGTAGTCGCTGGTCGCCATCGACCAGCCCTTGACGAACTCCATGAGGTTGATGAGGCTCTTGCCGCTCAGTGCTCCCGCGGAGAGCCGCTGGGCCGACACGGCCGTCGGGACGAGATCCTTGGAAGCCGGACGCAGCGCAGCCACAACGGGCGCTGCCTCGGCCAGCAGGACGTTGGCCCGCTTGAGCACGGGAGGCAGCGAGGCCAGAGCCGGATCGGCGGCGTCCGCGAACCGCTGCAGCTCGCCGCTGATGTCCTCGAGGTCCTCGGTCACGGGGCGCAGCGACGTCAGGGTCCGAGTCGTCGGATCGGCGACGCCGGCGAGCTTGGCGAGCGTCTGTCGTGCGCTGGCCATCGTCCCCGGCAGGACCTTGAGGGAGGCACGAAGCGCATCTCGCTGAGCGGCGACTGCCGTGAGCGCGCGGTCAGCGCTGGTCACGAGGTGGTCCAGGTGCTGACCCTTGCTCGTGGCCAGTGCGGCCGCGACCGGTTCGGCGTTGTCGACGAGCCGGGTCAGCAGCTTGTTCTGCTCGGAGAGGATCGCCGTGAGGTCTCGGGTCTGGGTCATGGCCGGCGAGAGTGCCGCGATGGCCTTGTCGGCGTCCTTGCCATGCCCCTTGAGGCCCTCGCCGGCCTCGGTCACCAGGGCGGCGAGCGCCTCGGACGTCGGTGTGTCCACCGAGTTGAGGACGTCCTGCAGGTCGACGACCCGGCCGGTGCTCTTTTCGGGGATCACCATGGGCGAGGGCAGTGCCGGCGCGTCGGCGCTACCGCGCTCGAGCCGGACGAACCGTTCCCCCAACAGGTCCTGCGTCGTGATGGTGGCCTTGACGTCGTCGTGCAGCGGCAGGACCGAACGGTCGAGGAGCATGTCGACACGCGCCTTGCCCTCCCGCAGCCGTACGGACTTGATCGTGCCGACCTCGATGCCCGAGGCCTTGACGACGTTGCCGGCGACCAGCGGGCTGGCGTCGGCGAACACCGCCGTCACCCGGACCTGCTCGTCGGGCCCGCCCCTGGTGGACACCAGGAGCGTCACGGCGAGAAGTCCCGTCACCCCGATGGCGATCCTCTTGATACGTGTGGTCATTTGATGTCGCTTCCGGTGGCGTCGGTCCAGGACTGGCCGACTGGTTGACCAGGCTTGGGCGCGGGGTTCTGGCGTGAGAGCGGCAGGGGCACGGGGCTCTCGTCCACCGCATTGGTTCCCGGTGCGAGCAGACCGGCCCAGGTGTGACCCGCCCCGTCGTAGGGAGCGAAGGCCTGTCCCCAGTTGCCGAGTCCACCCACCCCCTCGGGGGCGTACGGGCGAAGGAACGAGATCGCCGGGCCGAGGTCCCCGATCAGGCGGTCGATCGACGGCAGGACCTGGTGCGTGACGTCGAGCAGGCCCGGTGTCTCGTCGAGCAGGGTGTCCGCCGCCACCAGGAGGGGACGCAGCGCTGCCACGGTCGGACGGAGGTCCACGAGTGTCGGAGCCAGATCGGCTGCGACACCCGGGAGCTTGCCCGCGGCAGGACGCAGGTCGTTCAGCAGGCTGACCGTCGAGTCGGAGGCGGCCGGGACCTTGCCCAAGGTGCGCCGAGCCGTCCTGAGGGTCTTCGGCAGCTTCGAGATGGTCCCCGAGAGCGCCTCCTGGTCGTCGGCGACGGCTCCCGTCACCGCATCCAGGTCGGAGACCGTGGCGGCGAGCTTCTTGCGACGTGACGCCGCGATCTCGGTCATGTGGCTGATCTCGGTGACCAGCGACCGGACGGCGGGGCCGTCCTCGCCGATTGCCTTGAGCACCTCACCGAGGGCGTTGACGGTCCCCGATGCCGAGTGGATCGAGGCCTTGAGGTCGAGCTCGCGGCCGTTGACCGTCGAGTTGAGCCCACCGATCAGCGAGCTGAGTCGCTTGCGGGTCGGGGCGTCCAGGGTTGCGAGGACCTGGTCGACCTCGACCTGGTCCGACTTCGTCTCCAGATAGGAACCATCGGGTATCGCAGCGTTCTTGGTGGATCCCGGGTACACCGTCAGGACCCGCTCACCGATCGCGGAGACCCATTCCACCCGAGACGTCGTCCCGTCGTGGAGCCGGCCGAAGTCGTCGTCGAGCGCTATCGTCACGACCGCCTTGTCGTTCTTGACCGCCAGGTGCTTCACCTCGCCCGCGTGGTGGCCCTTGATCCAGACCGGCGTCCGCTCCGACAGCTGTGCCGCGGAGGGCATCACGAGCTGGACCTCGTAGGGGTCGCCACCCGTGCGGGTGACCCCGACGATGACCACGACGGCCGCCGCACCGGCGATCAGCAGCTTCTTCGGATTCACGTCAGTCCATTCCCAGCGGTCCCACAGAGTCCCCCGCGAGGAACTGACGGACGAACGGCATCTCGGAGCGGAAGGCCTCTTCGGCCTCGCCGTAGTGGATGAGCTTGCCCTGCCAGAGGACACCGACGTAGTCGCTGACCTTGCGAGCGGTCCGGATGTCGTGGGTGACCAGCACGTACGTCCCACCGTGCTCGGCATGGACCTTCAGGATCAGATCGTTCAGGAGACTCGTGCGTACGGGATCCAGGCCGGAGTCCGGCTCGTCGAACATCACGACGCTGGGCTTGAGGACCAGGGCGCGGGCGAAGCCGGCCCGCTTCTTCATGCCTCCCGAGACCTCGCCGGGCATCTTGCCGATCGCGGCCGTCAGACCGACTTCGTCGAGGTTCTCCATGACGATCTTCCGGATCTCGGTCTCGCGCTTGTTCGTGTGCTTGCGGAGCGGGAACGCCACGTTGTCGTAGATGTTCATCGAGCCGAAGAGCGCACCGTCCTGGAACAGGACACCGAAACGCTTGCGCAGCTCACGCCGCTCCGCATCGCTGATCTTCCAGATGTTGCTGCCGAAGACCTCGATGTCCCCCGAGTCTGGTTCGAGCAGTCCGACGATGTGCTTGAGCAGCACGCTCTTGCCCGTGCCGGACGGCCCGAGGATCGTGGTGATCGCGTCGTCCACGAAGTTGAGGTTGAGTCCCGTGAGGACGTCGAACGAGCCGAACGACTTCTTGACGTTCTTGATCTGCACGCTGTGCTCCACGCCCGGCGCAGGTGCTGACACGACGCCGGAGGGGTGGCTGTCCTCGTACGAGCGAGGGGAGTTGTCGAGCTGTGGGAGTGTCATGTGACGACTTCTTTCATGCAGCATTGGGAGTCAGAAGCGGTGCGACGTGGGGACTGGAGGTGGCGCAGCCCTGAGGGCTAGAAGCTGATGGGTGCTCGTGTCAGTGCTCCGAAGAAGAGCTGCTGGAAGACGGCGCCGAGCACGCTGACGATCACGAGGTTGATGACCATCGACTTGGCCGTCGCCTTGCCCACCCCGACCGGGCCGCCGCTGGCGTTGTAGCCGTAGTAGCAGCCGACGATGACGATGAGGATGCCCATGATGGCGCCCATGGTCAGCGACAGGATGAGGTCCTGCTGCGTCGTGAACGCCCAGAACACCGACAGGTAGCCGCCGCCGGACACGCTGTGCAGGACGTGCACGTTGAGGAAGTAGCCCAGGATGTACATCAGGCCCGTCCCGGCGACGAACAGGAAGGGAGTCACGATCATCATGGCCAGGACGCGGGTCGTCACGAGGTAGACCCGGGAGTCGAAGCCCATGACCTCGAGGGCGTCGATCTCCTCGCTGATGCGCATCGACCCGAGCTCGGCGACCAGTCCGCAGCCGACCTTCGCCGACAGGATCCAGCCCCACATCTCGGGTGCGACCGTGTAGTCACCGGTCGAGCTGAACACCGCGGTGTAGCCACCGGCACCCAGCTGCGCGAGCAGGTAGTGCGCCTCCAGCCCGATCTCCGCGGCCAGCATGCACATCATGAACCAGATGATGAAGGTGCTCTTCAGGATGATGATGCCGGCCTGGCGCAACACCTCGGTGCCGTAGTGGCGCACCTCGGGGATGCTCCTGAGCACCCCGAGACCGAAGGTCGCGATGCCGCCGATGTCCGCCATCAACGAGCTGCCGTCGCTGTAGCCGCCGAAGCCGCCCGACCCGGTCGCCGAGGGCTCCTCGTCCGGGCCCTCCTCGGGCTCGACCGGCATGACGTCCTGGACAGTGGTCATGAGGACCCCTTCATCGGTTGATCAACATCTCGGGGTTGAGGCCCAGCATCGTGGCGTTCACGACGAAGTTGATGACCCAGACGGCAGCGAACGAGAGCACGACGGCCTCGTTGACGGCACGACCCACGCCCTCGGCTCCGCCTTTGGCGGTCAGGCCCTTCTGCGCGGAGACGATGCCGATGAACAGACCGATCATCGTGCACTTCACCGTGGTGCCGATGAGCTCGGGGACCGTGATGGCGCCCAGGATGTTGCCGATGTAGGCGCCGGGCGACGTCGTCCCCAGCATGGTCGCGGAGATCATCGCCATGCCCATGCCGAGCAGGCTGCCCACGACGTTGAAGCCGACCATCATGACCGTGATGGCGATGACGCGCGGCAGGACCAGCGTCCTCACCGCGTCGATGCCGAGCACCGTGAACGCGTCCAGCTCCTCGCGGATGCGCCGGGCGCCGAGGTCTGCTGTCATGGCGGTCCCCATGACTCCTGCCACGGCCATGCCGGTCGCGAACGGCGAGATCTCACGGAGGCTGGCGAACACGAAGTAGGTGCCGAGCCGGTTGCCGGCGCCCAGGAGGCTGACCAGGTCGTAGGCGTAGTTGGCGATGAGGAACGAGAAGCCGCCGACCGCCAGCATCACCGGGAGCCAGCAGAACCGCAGCATGTAGTACATCTCGTCGCGGGTGGACGACCAGTAGCCACGCGGTTCCGTGACGGCGGTCTTGACCAGGTAGCCGAGGAGCCGACCGGACTCGCCGATGTCGCCGACCATCCGCTGGAAGAACTGCGGGGACGCATGCATCATCCGTCCGCGCGTCGTCAGCGGACGCCCCGTCCCGGTGTCGAGGTCCCGGGGTGCATCGTCGATGCTCACGCGGTCTCCTCCAGGTCGTCGGCGTTGAGCTCCAGCTCGCGGAACTCGCGTTGGAAGTAGATGGCCGGGGCGTGGTCACGCAGCGTCACTGACTCGACGCGGGCGATCAGGATCGTGTGGTCGCCACCGTCGTACCGCTCGTGCGCCGTGCAGCCGAGGACGACCGCGGCATCGTTGAGGATCGGGACGCCACGGGCGTCCGCCTCGAACTCGCCGCCCGCGAACTTGTCCGACCCCTTCGTCGCGAACCGCGAGATCAGGTCGACGTGTCCTGCGGCCGCCACCTGGATGGCCCAGGTGTCGGACTCCATGAAGGCGTCGTGGCACTGGGCGGTCTTGCCCAGGCACACCAGCACCAACGGCGGGTCGAGCGACAGCGAGCAGAACGAGCTCGCGGCGAAACCACGCCGCTCACCCTCGCCGTCGATCGTCGTCATGATCGTGACGCCGCTGGGGAAGGCGGACATCGCCTCGCGGAACTTCTCCGGCACCTCGGCGGTCATGACGACGTCCGTCCGTGGCCCGGGCTGACGCCCGTGCTCAGCGAGAGCGTGTCCGCGGCGGAGGGATCCAGCTCGTGGCCGAGGCGTGTTGCCTTCGTCATCAGATAGCTGGCGTTCTGCGGATTGGGCGTCACCCGCAGCGGGACCCGCTCGGTGATCGTGATCCCGTAGTCGGTCAACCCGGTGAACTTGGCCGGATTGTTGGTCAGGAGCCGCACTGACGTCACGCCGACGTCGCGCAGGATCTGTGCCCCGACACCGTACTCACGACTGTCGACGGGAAGACCGAGGGCAAGATTCGCATCGACCGTGTCGAGCCCCTCGTCGTCCTGCAACGCGTACGCCCGCAGCTTGTGGCTCAGGCCGATCCCCCGGCCCTCGTGACCCCGCAGATAGACGAGCACGCCGCTGCCTGCGCGACTGATCTCGTCGAGCGCCTGGTTGAGCTGCTCGCCGCAGTCACAGCGGCGCGAGCCGAGCACGTCACCGGTCAGGCACTCGGAATGCACGCGGACGAGCACGTCGGACCTGCCACCCGGGTCACCGTGCACGAACGCCACGTGCTCGACGCCGTCGACGTCCGAACGGTACGAGTTGGCGGTGAAGACGCCGTGCGCCGACGGCACACGGGCGCTGGCAGTGCGCGTCACGATGGACTCGCGGCTCATGCGGTACGCGACCAGGTCGGCGACCGAGAGCAGGACCATCTCGTGGCGCCGGGCGAAGGTCACGAGCTCGGGCATCCGCGCCATCGTCCCGTCCACGTTGGTGATCTCCGCGAGGACACCGACCGGCTGCAGGCCTGCGATGCGACAGAGGTCGACCGCCGCCTCGGTGTGTCCGGTGCGCTGCAGGACACCACCGGGACGGGCCCGGAGCGGGAAGACGTGGCCGGGCTTGCTGAACTGGTCGCCGTCGATGCCCGGGTGGGCCAGTGCCCGGACCGTCGCGGTCCGGTCGGCGGCGGAGATCCCCGTCGTCGTGACGCCCATCAGGTCCACCGAGCACGTGAACGCGGTGCCCCGGGGATCCGTGGCCGCCTCGACCATGGGGGGCAGGCCGAGCTCATCGAGCCGCTGACCCTCCATGCCGACACAGACCAGCCCGCTGGAGTGCCGGATGACGAATGCCATCGAGTCGGCCGTCATGTGCTCGGCGGCGTAGATGAGGTCGCCCTCGTTCTCGCGCTCGCTGTCGTCGAAGACGATGACTCCGCGACCCAGCCGGAGCTGCTCGAAGGCGGCCTCGACGCGCGCATTGCCGTCCACCGGGCCTGTGTCGCTGCTGCTCATCGTGTCCACCTTCGGATCGGGTCGGGTCGGGTCGGGTCGGCGCATGGTCAGCTCGGCGTACCGAGCACCAGGGCGTACGCCTTGTTCTCGACACCGCCGGACCGGTCGATGGAGATGTACTTCTGCTCGGTGTACTCGTCGAGGGCGTCGGGTCCGCCCTCGCGTCCCAGGCCGCTCTGCTTGTAGCCGCCGAAGGGGTACATCGGGTGGATGACGTGCCAGTCGTTGATGTAGACCATCCCCGCCTCGAGCCGGCGCGCGACGTCGAGCGTCTGCGCCTCGTCGGCACCCCAGACGCCGGCAGACAAGCCATAGTCGGTGTCGTTGGCGATCGCGATGGCCTCGTCGACCGTCTCGTAGGTGAGGACGGTCAGCACCGGGCCGAACACCTCCTGGCGGGCGATGTCCATGTCGTTCGTGACGTCGACCAGGACAGTTGGCTCGACCCAGTTGCCGCGCTCGAACCCGTCACCGGACGGTGCGCCGCCGCCGACGGCGATCTTGGCTCCGTCGGTCTGTGCCTGCTGGATGCGCTCGAGCACCCGATCACGCTGCTCACCGGTGATGATGGGGCCGATGTCCGTCGCGGGGTCGGTCGGGTCGCCGATCTTCATGGTCTGGATACGTGCGACGAGCCGGTCCACGATCTCGTCGCGACGCAGGGCCGGGACCAGGAGGCGTGTGCCTGCTTCGCACGCCTGGCCGTTGTTGGCCATGCACGCGAAGATCGAGCCGTCGATCGCGACGTCGAGGTCGGCGTCGTCGAGGATGATGTTGGGACCCTTGCCGCCGAGCTCGAGGGTGACCCGTTTCATCGTGTCAGCCGAGGCGCCGAGGATGCTCTTGCCGACCGAGGTCGAGCCGGTGAACGCGACCTTGCGGACGTCTGGGTGGGCGCTGAGATGCGCTCCCACGTCATCGCCGTCGCCCACGACCACGTTGAGGACACCGGCGGGCAGACCGGCCGCCTCGAACTCCTTCATGAGCTCGAGCGCGAGCAGCGGGGCGTGCTCATCGGGCTTGAGGACCACGGTGTTGCCCGCAGCCAGCGCCGGAGCGACCTTCCATACCGTCACGAGCAGCGGGATGTTCCAGGGCACGATGGCGGCGACGACACCGAGGGGCTCGCGGCGCAGGATGCCTTCCGCGGGCACCGGCCCGATCGCCGGTCCGGCCTTCTCGAACTCGTATTTCGCTGCCTGTGCCGCGAGGTACTGCATCTGCGCGATGGACAGGCCGACGTGCAGGGCACCGGTGACCCGGATCGTCACACCGTTCTCGCGCGACTGCAGCGCCGCGAGCTCGTCGATGCGGCCGGCGAGCCGGGTGGCGACGACGTCGATCAGTGCCGCGCGCTCGGCGGGCGGGGTGTTGCGCCACACGCCGGAGTCATGGGCGGCCTTGGCCGCGGCGACGGCGGCATCGACCTCGGCCACGCCACCCTTCGCGACAGTCGCGACCAGCTCGTCGGTCGCGGGGCTGTGGATCTCGTACCGGTCGTCGGTGTCGACCCACGAGCCGTCGATGTGCAGCAGGTAATGGGGAACGCTCATGGTGTGCTCCTGGTTGGAAGTGATGGTGGTGATGCTGGGGGTGGGGAGGGACCCGTCATCCGACCTGACGGTCGCGGCCTTCCCAGAACGGTCGGCGCAGGATCTTCTTGTCGACCTTCCCGGCCGGGTTGGCCGGGAGCTCGCCGAGGAACTCGATCGCCTTCGGGCTCGGGATGGCGCCGAGCTCGGCCTTGACGTGGGCCATCAGCTCGGAGTCGGAGACGTCGTGGCCGGGTTTGCGCACCACGAAGGCGTGCACGGCCTCGCCCCACTTGTCGTGCGGCACACCGATGACCGCGGCCTGCGCGACGGCCTCGTGGGTGACCAGGACGTCCTCGACCTGGCGGGGAAAGACGTTGAACCCACCGCTGACGACGAGGTCCTTCTTGCGGTCGACGATGAACAGGTAGCCGTCGTCGTCGAGGCGACCGATGTCGCCCGTGTGGACCCATCCGTTGCGGATCGCCTCGGCGTTGCGGGACGCGTCGACGTACCCGAGCATCTGGCCGAGCTGGCGTGAGCAGACCTCGCCAACCTCGCCGATCGGCAGGATCCGGTCGTCGTCGTCCTGGATCGAGACCTCGACCTGGAACATCGGCCGGCCGGCCGACGCGAGCCGGAGCAGGTCCTGCTCAGTGTCCGCCCGGTGATCACCCTTGCGCATGCACGACACGTAGCCGGGCTCGGTGCCCGCGTAGGTCTGGATGAAGATCGGGCCGAACACCTCGAGCGCCTGGCGGAGCCGCTCGGGAGCGATCGGAGAGCCGGCGTAGACCATCGTCGCCAGCGTCGACAGGTCGTAGTCGTCGAGGTGCGGGTGGTCCAGCATCAGGTAGACGATGGTCGGCACGACCGCCGTCGCGGTGATCCCTTCCTTCTGGATCGCGGCCAGGAGGCCGTCGACCTCCAGGCCGGGCAGCATCACGTTGGTGCCACCGCGCAGGAAGGTCGGCATGACGAAGATCTGGGTGAAGTGCGTCAGGGGGGCGCCGTGCGCGAACACCTCCCCGAACCGGATGTCGGCGATCTCGAGGCCGGCGGTGATGCTGTAGTGCCCCCACGTGAAGTGTGACTGGACGACACCCTTGGGCTCGCCGGTGCTGCCCGACGTGAACAGCACGTACGACTCGTCGTCCACGTCGATGTCGACGTCAGGGCGGCCGGTCGGCTGAGCATCGACCAGCTCCTGGAACCTCACGTCCGCGTGGTCCCCCTCGGCGCCACCGACCCGGATGAACCGCTCGATCTTCGGCAGCTGGTCCCGCATCGCGGCGACGACGTCGTCGAACGTGGCGTGGTAGATCAAGGTGGTCGCCGCGGTCTGGTCGAGGTTGGCGCATTGCACCGAGGCCGAGGCGCGGGTCGGCATCTGCACCAGGACCGCGCCGGCCTTCCAGATCCCGTGCTGGCACGGGATGAACTCCAGGGAGTTGGGCAGCAGCAGCCCGACCCGCTCGCCCTTCTGGACTCCCAGGGAGACCAGACCGTTGCCGATCCGGTCGGAGAGGTCCTGAAGTGCTCCGTAGGTCAGTCGCCGATCACCGTCGACGATGGCGTCGGAGTCGCGATAGTACCCACAGGCCCGGTCGAGGACGTCAGGCAATGTTCCCCACATGGCTCCTGCTTTCCGCATTGTTCGTTGATGGTTGGGTGGTGCCGCGCGGCGGCGACCTGAAGGGCCACCTGCCGCGCAGCGTGTGGTTCGGGTCAGCCCAGCGACGCCGGGTCGAAGCCCTCTTCCCAGTAGTGCGGCGTGATGATCGGCAGACCGAGCTGCTGGAAGACCGGGTTCTCGTTGAGGAAGCTCGACTCGAGGACGATCTTTCCCGCGTCGTCGAACTTCAGGTACGTCGAACCGGTGCTCGTAAGGGTCTTGCCGTCGGTCGGGACGCCGCGATAGGTGGCCGCCCCCTCGACGGACCAGTCCCAGTGCACGAACAGGTGATCGGAGCCCTCGAACGCGTCGGTCACGGCGATCGTCTGCACTCCCACACCGTTGCCGGCGTTCTTGTTGACGTAGTCGGCGAGTCCGTGGGCAAACTCGTCGTCGGTCGAGATGGTGTCACCGAGGTGGTCGTCGACCATCCGGTTCTCCAGGGTGAAGTCCTCGCTGGCGGCGTACAGCTCGCGGTGCGCGGCCAGGTCGGAGGTACGGGTCTCGGCCCAGCGGCGGGCGAAGTCGATGGTGGTCATGAGGGTGCCTTTCAGACAAGCGCAGGAGTCGGGGCGAACTGGGGCTTCTCGACGCCGGGATACTCGATCGCGGTCAGGATCGCGCCGATGTCCCACCACGACGACTCGCGGACGATGCGTCCGTCCGCGTCGTACTGGTGGAAGGTGTGCCCCTGCGTGAAGAACGGCTTGTCGGTGACGTCGAGGCCGATGAAGAATCCGGCGTCCTCGGGGGTCCACTCCCAGCGGATCAGTCCACTACGGCTGTCCCCCTCGTAGCCACGGATGCGGAAGTTGTGCACGCCGAGACCATTCGTCCGGTCCTTGTTGGCGTACAACGAGAAGATCCGGGCGAGGTCGCCCTTGTCGTTGATCTGGTGCTGGTCGAGGATCGGGTCCTCGAAGATGAAGTCCTCCGCGTAAAGCTCGCAGATGGACTCGGCGTCCTCGCGGAACGCCTTGAGCCATTTGACGGCGAATGCGTAGTTCGACATGCCTGCTCCTCACTGTTTCGGTGGTCGAGGCTTATGCCCCGGTGATCTGAATCACAACCTAGGTCGGGGCGACCGGACCGATCGACACCGCAGGGGATGATCCGAGTGCCCCCTTGGGGGGAGTCACACCGTGGGCCGTCACTGGGCATGCGGGGCAACGGCTCCCCCGGACGCGCGGAGTGTCCTGAGGGGTCGTGGCTCCGACCCTCCGGGCGCCCCTGGAGCGCCTCCACCTCGACGCCTGCGGCGGGCCGCACAGCGGGTCCACACGGAGCAGAACCACCGCCGCCCGGCGCGCACGGCCGGTCGACGGTGGTCCTCCCCCACCTCACGGGCGACCAGTCCAGGGGTGACGGGTCGCCGCGAAGAACGGGCTCAGTCGTTGAGCTCCTCGGGGGCGAGCAGGTATTCGCCGATGTAGGTCGTCGACTGGTCGGAGTTGAGAGGTTGAAACATCGACGCAGCCGAGTCGCGGTAGAGGCGCTCGAAGATCGTGCCCTTGCGGAACGACATCCCACCGATGAGGCTCATCGACTTGCGCGTCATGTACATGACGTTCTCGGCGACGAACGTCTTGGCGAGCCCGATGTACGGGAACCGGAGCTCGACCGGCCACTCGTCGTCCTTGCCGTCGATCAGCTCCTGGCAGGTCTGGTAGAGCACCCGGCGGGACAGCTCGTTGCGCATCGCCATGTCGCCGATGCCGTCGATGATGTGACCCACGCCGGAGACCTTGGTCTCGGCTGCTGCGATGGCACCGAACGTGGCGCCCAAGGTCTTCTTCGACAGCACGGCACGGGCCTCCTCGAGCACGCGGTACTGCATCCCGAGGTAGATGCTGGCGAACATCAGTGACGCCCACTCGAGCACCCCGAACGCGCCTCCACGCCACTGACAGACCCAGCCGTCCTCCGGGATGTAGAAACCGTCGAACACGACGACGTGGGTGCCGGTCGCGTGCATGCCGAGCGCGTCCCAGGTCTTCTCGATCTTGACGCCCTCGCCGACGCCCTCCTCGTCGACGATGAAGTCGGCCACGAAGAAGCACTCCGCCTCGACCCGGGCCTCGTACCCCTCGGGGACCACTCCGTCGGCATCAGTGATCGTCGCGTTGGTCGTGACGATCGTCGACGCCTCCGAGAGGGTGCCCCAGGTCTTGGTGCCGTAGAGCCTCCAGCCACCCTCGGGCTGCGGGACCGCGGTCATGTCGGCGAGGCCGGAGAAGCCGGCCCGCTTCTCCGAGAAAGGACCGAACATGATCTCACCGTCCGCGACGCGTCCGAGCCAGTGCTTGTTCTGGGCCTCGCTGAACAGACCCATCGTCATGCCGCACATGATGAAGTGCATGTTGTAGGCCAGGGTGATCGCGGAGTCACCCTTCGAGAGCTCACTGATGATCTTGGAGGTCTGGAGGATCGTCCCGCCCATGCCGCCGTACTCCTTGGGCACGCAGAAGCCGGTGAGGCCGCTCTCCTTGAACTTCTCGATCGTCGGGTACGCGAAGGTGTTGTCGATGTCGTACTTCGGGCCGATCTCGCGGAAGAGGAGCGAGAGCTCCTCGGCCTTCGCGAAGGCTGCGTCGAACTCTTCGTCGGTCATGGTGTCGCTCATGGTGGCTCCTGGGATGTCGTTTGCGGCGGGTGGCGGATGGACCGTCAGCTGATGAGCAGGTCGGTTCGACCCGCCTCGGTGAGGATGGCCTTGTAGGCGTCGAAGATGGGCGTCGTGAGCGGCAGCAGTCCCAGCGCCAAGGAACGCTTGCCGTCGAGCTTGAGCTTGCGCTGGGCCATGGCGAGGGTGAAGTTGAGCTTGCCCTGCCAGAACTTGTTGGCGTTGTCCGAGCTCATGCGCAGCTGAACCGTCGACGAAGCGCCAACGGCGGCATCTCCGGTCAGCACCTTCTGACCCGGGAAGTCGACGAGGATCGAGGCGGCGGGGTCCGTCTGGGTGATGAGCACGACGAGGCTGCCGTCCTTGGTGGCCTCGAAGAAGGCCGGGTCCGCCACGCAGACCTCCATGGCTGCCCCGATGTATGAGTAGACCTCGTCGGCGTCCTTGAACGTGCTCACGTGTACCTCCTGGGTGGCGGGCACAGCGGAATCTGTGCCGCTCCGGCCGACAATGCGGCCTGAGCTCAGAACGTACGGCTCGATGCGTGCGCCCCACGTCCCCCCACGGTGGGTACTTCGCCGTCCGACGGGGGGTCTTCGCCACGCCGACCACCTTGGGGGTGCAGGACACTCCCTCAGGGTGATGCCGGCCGCCGCCTCCCCGGCCAGCCTGAGGGCGTGACGTACACACTGCTGGGCCTCGCGATCGCATTCGAGGTCTCGGGCACGCTCGCCCTCCGCCGGACGGACGGCTTCACGGTCCTGGTGCCCAGCCTCATCGTCGCGATCTGCTACGTCCTGGCGTTCGTGCTGCTGTCGCTGGTCCTGCAACGGGGGCTGTCGGTGGCTGTCGCCTATGCCTTGTGGTCCGCCGCCGGCATCGTCGTCATCGCCGCCATCGGCTGGCTGTTCCTCGACGAGGACCTGTCAGCGCTCCAGGCGGGCGGCATGGGCCTGATCGTCTGCGGCGTCATCGCGGTCGAGCTCGGGACGTCCACAGCCAGCTAGACAGCAAACCACCACCCCTACAGGAGACGCATGTCCCAGCCAGTCGATCACCAGCTCAACCTTGCCGCGCAGGACATCTTCACGTACGGGAGCTGGGCCCTGACCCTCGCGTTGCTGGTCGTCGCGATATGGATGAGTCGGCGCGAGAAGACCTGGTTCTACGCCCTGATCGTCGTCGTCGCCATGGTCGCTGCCTTCGCCGAACCGGTCTACGACGACCTGATGATGCTGTACTTCTACACCGATCATGGCGGAGCCAGCGCGATCCACTCGCACTTCACGGCGTTCGACGTCCCCCAACCGGTGTGGACGCACTCGGGCTATGCGTTGCTCTACGCGGGACCGGCGCTCTACATCACTCGCAAGCTCCACCTCGGCACGCTGACCAAGAACGGCCTGTACCTCGTCGCGGCGGTCAGCCTCCTCGAGTCGTGCCTCTTCGAGATCATCGGAATCAACTCTGGCGTCTACACGTACTGGGGTCCGCACGTGTTCCGGATCTTCGACTACCCGCTGGTGATCGGGATGCTCGAGATGGCTCAGGTCATGTGCTTCGCCGTGGCGGCCGCCGAGGTCCGCAAGCGGGTCACCCGACCGGTCCAGCTCGGGGCACTCCTCGTGCTCTTCCCCGCCACCTTTGCGCTGGTGAACTATGGCGGTGGGGCCGCACTCATCGTCGGGCTGCACCTGGAGAACACCAACGGTCTCGCGCAGCACGTCGCCACCATCATCAGCATGCTGGCGGCTCTCGGGCTGGTCCGCATGGCCGCGTCGCTGGTCCCGGCGGAGCCTTCGGCCGACGACCTGACCCGGGCCGGGTCGACGCCTGACCTACGTCCGAGCAGCTCGGATGCCCGTTGACGCCGCTCGTCGTCGCGCGGGTCGCGATGCGCGGGGGCCCGGCGAGCCCACGGCTCACGGCACACCGTTGAGCCGGTCCACGACCCCCAGCAGGTCGCCCCGGTCGTAGTAGTCGACCGCCACGAAGGTGGGGTTCTGCCCGCGCTGCCTCTCGCACTCGCGGACCCGCGGCAGCAGCACGTCCTCGGCGTTGACCGTCGCCGCGTCGGTGACCCGCGAGTCGACGTTGCTCAGCCAGTGGTTGACCAGGAACAACGGCGCGTCCTTCGGCCCGCGGAACCGCTCGCAGCTGAACTGGGAGGCCTTGGTGAAGTCGAACGGGGTGTCCTGCACCGCCTCCCGCGCGTCGATCAGCCACGGGGCGTCCGGCCCGCCGCCGGAGTTCTCGAGCAGGAACACGACCCGGTGTCCCGACGAGATCATCTCCCCCAGGGTGGGCCACGGCTCGCCGGCCGTCGGCGTGTGGACGTACGGCTTGAGGCCCGCCCGCTCGACGAGGGCCGCGGTGTCCGCCGGGGAGACCTCGTCCTGGACGAAGAACGTCACGACCTCCCGCGGGTGCCGGTCGAGCCACTTCTTGACCCGCACCATCAACGACTCCCAGTCGGTCGACCCGAGCTCGCACAGGGAGTGGCACAGATACGGTCGCACCGGCCCGGAGGGCGTCAGGCTGAGGAAGTCGCGGACCCGCAGCGCGCTCTCGACGACGCTGCGGCCGTAGGTCCGCTCGGCCTCCGCGATTGCCTTCTCCCGGTCCGGACCGGCATTGGCGATGACACCGGGGCGCTGCGTCTCCTGGCCGTCCCAGCTGTCGATCAGCAGGACCCGGATGCCGTCGTCGAGCTGACGCAGGATGCCGTGCGGCTGCTCGGCGAGGAACCAGCGGGGCTGGTCGGCCGCCGACATCGAGTTGTGCGTGCCGGCGAAGGCGACCTCGTCGAACCCCCTGCGGCACAGCTCGTCGTGCCCGTTGCAGGCCGTGCCGCTCGCGACCCGGGTGGTCGGGAGATCGTCGTCCGCCGGCCAGGCCCCGAGCGCCAGCACGACGACCAGCGCCGCGCCCCACAGGACCGCACCGGTCGGGGCCGCGACGCGCCGGATCCTCCTGGTCCGCCGGTCGGGGTCGGTGGCCCGCGCCGACCACCACACGGCACCGACCTGCCGCAGTGCCCGACCGCCGCTGAGCACCAGCAGGACCCCCACCAGGCTGGCGACGAAGGAGACCACGAGCAGCGGCCGCACCGCCGCGACAGCGCCGACGGCCAGGACGCATCCGGCCCGCACGAGCTCCGCCCGGGGGGTCACCCCGGCGCCCGTGACGGACTGCCACCCGTGACTCGACAGCGCCGCGGGCTCGAGGTCGAGCCCCGGGCTCGCGACGACCCGCAGCAGGAAGCCGGCCGCCGCGACGAGGGCCGCCGCGAGCCAGAAGGAGTGGTCCAGCTCCCACCACGTCGCGGCACCGAGCGCGCCGCCCAGCGTGTGCTCGTCGAGTCGCGCGGCCAGCAGGCTCGCGAGGACGAGCAGCAGGATCAGGGCCCCGGCCGCGGCGAGCGCACCGGACCCCACCTCCCGGACCACGCCCCGCCAGCCGCTGCGGCGGAGCGCTCCCGCCACGGCGAGGAGCGCCAGCCCGAGCAGGGGCAGGAGCCAGGCCAGCAGGATCACGGTGTCGGTCAGTCGGATCAGATCGCTGGTCAGCTCTTGGCCGCCGATCGAGGACAGGGTGACGTCCAGGTCGGCCGGGATCACCGCCTTCGTGTCGGGGGCGAGGGTCGTGATCGCCGCGACCAGGAGCGCGCCGACATCGGCGAGGCGCAGGACCACCTGGTCGTCGTCGTCCGAGGTCAGGGCGCGGTACAACGGGGACACCGTCGCGCGCACGACCGGACCGAGGGCGGAACTGGCCACCAGGGTCGCCGAGGCCGCCTCGATGAGGGGGCGCAGCCCGGTCAGGTCCGGTTCCTCCGCGAGGACGCGGTCGGTCACGACGAGCCCGACCTCGCGGGCCACCTGCGGGTCCTCCCGGATCGCGTCGACGTGCTCAGCGAAGTGCGTGCCGTCGACGACCTGGCGGTTGACGACACCGGCCACGATCCCCACCGCGAGCAGCAGCACGCCCACGACGTGCATGATGCGGGACAGTGATGTCACGACGGCCTCCGAGCGCGAGAACCCGTGTCTCACTCTAGGACGGCAGCCTGGCGCCCGCTACGTCCCGGCCCAGCCCCGGGATGTTGCCCCTTCCGTACCTTCTGGAGCCCTCAAGAAGTCGGTAACTGGCAAGATCCTGGGGTCGTCAGGCCTTCTTGGCGGCAGTCTTCTTCGCGGTCGTCTTCTTCGCGGTCGTCTTCTTCGCGGTCGTCTTCTTGGCCGGCGTCTTCTTCGCCGTGGTCTTCTTGGCGGTCTTCTTGCCGCCCTTCTTGGCAGGGCCCTTGGCGCGACGCTCGGCGAGCAGCTCGAACGCACGCTCCGGCGTCAGGGTCTCCAGCGAGTCGTCCTTGCGCAGGGTCGCGTTGTACTCGCCGTCGGTGACGTACATGCCGAAGCGGCCGTCCTTGGCCACGACGGGCGAGCCGCTGACCGGATCGGCGCCGAGCTCCTTGAGCGGCGCGGCGGCCGCCTTGCGTCCGTACGTCTTGGGCTGCGCGTAGATCGCCCGGACCTCGTCCTCGGTGATCGTGAGGAGCTGCTCCTCACGCTCCAGCGACCGGGAGTCGGTGCCCTTCTTGAGGTACGGCCCGTAGCGGCCGTTCTGCGCCGTGACCTCGACGTCGTCCTCGACGTACACGACACGCGGCAGGGTCAGCAGCTGGACGGCCTGTTCGAGCGTGATGGTGTCGAGGTCCATGTCCTTGA
>NZ_JAOPXQ010000213.1 GCF_025965075.1 Aeromicrobium sp.
AGCGCAACACCCCCGTCCGCCTGACGTTCTCCGACGGCCAGCTCCTGCTCGAGGCGGGCAGCGGCGACGACGCCCAGGCCTCGGAGTCGATCGAGGCGACGATCAACGGCGCCGACATCTCGATCGGATTCAACCCGACCTACCTTCTCGAGGGACTGGGCGTCATGTCCGACCCGGTCGTGCACCTGTCCTTCACGCAGCACACCAAGCCTGCAGCGATCTCGGGAGTCCAGGAAATCGGGGCCGACCCAGACGTCGCGTTCCGCTACCTGATCATGCCCGTCCGTCTGCAGAACTGACCGCAACGCCACCCAAGGGAGCAGCATGGACATCGGACTCGTGGGACTGGGCAAGATGGGCGGCAACATGCGTACCCGCCTGCGCAACGGTGGGGTCACTGTCGTCGGCTACGACCGAAACCCCGACGTCAGCGACGTCTCCTCGCTCGCCGAGCTGGTCGAGGCGCTGCCGTCGCCCAAGGTCGTGTGGGTCATGGTGCCCGCCGGTGACATCACCCGTGCGACCGTCACCGAGCTGATCGAGCTGCTGGGAGAGGGCGATGTCATCGTCGACGGCGGCAACTCCCGCTGGACCGACGACGAGAAGCACGCGGCCCTGGCCGCTGAGAAGAGCATCGGCTACATCGACTGCGGCGTGAGCGGCGGCGTGTGGGGCCTCGAGAACGGCTACGCCCTGATGGCCGGCGGCACCGTCGAGGACATCGCGAAGGTGCAGCCCGCGTTCGACGCGCTGCGCCCGAAGGGCGAGTCCGGCTTCGTCCATGCCGGCCGCGTCGGCGCCGGGCACTTCTCCAAGATGGTCCACAACGGCATCGAGTACGCCATGATGCAGTCCTACGCCGAGGGCTACGAGCTGCTCGAGAAGGTCGACATCGTCGACAACGTCACGGCGGTCTTCGACTCGTGGCGCGAGGGCACCGTCGTCCGCTCGTGGCTGCTGGACCTGCTGGTCAAGGCGCTCGAGGACGACCCGGGCCTGTCCAAGATCCGCGGCTACGCCGAGGACTCCGGCGAGGGCCGGTGGACCGTCGAGGCCGCGATCGACAACGCCGTGCCGCTGCACACCATCGCCGCCTCGCTGTTCGCCCGGTTCACGTCCCGCCAGGACGAGTCGCCCGCGATGCAGGCCGTCGCCGCGATGCGCAACCAGTTCGGCGGCCACGCCGTCCAGGCCGCGGCCGAAGCGGGCCACGACCCCAGGGACGCCTGAGCCATGGAAGAGGGTCGAGGGTGCACGTCAGCAGGCTGACGCTGCACGACTTCCGTTCCTACGGCGACGTCGAGATCGATCTCGAGGCCGGCGCGACGGCGTTCATCGGCTCCAACGGCCAGGGCAAGACCAACCTGGTCGAGGCGATCGACTACCTCTCGCGCCTCGACTCGCACCGCGTCTCCGGTGACATCCCGCTGGTCAAGGCGGGAGCCGGCCAGGCGATCGTCAGGGCGGAGGTCGTCCGGGGAGACCGCACGGCGCTGCTCGAGCTGGAGATCACGCCGGGCCGGGCCAACCGGGCCCGGGTCAACCGCGGCGCCCTGCCGCGCACCCGCGACCTGGTCGGGGTGCTGCGGACCGTGATGTTCTCGCCCGAGGACCTGGCCCTGGTCAAGGGCGACCCGTCCGACCGGCGCAAGTTCCTCGACTCGCTGCTGGTCCTGCGGACGCCCCGGCTGGCCGGGGTCAAGGCCGACTACGACCGGGTGCTCAAGCAGCGCAACACGCTGCTGAAGTCGGCGCGGGGCCGCCGCAACGTCGAGATCGCGACGCTCGACATCTGGGACGAGAACCTCGCGCGCACGGGAGCCGAGCTCGTGACCGCCCGGCTCGTGCTGCTCGACGCCCTCGCACCATTCCTCACCGAGGCCTACCAGCGCGTCGCGACCGAGTCGGCGCCCGACCGGCGGCAGGTGACCGCGGTCTACAAGCCTTCGGTCGAGCTCAAGCCCGACCTGCGCGACCAGGCGGCCATCGAGCAGGCGCTGATGGCCGAGATCCTGCGCCGCCGACCCGACGAGGTCGATCGCGGCATCAGCCTGGTGGGACCGCACCGCGATGAGGTCCAGCTGACGATCGGCGAGCTGCCGGCGAAGGGCTACGCCAGCCACGGGGAGTCGTGGTCGTACGCCCTCGCGCTCAAGCTCGCGTCCTTCGAGCTGCTCCGTGCCGACGACGACGATCCCGTGCTGATCCTCGACGACGTGTTCGCCGAGCTCGACCAGGGCCGACGCCAGCAGCTCGCGGAGCTGGTGGCCGACGCCGAGCAGGTGCTGGTGACGGCGGCGGTCGCCGAGGACGTGCCCGAGGCGCTCAAGGGCCACCGGTTCCGGGTGGCGGGCGGCAAGGTGCTCCGTGACTGATCCCGACGACGACGGCCTGGACCTCGCCCGCCAGATCGCACGGTCCTACCAAGGCAAGGGCGTCCCGGGCCAGCTGCCGCGCAAGCGCAAGGTCCGCCCGGCGAGGCCGGCCCGCGAGACCCGGGAGGACGCGTCCCCGCTGTCGGAGCTCCTGGACCGGGTCGTGCAGAACCAGGGCTGGTCGGACAAGCTCGCCGACCAGCGGATCTTCACCGACTGGCAGCAGCTCGTCGGTCCGGAGGTGGCGCAGCACGCCGTCATCGAGGGCTTCGAGGATGCCGTCGTGCACGTGCGCGCCTCGTCGACCGCGTGGGCGACCCAGCTCAAGATGCTCGCGCCGCGGATCGTGGCCAAGCTCAACGCCGCGCTCGGCGACGGCTCGGTCCTCCGGATCGACGTCCGAGGCCCCCAGGCGCCGTCGTGGAAGTCCGGGCCGCGCTCGATCCGTGGGGCCCGGGGTCCCCGAGACACCTACGGGTGAGCGCGGTTCACTCCGCGGGGGCGACGGCCGCGCAGGCCAGGACGAACACCGCGGTCGCGGCCGTCACGGCACCCAGCACCAGACCGGCCTGCACGAAGCCGTCCCAGCCGAGCACGGGTCGCACACCGATCGCGACCAGGACCAGCAGCGCACCGCCGCAGCCCACGACCGCCGCGGCGAACGTTCCTGCGACGGGCTCGGACGCGGCATGGACGACGACCGCGACGACCGCGGTCCACAGCAGGCTCACGGCAAGCGCGGCGATGACGTCGGACGGACGGTGCCAGCCCGCGACGACCGTGGAGGCACCGGTCAGGGTCGTGGCGAAGCCGCCGGCCAGGGCGATGACGGGCCGCGCGAGGCGCGGAGCGACCAGCAGCGCGGCGCCGACCGAGCTCGCGACGACCGTGGTGTGCCCGCTGGGCAGGCTGTTGAGCGTGCCGAGGCCGAAGTCGGGCCGGTCCAGGATCGCGTGCTTGAGCACCTGGGTCGTCAGGTTGGAGCCGGCGATGACCGCGACGGCGCCCACCGCGAGTCGTACGCTGCTTCGCGCGAGAGCCACCGCGACGCAGCCGATCACGACGATCACGATGGCGCCGATCGACACGTAGCCCAGCACGCTCAACACCGTCAGACGGGTGTCGCGCCCTCCGACGACGGTGTTCATGGCCGAGTCGTCCCAGTCCTGACCCCGCGCGCTACGCACCGCGACCTGCACCAGGACCGCCAGCGTGGCGGCCGCCATGACCGCCGTCCAGGCAGCCGTCACCGCGGTTCCGCGGCGGGTCGTGGTGTCGGTCATCCCTCCACGATGACGCATGGCTCCCAGCGGCTTGACCAAGACGGACCGTCACGGTGTGCTGGAGCCCCTGACGGGCCCAGATCCCTACCGGGCCTTGGCACCGACCCTCCCGTGTCGTCACAACGGCCGTTCTGTCGCTCTCACGGGCACGCGAGGAGCGCGACTCGCCGTCCCGCAACGGTGGGTAAGCCCTGAGACGCACGAAACGCCCCGTATACTGGTTCGGTGAGCCAAACTCCAGATCCTGAAGCTTCGTACGACGCCAGCAACATCCAGGTTCTCGAAGGATTGGAGGCGGTGCGCAAGCGTCCGGGCATGTACATCGGGTCCACCGGTGAGCGCGGACTGCACCACCTCGTCTACGAAGTCGTCGACAACTCGGTCGACGAGGCCCTCGCGGGCTACGCGTCCCACATCGCGGTGACCCTGCAGGCCGACGGCGGCGTGCGCGTCGTCGATGACGGCCGCGGCATCCCCGTCGACGAGCACCCGACCGAGAAGATGCCCGCCGTGACGCTGGTGCTGACCTCGCTGCACGCGGGCGGCAAGTTCGGCGGCGGCGGCTACAAGGTCTCCGGTGGTCTGCACGGCGTCGGCGTCTCGGTCGTCAACGCGCTGTCGACCCGGCTCGACGTCGAGATCAAGCGCGACGGCTACCGCTGGACCCAGTCGTTCACGTACGGCGTCCCGGACGCTCCGCTCGAGCGTCACGAGGAGACCGACGAGACCGGAACCACGACGACGTTCTACGCCAGCGAGGACATCTTCGAGACCGTCGTCTACAGCTACGAGACGCTCAAGACCCGCTTCCGCGAGATGGCGTTCCTCAACAAGGGCCTCGAGCTCGTGCTGCGCGACGACCGTGAGACCGCCGTCGAGGTCGAGGGGGAGGCCCCCGTCGACACCGCGCTGGACCAGGGCGCCGAGCGCGATGCGCGCTTCCGCTACGACAAGGGCCTGGTCGACTACGTCGAGCACATCAACGTCGGCAGCAAGTCGCCGATCCATCGCGACGTCATCTCGATCGACTCCGAGGACGAGAGCAAGGGCCTGTCCCTCGAGATCGCGATGCAGTGGAACGACAGCTTCATCGAGTCGGTCCACACGTTCGCCAACACGATCAACACGCACGAGGGCGGCACGCACGAGGAGGGCTTCCGGGCGGCGCTGACCACGACGGTCAACAAGTTCGCCACGGCGCAGGGCCTGATCAAGAAGGCCAGCGACAACCTCTCGGGCGAGGACATCCGCGAGGGGCTCACCGCGATCGTCTCGATCAAGCTCGAGGAGCCGCAGTTCGAGGGCCAGACCAAGACCAAGCTGGGCAACAGCGAGGCCAAGTCGTACGTCCAGAGCGTCCTCAACGACGAGCTCGGCGCGTGGTTCGAGCAGCACCCCGCCGAGGGCAAGACCATCGTCCGCAAGTCGATCGACGCCGCGACGGCCCGCATGGCCGCCCGCAAGGCGCGGGACCTGGCCCGCAACCGCAAGGGCTTCCTCGGCGGCGGCGGCCTGCCGGGCAAGCTCGCCGACTGCTCCTCGCGCAACCCCGAGGAGTGCGAGGTCTTCATCGTGGAGGGCAACTCCGCCGGCGGCTCGGCCAAGGGCGGCCGCGATCCCCGCACGCAGGCGATCCTCCCGCTGCGCGGCAAGATCCTCAACGTCGAGAAGGCCCGGATCGACAAGATCCTGCAGAACGCCGAGGTCCAGGCGATCATCTCCGCGCTCGGCCCCGGCGTGCACGAGGACTTCGACATGGCCAAGCTGCGTTATCACAAGATCGTGCTGATGGCCGATGCCGACGTCGACGGCCAGCACATCTCGACGCTGCTGCTGACGCTGCTGTTCCGCTTCATGAAGCCGCTCATCGACGGCGGTCACGTCTACCTCGCGCAACCGCCGCTCTACAAGATCAAATGGAGCAACTCGGCCGACGAGCTGGCCTACTCCGACGCCGAGCGGGACGTCCTGCTGGCGGCCGGCGCGGCCGACGGCAAGCGGCTGCCCAAGGAGGTCGGCCAGCAGATCCAGCGCTACAAGGGTCTGGGCGAGATGAACGACTCCGAGCTGTGGGACACCACGATGGACCCGGCCAACCGCATCCTGCGCCAGGTGACCCTCGAGGACGCCGCGATGGCCGACGAGATGTTCACGATCCTGATGGGCGAGGACGTCGAGCAGCGGCGCTCGTTCATCCAGCGCAACGCCAAAGACGTCCGCTTCCTCGACATCTGATGAGCACCTCGATGAACGCACCTCGCGGCGCCCACTCCACGACAGGACTTGACCGATGACCGAAACCACCCCGCCCCCCGAGCACGACCGGATCGAGCCGGTCGAGCTGCAGGACGAGATGCAGCGCTCCTACATCGACTACGCCATGAGCGTCATCGTGTCCCGCGCGCTGCCCGACGTCCGGGACGGTCTCAAGCCGGTGCACCGCCGCGTGCTCTACGCGATGTTCGACGGCGGCTACCGCCCCGACCGCGGCTTCAGCAAGTGCTCGCGCATCGTCGGTGACGTGATGGGCCAGTACCACCCGCACGGCGACACCGCGATCTACGACACCCTGGTCCGCCTCGCGCAGCCGTGGGTCATGCGCGCGCCGATGATCGACGGGCAGGGCAACTTCGGCTCGCCGGGTGACGACGGTGCCGCCGCGATGCGATACACCGAGTGCCGGCTCGCGCCGATCGCGATGGAGATGGTGCGCGACATCGACAAGAACACCGTTGACTTCCGCCCCAACTACGACGGCCGTTCCCAGGAGCCGACGGTGCTGCCGGCCCGCATCCCCAACCTGCTGGTCAATGGCTCGGCGGGCATCGCGGTCGGCATGGCAACGAACATCCCGCCGCACAACCTGCGTGAGGTCGCCGAGGGCGCCCAGTGGGCGCTGTCCAACCCCGAGGCGTCCAAGGAGGAGCTGCTCGAGGCGCTCATCGAGCGGGTCCAGGGTCCTGACTTCCCATCCGACGCGCTGATCGTCGGCACCAA
>NZ_JAOPXQ010000228.1 GCF_025965075.1 Aeromicrobium sp.
TCGTCGTGCTCGGTGTCCTTGGCCAGCGTCCACGCGGTGTAGAGCAGGAACGCGCCGAAGACGTAGAAGATCCAGGCGAAGTTGTTGATCGCGACCGCGCCCAACGCGATGAAGATGCCACGGAACACCAACGCGATGACGATGCCGACCAGCAGTGCCTCCTGCTGCAGCTTCCTCGGCACCTTGAAGCTCGCCATGATGATGATGAAGATGAACAGGTTGTCGATCGACAGGCTGTACTCGGTCAGCCAGCCGGCGAAGAACTGCAGGCCGAAGTCGCCGCCCTTCTGGCCCGGTCCCGGCGTCACGTCGTGGTGGATCATGACCCAGATGCCGAACGCGATCGCCAGACCGACGTAGCCGGAGAGGTAGATCGCGCACTCCTTGAGCGTCGGCTCGTGCGGCTTGCGGGCGACGATGATGATGTCGAACAGCAGCACGGCGAGCGTGACGGTGATCGTCACGATCCACTCGGTCTGGGACACCGACATGCCGATGTTCTCGGCAGCCGATGACGTGGCTTGGGATAGATGCACGGTGAATTCCTCCGGTCGTCGAGCACGCCGGAGGTCTCTTCCGCCGCGAGAAGCGGCCCGCAACACCGGGTGACTGCTGAGAATCACCGTGATGACGACACTGCGATCGGGGAATACTCCCCTCCGGGGACCATTCTTGCAGGCGCGGCCCCGAGGGGGCCAATCACCGAGGTCAGACCTGGTCGATCGCCCCGGTGGCGACGTCGACCACGAAGCCTCAGGGTGGATCCGTCGAGAGGTGCTAGGCCGTGATCTCCAGCCACACGGTGTGCGGCCAGCCGTCGGCGGGGTGCAGCGTCGGGTGCCCGAACGCGTCGGGCGGTGTCGTCTGCGGCTCGACGCAGATCGTGTCGCCCGGCTCGTCGTAGACGACCCACCAGTCGGCGGACGAGCGCAGCGTGAGGTGCAGCGCGTCGGACCAGGTCAGGACCGGATCGGCGGCGAGGGTGAAGCAGTCGTCCCACGGTCCCGGCCGGGCTGCGACGAGCTCGCCGGTGGGCAGGCCGTCGGCTCCGCGCTCGACCATCGTGGTGGGCCGCAGGTCGGCCTCGAGCTCGCCGCCGGTGTCGAGCCGGCGGCGGAACCACGGGTGCAGGCCGATCGAGCACGGCCGGTCCGTGCCGTCGTCCCACGTGAGCTCGATCCGCACTCCCGCGTCGAGCAGTGCGTAGCGCAGGGTCGCGATGCCCTGGGTGGGCCACGGCCCCCCCAGGTCGACGGCATAGGTGCCCTCGCCGCTGCGTCGCCACGGGCGTACGTGCCCCAGTCCGTGCAGCGCGTTGGGCCCGTCGGCCTGCGGCAGCTGGTGCGCGACGCCGTCGGCCACGACCACACCGTCACGGACCCGGCCGGCCCACGGCACCATCGCGAAGATGCCGTCCGCGATGGCGGGGTCCACGCCGGGCGCCGAGGCGGCGCCGAGCACCTCGTGGCCGTCGATCCGTAGGCTCGTCAGGCGGGCTCCCCGCTCGGGGTCGACCACGGCACGGACACGTGAGTTCTCCAGGACGTCGGTCACGGGGACAGTCTGGACTAGACGCCGGCCCGCAGCATGCTGCGGAGCTCCTTCTTGAGGTCTCCGATCTCGTCACGCAGGCGGGCGGCGACCTCGAACTGGAGCTCGGCCGCGGCGGAGCGCATCTGCTCGCTGAGCTGCTCGATCAGGTCGGCCAGCTCGCCGGACGGGAGGTTGGCCAGGTCCGCGGTGTGGCCCAGCGGGACGGGCGCGCCCTTGCGCCGCTTGTCGCCCGTCGCCGCGAGCAGCGTCGCGGTGTCGGCGTCCTCGCGGGCCAGCATGTCGGTGATGTCGCCGATCTTCTTGCGCAGCGGCGTCGGGTCCAGTCCGTGCTCGGTGTTGTAGGCGACCTGGATCGCCCGGCGGCGGTTGGTCTCGTCGATCGCCCAGCCCATCGAGTCGGTGATCCGGTCGGCGTACATGATGACCTGACCCGACACGTTGCGTGCCGCACGGCCGATCGTCTGGATCAGGGAGCGGCCCGAGCGCAGGAAGCCCTCCTTGTCGGCGTCGAGGATCGCGACGAGGCTGACCTCCGGGAGGTCGAGGCCCTCCCGGAGCAGGTTGATGCCGACCAGCACGTCGTACTCCCCCATCCGCAGCTCCCGCAGCAGCTCGACGCGTCGCAGCGTGTCGACCTCGCTGTGCAGGTAGCGGGTGCGGATCCCGGCCTCGAGGAGGTAGTCGGTCAGGTCCTCGGACATCTTCTTGGTCAGCGTCGTGACCAGGACCCGCTCCTCCTTGTCGGTGCGGGCGCGGATCTGGGTGATGAGGTCGTCGATCTGTCCCTTGGTCGGCTTGACGATGACCTCGGGGTCCACCAGGCCGGTCGGGCGGATGATCTGCTGGACGACGTCGTCCTTGACCTTCTCCATCTCGTAGTTGCCGGGCGTGGCCGACAGGTAGACGGTCTGCCCGATGCGCTCGAGGAACTCCGGCCACTTGAGCGGCCGGTTGTCCATCGCGCTCGGCAGGCGGAAGCCGTGCTCGACGAGGGAGCGCTTGCGGGACATGTCGCCCTCGTACATCGCGCCGATCTGCGGGATCGTCACGTGGGACTCGTCGACCACGAGCACGAAGTCCTCGGGGAAGTAGTCGAGCAGGCAGTGGCCGGGGGTGCCGGGTCCCCGCTGGTCCATGTGCCGCGAGTAGTTCTCGATGCCGGCGCACGTGCCGACCTGCTGCATCATCTCGATGTCGTACGTCGTGCGCATCCGCAGCCGCTGCGCCTCGAGGAGCTTGCCGGCGCCCTCGAGCTCGGCGAGCCGTTCCTCGAGCTCCACCTGGATCGTCTCGATCGCCCGGTGCATCGTCGCGGGCCCGGCCGCGTAGTGGGTCGCCGAGCCGACGAAGAGCTCCTGGTCGTCGCTGAGGATCTCGCCGGTCAACGGGTGCAGCGTCATGAGGCGCTCGATCTCGTCGCCGAAGAACTCCACCCGCACGGCGTGCTCCTGGTAGACCGGGAAGATCTCGACGGTGTCGCCCTTGACCCGGAACGTGCCGCGGGTGCTGCTGACGTCGTTGCGGACGTACTGCGCCTCGACGAGCGTGCGGAGCAGCTGCTCGCGCGGGAGCTCCTCACCGACCTTGAAGCCGATCATGCGCTCGAGGTACTCCTGCGCCGAGCCGAGGCCGTAGATGCACGACACCGTCGCCACGACGATGACGTCGCGACGGGTCAGCAGCGACCACGTGGCCGAGTGCCGCAGCCGCTCGACCTCCTCGTTGATCGAGGAGTCCTTCTCGATGTAGGTGTCGCTCTGCGCGATGTAGGCCTCGGGCTGGTAGTAGTCGTAGTAGGAGACGAAGTACTCCACCGCGTTGTTGGGCAGCAGCTCGCGCAGCTCGTTGGCGAACTGGGCGGCGAGCAGCTTGTTGGGCATCATGACGAGCATCGGCCGCTGCAGCTGCTCGGCCAACCACGCCGTCGTCGCGGTCTTGCCGGTGCCGGTCGCGCCCAGCAGCACGACGTCCTGCTCGCCACCACGGAGGCGCTTGGTGATCTCGGCGATCGCCGCGGGCTGGTCACCCGCCGGCTGGTAGTCGGAGACGACTTCGATGGGCGCCACCTGGCGCCGGAGCTCGGACACTGACCTCATACGTCGAGCCTACGGCCCCCCACCGACAAAGCACTCTAAAGTGGAAGCCATGCCTGTCTCGGAACGCCGCGCGGCGCGGAAGCGAGAGATTCTCGAGGCGACACGGAAGCTGTTCGACGAGCGAGGCGTGAGGGACGCCCAGATCGAGGACATCGCCCGAGCCGTCGGGATCAACCGCGCCATCATCTACCGGCACTTCTCCGGCAAGGAGGAGCTGTTCGCCGAGACCCTCGTGAGCTATCTGCGCGAGCTCGACAGCCTCCTGACCGCCGGCGACGACGCGGACGCGACCCCGGAGGCCCGCCTCGGCCGCCTGACGACGGTGTTCCTCGACTTCGGCGCCCGCCTGCCGGCCTTCGTCGACTGCGCGCAGGCGCTCCTGCGACGCCGCGGTGACGAGCTGATCGAGGAGGTCAGCGAGAAGGTCATGCTCCAGCTGGGCACCGCGATGGCCGCATGCCTCAACCACGTCGTGCGGGTCCTCGAGGCGGGCGTCGCCACCGGCGACTTCGCGGTCCGCGACCCCGACCTGCTGGCCAACATCTTCTACACGCAGGCCCTCGGCGTCCTCAACCTCGTGACGCTCCAGCTCGCGGTCCGCGAGCACAACGCCGGGCTGCCGGTGACCGACTCCGTGCCGTTCGACGAGGTCAAGTCGTTGGTGACGATGGCCGCCATCGCGATGGCCCGCGGCGACAGGTCCTGACCCAGCTGGTCCTCCCCGACGCCGCGGGGGCTCTAGCAGCCGGGGGCGTCGGTGAGCTTGCCACCCCATGTCGACGAATGAGGTGGTGGATCCACCCTCACCTGGGCGACGAGCTGGCGCCCCCGACCGGGAGGCACCCGAGCGTCCAGCAACGCCGCAGGGCGGTGCGCTGGCGTCCACTCAGCTCACCTTCTTGGACGCTAGCGCACCGCTCACCTGGCTCGTGTCTCAGGCGCCTTCGAGGATCGCCACGACGCCCTGGCCACCGGCGGCGCAGATCGAGATCAGGCCGCGGCTGCCCGGGCCCTTCTGGTGCAGCAGCTTCGCCAGGTTGGCGACGATGCGCCCACCGGTCGCCGCGAACGGGTGCGCTGCGGCGAGGGACGAGCCCTTGACGTTGAGCTTGCTGCGGTCGATCGAGCCGAGCGGCACGTCGAGGCCCAGCTTGTCCTTGCAGTACGCCGGGTCCTCCCACGCCGCGAGGGTCGTCAGCACCTGGCCGGCGAACGCCTCGTGGATCTCGTAGAAGTCGAAGTCCTGCAGCGTCAGGCCCTGGCGCGCGAGCATGCGCGGCACGGCGTAGACCGGGGCCATCAGCAGCCCCTCGGCACCGGAGACGTAGTCGACGGCGGCCGTCTCGTAGTCGACGAAGTACGCCTCGGGGGTCCAGCCGTGCTTCGCAGCGGCATCCTCCGACGCGAGCAGGACAACCGAGGCGCCGTCCGACAGAGGGGTCGAGTTCGCGGCCGTCATGGTCGCGCCCTCACCCTTGCCGAAGACCGGCTTGAGCTTCGCCAGCTTCTCGACGCTCGAGTCGGGGCGCAGGTTGTTGTCCTTCGTGACGCCCTGGAACGGGGTCACCAGGTCGTCCTGCCAGCCCTCGTCGTACGACGCCGCGAGGTTGACGTGCGACGCCACGGCGAGCTCGTCCTGCGCTTCGCGGGTGATGCCCCACTCCTTGGTCGTGATGGCCTGGCTGTCACCCATCGACAGGCCCGTGCGGGGCTCGGCGTTGCGCGGCTGGTCGGGGGCGAGGTACGCCGGACGGATCTTGGCGAGGGCCGAGAGGCGACCCTTGTTGTCCTTGGCCCGGTTGGCCTCGAGCAGGATCTTGCGAAGCTTCTCGCCGACGGCCAGTGGCGCGTCCGAGGTCGTGTCCGAGCCGCCGGCGATGCCGGTCTCGATCTTGCCGAGCGCGATCTTGTTGGCGACCAGGACCGCAGCCTGGATCCCGGTGTCGCAGGCCTGCTGGACGTCGAACGCGGGGGTGTCGGGCGAGAGCTTCGAGCCCAGCACCGTCTCGCGGGCCAGGTTGAAGTCGCGACTGTGCTTGAGGACGGCGCCGGCGGCGAGCTCGCCGACCCGCTCACCCTGCAGGCCGAACCGGTCGACCAGGCCGTCGAGCGCCGAGGTCAGCATCTCCTGGTTGGAGGCGTCGGTGTAGACGGTGTTGGAGCGGGCGAACGGGATCCGGTTGCCGCCGATGACCGCGACGCGCCGGACTTCCTGCGGCTTCGCCGCGGCAGAGCGGGCAGTGGCGGTCTTCTTGGCCGGGGCCTTCTTGGCTGGGGTGGTGTCCGCCATGGCGGTCTCCTCGATCTTCGTGAACGATGGTGGTGAACGTGATCAGCGCCGCATGCGGTGCGGTGGACTGGCGCCGATTCCTGAGGCTACAGTTTCAGCAGCATTCCAGATACCAATGGTATCCGAGAGATAGGACACACCCCAGCCATGACTGATCGCTACCAGTCGCTCGCGCACAACCCGATCGGCAAGTTCGTCGTCAAGAACCTGGGTCTGCCCAATCCCCCGGTGCTGGAGCGCTGGACCGAGGGCGATCCCCTGGTCAAGGGCACCGTGCTGATCGGCGCGGCGCCGAAGGGCACGCTCGGCACGACGCTCAACACGACGCTCAAGTCCAGCGGCATCGAGACGGTCGGCGTCCGCGCCGACGGCAAGCGTTACAAGGGCCTGGTGTTCGATGCCACCGGCATCACCGACACCGCCGGCCTGGCGACGATGCAGCAGTTCTTCACCCCCGCGCTGCGCAGCCTCGCCTCGTCGGGCCGCCTGATCGTGATCGGCTCACTGCCCGAGCAGGCCACCTCCGAGACCGCCGCCATCGCGCAGCGCGCCCTCGAGGGCTTCGTCCGCTCCGCGGGCAAGGAGGTCGGTGGCAACGGCAGCACGGCCAACCTGGTGTACGTCGGACAGGGCAGCGAGTCCGCCCTCGGCTCGACGCTCGAGTTCCTCCTCTCCCCCAAGTCCGCCTTCGTCTCCGGCCAGGTCGTTCGCCTGGGCCTGACCGAGCTCCTCGACGCCGACCCGGTCGGCGACCCGGCCAAGCCGCTGGCCGGCAAGGTCGCACTGATCACCGGTGCCTCCCGCGGGCTGGGCGCCGCGATGGCCCGCACGCTGCACCGTGACGGCGCCGAGATCGTCGGACTCGACGTCCCCGCGCTCAAGGCCGAGCTCGACGTCGTCATGGCCGAGCTGGGTGGCACCTCGATCGCCGAGGACATCACCGCTGCCGACGCGCCGCAGGTCATCGCTCAGGCGATCAGGGACGCCCATGACGGCGTCGACATCGTGGTGCACAACGCCGGCATCACCCGCGACAAACGGCTCAAGAACATGTTGACGGAGAACTGGGACCTCGTGATCGACATCAGCGTCGGCGCGCCCCAGCGCATCACGGCCGAGCTGCTCGACCAGAAGCTGCTCCGCCGGGGCGGCCGGGTCATCGGCATCTCCTCGATCGCCGGCATCGCGGGCAACAACGGGCAGACCAGCTACGGCACGGCCAAGGCCGGCGTCATCGGCTTCGTCCAGGACCTGTCGAAGCGGGTCGCGAAGGACGGCATCACGGTCAACGCGATCGCTCCCGGCTTCATCGAGACCGACATGGTCAAGACCATGCCGCTGGGCATCCGGGAGGCGGGACGCCGGCTCAGCTCGCTGTCGCAGGGCGGTCAGCCGATCGACGTCGCCGAGGCCATCGCGTGGTACGCCAACCCGGGCTCGTCGGCGATCTCGGGCAACGTCGTCCGGGTGTGCGGCCAGGCCCTGATCGGCGCCTGACGTGACGACGCGCGTCTTCACCAAGGCGCCCGCCACGGCGCCGCTGATGCTCAAGGCGGCCCTGCCGGCGATCCCCGTCGTCGGCGGGCTGCCGGGCATCAGGCACGACCAGGGCACGGTGCCCGACCTCGTGCTGGAGCGACCCGGCGTCGCGACGGACCCCACGCACCTCGAGACGTACAACGAGGTGTGTGGGTTCCCCCGCTCGGACGTCCTGCCGGCGACCTACCCGCACATGGCGGCGTTCGGCCTGCACATGACGCTGATGACCGACACGGCGTTCCCGTTCGCGCCCATGGGCCTGGTGCACCTGCGCAACACGATCGTGCAGCACCGGCCGATCGGGATCACCGAGCTGCTCGACGTCTCGGTGCACGCCGCGGACCTGCGGCCACACCCCAAGGGCTCACTGATCGACATCCTCACCGCTGTCCGGGTGGGCGACGAGCTCGTGTGGGAGGAGACCATGACGCTGTTCTCCCGTCACAAGGGCGGCTCCGCCGAGACCACGACGGCACCGCTCGCGGGGCTCGATGCTCCCGACGGCGTCGTGCACTGGAAGCTCGGCGGGGACCTCGGCCGCCGCTACGGCGCGGTCTCGGGCGACCGCAACCCGATCCACCTCCACCCGTTGACGGCGCGCGCGTTCGGCTTCAAGAGCAACATCGCCCACGGCATGTGGACCCTGGCCCGCAGCCTCTCGGCGGTGCAGCACAAGCTGCCGGCCGCGTTCGCGAACGACGTCGAGTTCCGCAAGCCGATCCTGCTGCCCGGCACGGTTGTCTTCGGGTCGCGGCAGACCGACGACGGCCTGGTGCTCGGCGTCAAGGGCTCCCGCAAGCCGGTCACGCACCTGATGGGGCGCGTCGTCACCCAATCGTAACTTCGAGTTACCGGGTTCGTTGAGCACATCAACGATCTCTGGAGGGAACTCGTGAACGCTCGTCGCCATGTCCTCGCCCGCCTCCTGACGGTGCTCGGCCTGACCGTCGCCCTGCTCGGCTCCTCGCTGACCCTGGGGCAGGCACAGGCTGCGGCCGCGAGGTGGAAGCCGCGCGCCGAGCAGTACCCGTCGACCGTCACGGAGAAGGATGTCGCGATCCCGATGTCGGACGGCACGATCCTGCGCGGTGACGTGACACGTCCGGCCGACGCGAGCGGCAGGGCTGTCGCGAAGCGGCTGCCGGTCATCGTGACCATCACGGCCTACAACAAGACCGTCCTCGGCAGCGGCGGCGGGCTCGCCGGCGCCGACCCGACGTACCTCGTCAAGCGCGGCTACGTCCACCTCACGGTGGACGCCCGCGGCACCGGCAGCTCCGAGGGACAGTGGAACGCGTTCGCCGCCCGGGAGAACAAGGACGGCGGCGAGATCATGACCTGGGCACACTCGTCCAAGCGTCCGTGGAGCAACGGCATCACCGGCATGTCGGGACCGTCCTACATGGGCATCAGCCAGCTCTGGGCCGCCGCCGCCCAGCCGCCCGGCCTCAAGGCGATCTTCCCGCAGGTCCCCGGCGCGGACGTCTACCGCGACGTCGTCGCCTCCGGCGGCCAGATCGACGTCGGCTTCATTCCGCTGTGGCTGGGACTCGTCACGACGACCGGGCTGATCCCGCCGGCCGTCGCCCCGACCGATCCGCGCTCGGCCCTCGTGTCGCTGCTCGACCACCTGACGGGAGCCGCGACCTTCACGGTGCCGCTGCTCGTCAAGGCACTCGGGGGCGGTGAGCCGGCGTACGACGGCCCGTTCTACGACGAGCGCTCGGTCATCAACGTGATCGACAAGGTCAAGGTGCCGGCATTCTTCGTGTCCGGCGAGTACGACCTGTTCCAGCGAGGCACTCCCCTGCTGTTCGAGAACCTTGACCGGCGCGGCGTCCCCACCAAGATGGTCGTCGGCCCGTGGGACCACATCCAGGCCTCGGGCGGCCAGGGGCTCGACCAGGCCGGCTACGGCACGCTGGGCCAGCTGCAGCTCCGCTGGTTCGATCACTACCTCAAGGGCAAGAAGGACGCGGCGCTCGACCAGGACATCTCGGACCTGACCTACTACGAGCAGGGCACCGGCGCGTGGCGGCGGGACTCGACGTGGATCGGCTCCTCGCTCGAGGGCGCGACGCTGCGCCTGACGGGCACGTCGACCCCGCTGGGCGCTCCCGGAGGCCTGACGACCGGCACCCCGACGGACGGTACGTCCGAGGTCTA
>NZ_JAOPXQ010000266.1 GCF_025965075.1 Aeromicrobium sp.
ATGCCCATCATCGAGCCGGCGTTGGGCCAGCAGGTCGCCGACGCGATGCGGCGACGCGGCATCCACCTGCGCACGGGCGTGGACGTCACGGGCTTCACGCTCGACGACTCCGGGCGTGTGACGGGCGTCGAGACCGCCGACGGCACCCTCCCGGCCGATGTCGTGATCCTCGGGCTGGGCGTCGCGGCGCGCTCGGGGCTGGCGTCCGACGCGGGCCTGCCGACCGGCGTCAAGGGCGGCATCGTCGTCGACGACCGGCAGAGGGTCGAGGGCTTTGCGGAGATCTGGGCGGCGGGCGACTGCGTCGTGACGATCGACCGCGTCACGGGCGAGCCGATCCACCTGCCACTGGGCACCCACGCCAACAAGCAGGGCATGGTCGCCGCCGACAGCATCGCCGCTGATCTGCTCGGCGAGGAGCCGCGGCTGTCGTTCCCCGGCGTTGTCCAGACCGCCATCACGAAGTTCTGCTCGTTGGAGATCTCCCGCACCGGCCTCGACGCCCAGCAGGCGAGGGACGCGGGCCTCGACCCCGTCGTCGTCTCGATCGAGACCACCAACTTCGCCGGCTACATGCCCGGCGCCGGCATGATGACCGTCGTGATGGTGGCCGACCGGATCACCCGCCGGCTGCTGGGCGCGCAGATCGTCGGCGCGGAGGACGCAGCCCTGCGCATCGACGTCGCCGCCACGGCTCTCGCGGCCGGCATGACGGTCGACGCCGTCGTGATGCTCGACCTCGCCTACGCCCCGCCGTTCTCGTCGGTGTGGAGCCCGATCCAGGTCGCGGCGCGGGCCGCCGTGAAGGCCTTGGCAGGGTGACTGCCCCTTTGCCGCGCGGACTGGGATACTGACATTGGTCTGCACCCTTCGTCTGCCCGTTTTCCGTCCACAGGAGATCTGATGCCCGTCGCCACACCCGAGGTCTACGCCGCGATGCTCGACAAGGCCAAGGGCGAGTCGTTCGCCTACCCGGCCATCAACGTGTCGTCGTCCCAGACCCTGAACGCCGCCCTCGCAGGCTTCGCCGAAGCCGAGAGCGACGGCATCATCCAGGTGTCGACCGGCGGCGCGGAGTACTTCTCCGGCCCGACGGTCAAGAACATGGTCTCCGGCTCGCTGGCGTTCGCCGCGTTCGCCGAGGAGGTCGCCAAGAAGTACCCGGTCAACGTCGCGCTGCACACCGATCACTGTCCCAAGGACAAGCTCGACGGGTTCGTGCGTCCGCTCATCGCCGCCTCGGCCGAGCGCGTCAAGGGCGGCGGCCTGCCGTACTTCCAGTCGCACATGTGGGACGGCTCGGCGATCCCGCTCGAGGAGAACCTCGAGATCGCTCAGGAGCTGCTCGCGCAGTGCGCCGCGGCGAACATCATCCTCGAGGTCGAGATCGGTGTCGTCGGCGGCGAGGAAGACGGTGTCGAGGGCGGCATGGGCGAGCACCTCTACACGACCCCCGACGACGCCCTCGCGGCCGCCGCGGCGCTCGGCGTCGGCGAGAAGGGTCGCTACCTCACGGCCCTGACGTTCGGCAACGTCCACGGTGTCTACAAGCCCGGCAACGTGACGCTGCGCCCGGAGATCCTGAAGGCCGCGCAGGAGGCCGTCGCCGCCAAGTACGGCAAGGCGTCCCCGTTCGACCTGGTGTTCCACGGCGGGTCCGGCTCGCTGCCCGAGGAGATCTCGGCGGCGGTCGACTACGGCGTCGTCAAGATGAACGTGGACACCGACACGCAGTACGCCTTCACGCGCCCCGTGGCCGGCCACATGTTCGTCAACTACGAGGGTGTCCTGAAGGTCGACGGCGAGGTCGGCAACAAGAAGCAGTACGACCCGCGCGCCTGGGGCAAGGCCGCCGAGGCTGGCATGGCCGCCCGCGTCGCCGAGGCGTGCACCGCGCTGCGGAGCGCCGGCACCAAGCTCTGATCCCCGCTGGGTCGGTTTACCACGGTCCCTGAGCAAGTCTGCGCCTACCGCGGGAAATTTCCTGCGGTAGGCGCAGGCTTGCTACGGGTGGTGGACCGTCGCGGGGTTGGTGCGAGGATGGCGTCATGACGAACCTCTTCGGTGAACCGCCCGCGACCCTGCTGCCCGAGGACCCCGGTGCCGCCGAGCTGTCCGCCGGCGACAGCCCGCAGACGGTCGCCTCGCTGCACCCCGACTCCGCCCTCGCCTGGGTCACCTTGGCCGAGCTGGCCCTCGCCGAGGGCAAGGACCTCGAGGGCTACGCCTTCGTGCGTACCGGCTACCACCGCTCGCTGGACCTGCTGCGCCGCAACGGCTGGAAGGGCCACGGGCCGCTCCCCTGGGAGCACGAGCCCAACCGCCCGTTCCTCCGGTCGCTCGCCGCATTGGCGGACGCCTCCGAGCGTCTCGGCGACGAGGGCGAGGCGCACCGGTGCCGCGAGTTCCTGCACGAGTCGAGCCCCGAGGCGTACGCCGAGCTGGTCGCGTCGCAGGGCTGAGCCCTGACTCCCCGCGGCAGACCTGTTCCTCCCGCGGGAAATCTCCTCCGGGGAGAGCCTGTTTGCCGAGGGACCGTGGTAAACCGACGGGGAGCGGTCAGGGGACGTACATCGTCAGCGCCGCGGCCTGCAGCTTCCAGATGTGGGTCGTCGACGGCTTGGTGAGCTCGCCGTCGCTGGTGCATCGCAGGGCGTCCCCGCGGACCGTGACCTCGGTGCCGCGCAGGTAGACGACGTCGTCGCGACGGTGGTGGTCGCCGCGGCGGACGCTGAACGCGTACGCGATGCGGCGTCGTGGTGACTCGGTGTAGGACACCGACACGTCGAGCCTGCCGTCGGAGGGGTCGGCCTGGGGGAGCAGGGGTGCCCCGCCGCCGACGAAGCGCCCGTTGCCCACCGCGACCTGGATCACCGGCTCCTTGCGGGGGAGCGTCTTGCCGTCGACCGTGATCGTCAGCCGGGCGCCGTCGGAGGTCAGCCCGCGCAGGCCCGTGACGATCGCCCCGATCAGGTAGCCGATCGGCCCGAGCGCCTTCTTCCACGGCCGCGCCGCCGCGGCCGCCTCGGCGCCGATGCCGATGTGCGCGGCGTTGATGACGACGCCGTCCTTGTCGTCGAGGATCAGGTCGATCGCCTTGGTGTGCCCCGTCGTGAGGACCTCGGCGGCGCGCAGCGGCTCGTCCGGCAGCCCCAGGGTCGCCGCGAAGTCGTTGCCCGTGCCGAGCGGGACCAGCCCGATCGTGACGTCGGCCAGCCGGCCGGCATGGTGGAGGGCGGCCACGACGGCGTGCAGGCTGCCATCGCCGCCGAGCACGAGGACGGCATCGACGTCGGCCCGATCGGCGAGAGCGGCCGCGAGGTCGTCGGGCCCGGACGTCGTCACGAGCTCGACGTCGAAGTCGTCCCGCAGCGCGGCGACGACCTCCTTGACGACCTCGTCGGAGGACGTGCCGGCATCGGCGTTGGCGATCGCGAGGAGGGACGTCATCAGGCCCGTCAGACTACTGGGACACCTGCTCGTCCGTGTCGACGACTCGGGTCGCGGGCTCCCCGAGCCGGACCGCGACGACGCCCGCCAGGATCAGCGCGCCGCCGGCGAACTGGATCGTCCCCGGCGCCTGGCCGAGCAGCAGCCACGCGAACACGACGCTCATGACGGCCTCGGACAGGCCGACGAACGAGGCGAGCCGCGAGCCCAGCCGGCGGGTCGCGGCGATCCCCAGGACGTACGCCAGCGCGGCCGTCACGACGCCCAGGCCCAGGATCGGCAGCCACCAGGGGACGGATCTGTCGGCCAGGACGACGTCGGCGTCCGACATCGCGATCGGGACGATGCCGACCAGGCCGGCCACCAGCAGGACGACCCCGCCGAGCGTCAGCCCGCCGGCGGCCAGGACGATCCCCGGCAGCCCGTTGTCCTCGTCGGCGGAGATGACCCAGTAGAACGCCGCCCCGAGCATCGCGCCGAGGGCCCAGGCGACACCGATCAGGTCGATGTCGACGCCCGAGACGAGGTCGAGGACCAGCATCAGCCCGGCGAGCGCGACGACCGCCCCGGCGATCGTGAGCCGGCCCGGACGCTGGCCGTGCCGGGCCCACATCCATACCAGGACCGCGACCGGCGAGGTGAACTCGATGAGGATCGCGACACCGACGTCCATCCTCGCGACGGAGCTGAAGTACGCCAGCTGGCACCCCGCGACCGCGATCAGCCCGTACGCCGTGATGAGCCCCAGGTTGCCGCGCACCAGGTGCCAGCGCCCCCGCAGGGTGAGGGCGGCCGGGACGGCCAGGGCCGCCGCGGCGATGAGGATCCGGGCCGTGACGGCGGCGCCCGCGGTCCAGCCGGCGTCGATGAGGCCCTTGGCCAGCGGTCCGGACAGGGCGAACGACGCGGCCGACAGTGCCGCCAGCGCCAGCCCCGGGACGATCCGGGACGGAGCCAGCGCGGTGTCATTGGTCAAGGCGCTCATGGCTCATGACACTAGGGCCGGGTGAGGTAAGGTGTCAACATGGTCTTTGCTCATGACACCGGGCTGGCGCTGCAGTCGGCCGTGTGGCTCGCCAACTCGGCGCAGGATCCCGACACGCTGACGTCGACCGAGCAGCTGGCGGCCTTCTTCGTCGACAACGGCTACACCGGACGCCTGGTCGGTGACCGCGCCGAGCTCGAGGACGTACGGGCCCTGCGTCCCACCCTCCGCGAGCTGCTGACGAGCAGCCGGGACGAAGCCGTCGAGATCGTCAACCGTCTGCTCCGCGACGGCCACGCGCTGCCCCAGCTGGTGCGCCACGGCCAGACCGACTGGCACCTGCACGCGACCGACGACGACGAGCCGCTCGCGACGCGCATCGCGGTCGAGACCGCGATGGCGATGATCGACGTGGTCCGGGCCGACGAGATGTCCCGGCTCGACGTCTGCGCGGACGAGGACTGCCGCGGTGTCGTGCTCGACCTGTCGCGCAACCGGTCACGGCGCTTTTGCAGCACGGCCTGCGGCAACCGGGCCGCGGTCGCCGCCTATCGCGCCCGCCAGGCGTGAGCCCCCAGCACCACGATCGTGAAATCGGCTAGACTGCGCCAGTAAGAGCCCCGCAACCACGGGGCTTGTCGCATGTGTGAGGGTGGTGCATTTCCATGCCCGCAGTCGTCATCGTCGGAGCCCAGTGGGGCGACGAAGGCAAGGGCAAGGCCACGGACATCCTGGGTAGCCGGGTCGACTATGTGGTGAAGTTCAACGGCGGCAACAACGCCGGGCACACGGTCGTGATCGGCGACCAGAAGTACGCCCTGCACCTGCTCCCGAGCGGCATCCTCAGCCCCGGCTGCGTGCCGGTCATCGGCAACGGCGTCGTGGTCGACCTCAAGGTCCTGTTCGAGGAGATCGACGGGCTCAACGAGCGCGGCATCGACACCTCGCGGCTCGTGGTCAGCGCCAACGCGCACGTCATCGCCGACTACAACCGGACGATGGACAAGGTTGCCGAGCGCTTCCTGGGCAGCCGCAAGATCGGCACCACCGGCCGCGGCATCGGCCCGACGTACGCCGACAAGATGAACCGTCTCGGCATTCGCATCCAGGACCTGTTCGACGAGAAGATCCTGCGCCAGAAGGTCGAGGGCGCGCTGGAGCTCAAGAACCAGATCCTCACCAAGATCTACAACCGCCGCGCGGTCGAGGTCGACGAGATCGTCGAGGAGCTTTTGTCGTACGTCGACCGGCTCCGCCCGATGGTCGCCGACACGCCGCTGGTGCTGCACGACGCGCTCAAGGCCGGCAAGACGGTCCTGCTGGAGGCCGGCCAGGCGACCCTGCTGGACGTCGACCACGGCACCTACCCGTTCGTCACCTCGTCCTCGGCGACGACGGGTGGCGCGTGCACCGGCTCGGGCATCGCCCCGACCGAGATCACCCGCGTCATCGGGATCGTCAAGGCGTACGCCACGCGGGTCGGCGAGGGCCCGTTCCCGACCGAGCTGTTCGACGCCGACGGCGAGCAGCTGCGCCAGAACGGTGCGGAGTTCGGCACCACGACCGGCCGTCCGCGTCGGTGCGGCTGGTACGACGCCCCGATCGCCCGCTACGCCGCGCGCATCAACGGCGTCACGGACTTCGTCCTGACCAAGCTCGACGTCCTGACCGGCTGGGAGCAGATCCCGGTGTGCGTCGCCTACGACGTCGACGGCGAGCGGGTCGACGAGATGCCGATGACCCAGACCGGCTTCCACCACGCCAAGCCGATCTACGAGTACTTCCCCGGCTGGACCGAGGACATCTCCGCGGCCCGTACGTTCGAGGACCTGCCGCAGACGGCCCAGGACTACGTCCTGGCGCTCGAGGGGATGTCCGGAGCCCGCATCTCGACGATCGGCGTCGGCCCCGACCGGGAGCAGTCGATCGAGCGCTTCGACCTGCTCTGATCCATCTAGAACTGAGGCCATCACCGTGAAGACCCTCGTCATCGGCACCGGCGGCCGCGAGCACGCCCTGGCCCTCGCCCTGTCCCGCGACCCCCAGGTCACCGAGGTGCACGCCGCCCCGGGCAACCCCGGCATCGCCGCCGTCGCGACCCTGCACGACGTCGACCCGATGGACGGGGCCGCGGTCGCCGCGCTCGCCACCGGGATCGGCGCCGACCTGGTCGTCGTCGGCCCCGAGGCGCCGCTCGTCGCCGGGGTCGCCGACGCCGTGCGCGCGGTGGGCATCGCGTGCTTCGGGCCGAGCCGGGAGGCCGCCCAGCTCGAGGGCTCCAAGGCGTTCGCCAAGCAGGTCATGGCCGGCGCCGAGGTGCCGACCGCGATGGCCCACGTGTGCGAGACGGCCGAGCAGGTCGTCGACGCGCTGGACGCCTTCGGACCGCCGTACGTCGTCAAGGACGATGCGCTCGCGGCCGGCAAGGGCGTCGTCGTGACGGACGACCGGCAGGCCGCGATCGACCACGCGGCGGCGTGCGACCGGGTCGTGATCGAGGAGTTCCTCGACGGCCCCGAGGTGTCGCTGTTCGCGATCACCGACGGTGAGACGGTCCTGCCGCTGCAGCCGGCCCAGGACTTCAAGCGGGCCTACGACGGCGACGCGGGTCCCAACACCGGCGGCATGGGCGCCTACACGCCGCTGCCGTGGGCGCCGGACGACCTCGTCGCGGAGGTCAGCCGCCGGGTCCTGGTCCCGACGGTCCAGGAGATGGCCAGGCGGGGCACGCCGTTCCAGGGCCTGCTCTACGCGGGTCTCGCGCTGACCGCGCGGGGTGTGCGCGTCATCGAGTTCAACGCCCGCTTCGGCGATCCCGAGACGCAGTCGATCCTGTCGCTGCTCAAGACGCCGCTGTCGGCGCTCCTGCACGGTGCGGCGACCGGGTCGCTCGCCGAGGTCGGCCTGCCGCAGTGGCAGGACGCCTCGTCGGTGACGGTCGTCGTCGCCGCCGAGAACTACCCCGAGTCGCCGGTCAAGGGCGACGTCATCCACGGGATCGACGCCGCCAACGCCCTGGACGGTGTCGACGTCATCCACGCCGGAACCGCCGAGGTCGACGGCCGGCTCGTGACGGCCGGCGGGCGCGTCCTGTCGGTCACCGCGATCGGCGCGGACCTCGCCGAGGCGCGGACCCGGGCGTACGCCGGGGTCGACCTGATCGACATCCGCGGTGCCCACCACCGGACCGACATCGCCCTCGCGGCGGAGCAAGGGACAATAGAGCCGTGACCACCCCCAACGTCCTCGCCAGCCGCTACGCCTCCCCGGAGGTCGCGCGCATCTGGTCGCCCGAGCACAAGATCGTCCTGGAGCGCCGGCTCTGGATCGCGGTGCTGAAGGCGCAGAAGGACCTCGGCGTGGAGACGCCCGACGGGGTCATCGAGTCGTACGAGTCGGTCGTCGACCGTGTCGACCTGGCCTCGATCGCCGAGCGGGAGAAGATCACCCGCCACGACGTCAAGGCCCGGATCGAGGAGTTCGCGGCCCTCGCCGGGACCGAGCACATCCACAAGGGCATGACCTCGCGGGACCTGACCGAGAACGTCGAGCAGCTGCAGATCAAGGCCTCGCTCGAGCTCATGCGGGACCGCGGCATCGCGACCCTGGCCCGGCTCGGCCGGCTCGCGACCGAGCACGCCGAGCTCGTCATGGCCGGTCGCAGCCACAACGTCGCGGCCCAGGCCACGACCCTCGGCAAGCGCTTCGCGACGATCGCCGACGAGCTCATCGTCGCGGTCGAGCGGCTCGACGACCTGATCGCCCGCTACCCGCTGCGCGGCATCAAGGGCCCCGTCGGCACGGCCCAGGACCAGCTCGACCTGCTGGGTGGCGACGAGGCCAAGCTCGTCGAGCTCGAGCAGCGTGTCGCCACGCACCTCGGCTTCCGGAAGGTGCTGACCAGCGTCGGCCAGGTCTATCCGCGCTCCCTCGACTACGACGTCGTCACGGCGCTGGTCCAGCTCTCCGCGGCGCCGTCCAACCTCGCCACGACGATCCGGCTGATGGCCGGCAACGAGATCGTCACGGAGGGCTTCAAGCCCGGCCAGGTCGGGTCCAGCGCGATGCCGCACAAGATGAACACCCGTTCGTGCGAGCGGGTCAACGGCCTCGCGGTGATTCTGCGCGGGTACGCCTCGATGGTCGGCGAGCTCGCCGGCGACCAGTGGAACGAGGGCGACGTGTCCTGCTCCGTGGTCCGCCGGGTCGCGCTGCCCGACGCGTTCTACGCTGCCGACGGCCTGTTCGAGACGTTCCTGACGGTGCTCGACGAGTTCGGCACGTTCCCTGCGGTCATCCAGCGCGAGCTCGACCGCTACCTGCCGTTCCTCGCCTCGACCAAGGTCCTGATGGCCGCGGTCCGCAACGGCCGCGGGCGCGAGACGGCGTACGACGCGGTCAAGCAGCACGCTGTCGCGGTGGCGCTCGAGATGCGGGAGAAGGGCGCGGCCGAGAACGACCTGTTCGCGCGGCTCGCCGCCGACGAGCGTCTGGGGCTGTCCGAGCAGGACCTCGCGAGCCTCGTCGCGTCGCCGATCGACTTCACAGGTGCCGCGGTCAGCCAGGTCCGGGCGGTCGTCGCCCGGGTCGAGGAGCTCGTCGCCGCGAGCCCCGAGGCAGCGGCGTACACGCCCGGCTCGATCCTCTGAGCCCGCGCGCCCCCGGGGCGCGCGACCTAGGCTGGAGGACGTGTCCCTGTCCTTCGTGCCCGTCGTCCTGCTGGTCGGTGGGGTCGTGCTCGTCGCCTGGGCCGTGCGCCGGCGGCAGGCGGTGAGGCTGCTGCCGCAGGACTGGACCCCGGTCGTCGGCCAGGCCGTCGAGATCGGCGGCACCCGCCGGGTGGAGTATCCCGCTCCCGACGGCCGCCGGCTGCGGCTGCAGGTCCCGTCCGGCGTCGAGGTGCCGCCCGGCGACGTCGAGGTGCTGCTCGATCCGCACGACGCGTCCCGTGCCCGGCTGGCCGTCGCCGATCGGGAGGCCGCACGCCTCGTGCGTACGCTCCTCGCGACGGGTGCGGTCGCGCTGGTGCTCGCCGCGGTGACCGCCGTCGCCTTCCTCTGACGGTGGCCCTGCCGCCCGTCCGGGAGCACCACTAGGCTGGCCCCGTGCCCCTCGACATCCCCGGAGCGACCCACCTTCACTCGGGCAAGGTGCGTGACCTGTACGAGGTCGCGGACGGCCACCTGCTGATGGTCGCGTCCGACCGCATCTCGGCGTTCGACTTCATCCTCACCCCCGGGATCCCCGACAAGGGCGAGATCCTCACCCGCATGTCGCTGTGGTGGTTCGACCAGCTCGCGGACCTGGTCCCCAACCACGTCGTCTCGACGACGGTGCCCGAGCGGGTCCGTGGCCGCGCCCTGGTCGTGGAGAAGCTCGACATGTTCCCCGTCGAGTGCGTCGCCCGCGGCTACCTCACCGGATCGGGACTGCTCGACTACCAGGAGGCCGGCGAGGTGTGCGGCGTCCCGCTGCCGGCCGGGCTGGTCGACGGCTCCCGGCTGCCGGAGCCCATCTTCACCCCCGCGACCAAGGCAGACCTGGGCGAGCACGACGAGAACGTCTCGTTCGAGCAGATCACCGAGACGATCGGGCTGGAGGCCGCCACCGCGCTCAAGCGGCTGACCCTCGACATCTACGCCCGGGCCGAGGAGATCGCCCGCGGGCGCGGCATCGTCCTGGCCGACACCAAGCTCGAGTTCGGCGCGCGCCCCGACGGCACGATCGTGCTGGGCGACGAGGTGCTGACCCCCGACTCGTCCCGCTTCTGGCCGGCCGACTCGTGGCAGCCGGGACGGTCGCAGCCGTCGTACGACAAGCAGTTCGTCCGCAACTGGCTGCTCTCGCCTGAGTCCGGGTGGGACCGGGCCGGTGACAGCCAGCCGCCGACGCTGCCGGCCGCGATCGTGGACAAGACCCGCGAGCGGTATGTGCAGGCGTACGAGCAGCTGACCGGCGAAACATTCTGACGCTCGTCCCGCGGTGACCGGGTGGCACCGGAGTGACGACGGTAGGGTGAAAGTCCTGTCCTACCCCGAGGAGACGTCGTGACCAACCTTGCCGGCCTGCTGGAAGATTCCGTCGACAAGTTCGCCGATCGGACGGCGATCGTCTTCGGCGACACCCGACTGACCTACGCGCAGGTCGACGGGGCGGCCAACCAGGTTGCCAACCTGCTGGTCGAGCGGGGCATCGAGCCCGGCGACAAGGTCGCTCTGTCCTCGCCCAACCTGCCGTACTTCACGATCATCTACTACGGGATCCTCAAGGCCGGGGCCACCGTCGTGCCGCTCAACGTGCTGCTCAAGCCCCGCGAGGTGGCCTACCACCTGACTGACTCGCACGCCAAGGCGTACTTCGCGTTCGAGGGCACGCCGGACCTGCCGATCGGCGAGGCGGCGTGGGAGGGCTTCGAGGCGACCGAGTCGTGCACCGAGTTCTTCCTCATCAAGCTGGACTCCCAGCAGCCCGAGC
>NZ_JAOPXQ010000271.1 GCF_025965075.1 Aeromicrobium sp.
CGAACCCGGCCGTTGCGACCCGGCCCAGGGCGCCCCACTCGCGACGTACCGCGACGACGACCAGGACGGCCAGGGCGACGACCCCGAAGAAGAGCGGCGAACGACCGAGGTCCTCCAGGGACCGGCACATGTCGGTCACCGGGGCGGCGCGGTGGTCGGCGACCCAGCGCGCGAGTCCGAGGTCCACCGGGTTGGTCATGGAGCCACCCTACGGACCCCGCGCCGGTCCCTAAGCATCCGCTTAGTCCTGCGGTAGTGTCACGCGCATGAAGGCCATCCAGATCACGACCCTCGACGGCCCCACCGCCGTCGAGCACGTGGACGTCCCCTCCCCCCAGCCCGGCCCGGACCAGGTCCTCGTGCGGGTCCACGCCGCCGGCGTCGCGTTCCCCGAGGTGCTGCAGTCGCGCGGCGAGTACCAGATGAAGCCCGAGCTCCCGTTCGTCCCGGGCGCCGAGGTCGCCGGCGAGGTCGTGAGCGCGCCCGAGGGGTCCGGCTTCACGGCCGGCGACCGGGTCGCCGCGCTGTGCTTCCTGGGCGGGTTCGCGGAGGAGGCCGTCGCGCCGGTCGACCTCACCTTCCCGCTGCCCGACTCCGTGTCGTACGAGCAGGGCGCGTCGATCATCTTCAACTACGGCACCGCGTACTTCGCGCTGCTCGAGCGCGGCGGCCTGAAGGCCGGCGAGTCGGTGCTGGTGCACGGCGCCGCGGGCGGCATCGGCACGGCCGCGATCCAGGTCGCCAAGGCGTTCGGCGCGGGCCGCGTCGTCGCGGTGACCTCGACCGCCGAGAAGGGCGCCGTGGCGCTCGAGGCCGGGGCCGACGAGTTCGTCCTGTCGGACGGCTTCAAGGACGCCGTGACGGCCGGCGGCAAGGTCGACGTCGTCGTGGACCCCGTCGGGGGTGACCGGTTCACCGACTCGCTGCGGTGCCTGGCCGAGAACGGCCGGCTCCTGGTCATCGGCTTCACGGCCGGCGAGATCCCGACCGTCAAGGTCAACCGGCTGCTGCTCAACAACGTCTCGGTCGTCGGCGTCGGCTGGGGCGCGTTCGCGCTGAGCCGCCCCGGCCACATCGCCGAGGAGTGGGCCGCGCTCGCGCCGCACCTCGAGAGCGGCGCGCTGCAGCCGGTGGTCGGTCCGACGTTCCCCCTCGCCGAGGCCGAGCAGGCCCTGCTGACGCTCGACGAGCGCCGCGCGACCGGCAAGGTGCTGCTCACCCCCTGAGTGCGGGCATCCGCCGCTCGAGCTCCTCGCGGGTCGCGAACGCCAGCTGCGCGATCTTGCCGGGCAGCGTGACGACGGCGGCGTCGGTCATGCCCGTGCGGTGGAACAGCGCGATCGACTTGACGTTGTCGACGTCGGGCTCGACGACGACCCGCCTCACCGCCGGATCGATCAGCATCGACGCCAGGACGTGCTCGACGACCCGTCCCGTGAACCCGCTCTCGGGGGCCCGCGTCGGGCCCACGAACAGGTGCACGCCGAGATCGCCGTCCTGCACGTCGTACGTCTTTCCGACCGGGTCGGCCGCCGGCTCGTACGTCTGGAAGATCGCGACCGGGACCCCGTCCCGATGCACCAGCCAGGCGTGATGGGTCGTGGACGCGTCGAGGTAGGCGTAGACCTCGCCGACCTCGGCGCGGGTGTACGTCGTCATGCCCCAGAACTCCGCCCGGGGCTGGGTGACCCAGTCGTGCAGCAGGTCCAGGTCGGCGGCGGGGTCGACGGGGCGGTGGGTGAACGTCATGCGGTCTCCTTCGAGGGCACCGGCACGAGCCGGCCGGCCGCCCAGTGCGCGAGCTGGTCGTGGTGGTGGGGGTCGGCGGGGTCGCCGGAGGCACCGAGCGGGACGATCCACCGGCTCGCCGACCGGTCGCCCAGGTCCCAGACGTAGCGGGCGACCGGCCCGCGCAGCACGACGTCGGTCACGCCCGGCACGCTCGAGGTCGACAGGACGCACTCGGTGTCACCCGACAGCGGGACCGCCGGCACGCCGCCCGGGACCCAGGCGTGCGTCGAGCCCCAGCTGCCCGGCGGGCCGGTGCGTGCGACCTCCTCGAGCGCCTGACCGGCGAGGGCGACGAGGTCCAGGCCCCACGGCGCGCCGGCGACGATCCGCTCGAGCTCCTGGGCCAGCCGGCCCGTCAGGTCGAGCCAGGGGTCGAACAGCGCCGGCCACGGCGACGGCGATCGCAGCTCGGCGAAGACCTTCTCGTCGGCCAGCAGCCGCACCAGGGCTCCCCGGACCGCCGCGAACGCCGCAGCACCGGGGCTGCCGGCGTCCATGCGTCGGTCCCAGCCCGTGATCGTCGCCCGCACCGCCCCGGCCCCGGCCGACAGTCCTGGCGCGGCCTCGAGCAGCTCGACCACGGGGCCGGCGGCCGGCAGGAGCGTGTCGGTGTGGAGGTCCGCCGCGACGTCGGCGTCCAGGTCGGTGCGGTCACCGATCAGCGTCCGCAGCCGGTCCGCCCGGTGCGGCGGGGCGAACTCGTGACCGATCGCCTCGCTCTCCGGGCCGCGCCGCTCGTTGGCGGTCACCAGCACCCCGTCCGGGGGGACCTCGGACGCGGGCAGGGGGTCGAGCCACCCGGTCCAGGTGTACCGCTCGTCCCAGGCCGGGACGGGCAGCCGGCGGGCCCGCTCGTCGCGCACCGGCACGCGGCCGGCGACCCGGTAGCGCACCCGGCCGGCGCGGTCGGCGATGACCACGTTGTTGACCGGCTCGACCCACCGGTCCAGCGCCCGGTCGACGTCCTCGACGGTGCGCGCCCGCAGCAGCGGCAGGATCGCACCGAGGCCCAGGTCGCGGCCGACCCGGGCCGTGGTCCGCAGGCTCAGCCCCTCACCCTCGTCGGGCCCACCGAGCACGACGGGACCCTGCCGGGTCACGATCACCTCGACCGGCACGGGGTCGGCGCCCCGCACCTGCACCTCCTCGACGCGGAGGTCCGCGGCGTACCAGCCCTCCGCCCCGAGCGCCTCGACCCCGGCCGTGGTCCGCCGGAGCCGTTCGACGAACAGGTCCTGGTAGTCCGCCATGGCGTTCGTGATCGCCCAGGCGACGTCGCCGGCGTGCCCGAAGTGCTGCACGCCCGGCACCCCCGGGAAGGCGAGCCCGACGACGTCGACGCCGGGGCACACGAGCCGCACCTGCTGGTAGACGCCGGGCGACTCCAGGACCCGGTGCGGGTCACCGGCGATGATCGGGCTGCCCGAGGTCGTCCGCGCCCCGCCGGCGACCCACGCGTTGCTGCCGGACAGTGCCGGGCCCTCGCCGCCGATGACGTCGAGGGCGTCCTCGCCGAGCGCCGCCGCGACTCGGGCGCGCCACAGCTTGGTCGGGAACGTGCCGAACAGGATGTGCTGGACCGAGAAGATCCCGAGCGGTGTCCACGGCGCCCACCCGCCGGGCTGCCGTCGAGCCAGTCCGGCGTCGACCCCTGCGACGTACGCCGTGCAGAACCGCTGCGTCGCGACGTCCATCCGCTCGAAGCACTCCCGGGCCGTCGTCGCCAGCAGCGCCTGCCGGGCGAAGGCGTCCCAGCCGGCACCGCCGATGCCGAGCACCTCAGCCGTCCGCCCCTCGGCGTGCAGGCGGTCGAGCTCGATCTGGTCGCCGCGGTCGAGGGCCGTGACCCGGCCCTGCTCGAAGGCCAGGTCGTCGATCGACGAGCCGACGATCGTCGGCACACCCCACTCGTCGCGCTCCACCGTCACGGGCGGTGCCGGGCGATCGGGTTGGCCAGCGTCCCGGCGAACATCAACGACTCCGCCTGGTCGGACAGGTCGACCATCTGCCGGGTGTCGCGCAGCTGGAGCCGGTTGAGGCACGAGTGCGCGAACTCCGCGGCGAACAGGTCGATCCGGGCGAACGCCTCCGCCAGCTCGGGGTGCGCGGCCTGGTGATCCGCGATCGTCTCGGCGACCAGCGCCCAGAAGTCGTCGCCGGCCAGCACGCCGTCCTCTGCGAGAATCGCGGCGAGGAAGCGCAGGAACCCGTCGAACACGTCGGTCAGCACCGACAGCGCCTTGACGTCGTCGGGCACCGAGACCCGCACGCGTTCGATGCCCGCGGGCAGCGGCTCGTCGCCCAGCACCGCGATCTCCTCGCCGATGTCCTTCATCAGGACCCGGGTCGGCACGTGCCCCTCCAGCACCATGATGAGGTTCTCCCCGTGCGGCATGAACGTCAGCTCGTAGCGGTGCAGGCAGTGCACGACGGGTCGCAGGTACGCCCGCAGGTAGCGCCGCACCCAGTCCGCCGGGTCGAGCCCGGACGCCCGGACCAGGGCCGTCGCGTACGCCGCACCGTCCCGGTCCCGGTGCAGCAACGACGTCATCGACGCGATCCGCTCCCCCTCGGCGAGCCGCGGGACGGGGCTCTCGCGCCACAGGGCGGCCAGCATCTTGGTGTACGGCGAGGGGTCGTCGAGCCGGTGGTAGACGTCGCCGGTGTAGCCGATCGCGGCGCGCTCCCGCAGGACACCGAACCCCACCGACCGCAGCTCGTCGTCGGCCTCGACGATTGCCGCGACCCAGTCGTTGATCGCGGGGGTCGCCCGCATGTAGCGCGGCGAGAGCCCCCGCATGAAGCCCATGTTCTGGATCGACAGGGCGGTCTTGACGTAGTGCCGGTCCGGCCGGTCGATGTTGAAGAACGTCCGGATCGACTGCTGCGACTGGTAGCGGTCGTCCCCCGGCCCCAGCAGGACGAGATCGCGTCGTGCCACGTCGGGGGCAAAGGTGATCGCGATCTTGTGCTCCCACTGCCACGGGTGCACCGGCATCAGCAGGTAGTCGTCGGGGTCGACGCTGAGGGCGCGCAGGGTCGCCGCGAACCGCTGCCGGGTCGCGGCGTCGAGCTCGCCGGCGTACAGCTCCTGCTCGTCCAGCCCCTCCCCGACGGACAGGTGGGTCAGCTCGGCGCGCGCCGCGACCCACACGATCGCGAACGGCCGCCCGGCCTCCGGGGCGTACGCCACGAAGTCCGCGGCCGAGAAGCCGATCCGGCCGTTGTTGGCGATGAACGCGGGATGCCCCTCGGTCATCGCCGACTCGATCGACTGGAAGTCGGCCCGCAGCAGGTCGTCGGCGGACAGGACGCCGTGCACGTCCTTCCACGCGGCGCTGGCGAGGGTGCTGCTGACCTCCTCGAGATACGTCGGGAGGAGCGCGGCCGGGATGCCGAGGACCTCGGCGTGCTCGGCGATGAACGCCACGGCGTCGACCTCGGCGGGCTGGCCGTCGACCAGCCGGGAGATCGACCACGGCCCGACGACCCAGTGCTCGAGAGGGTAGCGGTGGGCGTGGAAGCCGTAGACCGTCCGCCCGTCGGGTGTGACGAGCTCGTGGTGGTCGCCGCGCGGGCGGGGGTCGAGCAGCCGCTCGTGCGAGAGCTCGGCGATGGCCTTGGCGACCAGGTGGCGGTGGGCGCGGCCCATCGGCTCGGGCGCGAGGTGCTCGACCGACCCGATCGCCGGGGGCGGTGGGCGGTGAAGCCGGCTCGTCACGAAGTCCTCCCGCGTGCAGGTGCTGAGCGCCGCGACCTTGTCGGTCAGCTCGACCTCCGCGACGACCGTGAACCCGGCCGCCTCGTTGAGCGCCGCGATCCGCCGGTTGCGGACGTCCGGCTCCACGACGACCCGGCGGCGGCGCGGGTCGTCGAGGCACAGCTCCATGACGGTGCGGAACACCGCGGAGGTGAATCCACTGCGCGGCCGGTCGGTCGGCGCCACGAGCAGGTGCATGCCGACGTCGCCGGGCCGCCAGTCGTACCGGCCGGCCAGCTCGCTGTGCTCGGGGTCGTACGTCTCGGCGAGGAACGCCGGGACGCCGTCGACCCGGCCGAGCCAGACATCGTGGTGGGGGTTGGCGACGATCGCGGAGTACGTCTGCCAGACGTCCTCGACCGTCGCCTGGGCCATCCCCCAGAAGACCGAGCGGGGGTGGGTGATCCACTCGTGCAGCAGGTCGCCGTCGCGTTCGACGTCGACCGGCTCGATCGTGACGTGGCCGACCGCGGTCTCCCGGGACAGCAGGATCTGGACGCTCATCCGATCACCTCCACGGGGGTCCGACGGGCCAGGTCGGGCGGCACCCCAAACTCCTGGAACGCGATTCGCTGCTCGAGCGGATAGACCTCCCGACCCGTCATCGCACGCAGGATGATCGAGTTGCGGTAGGCGCCCATCCCCAGGTCAGGGGCGATCAGCCCATGGGTGTGCTCCTCGGCGTTCTGCACGTAGATCTGCTCCTCGTGGTCGATCGTGTAGCCGGCGGCGACGTCGTAGCGGCCCCGCTCGTCGAACCGGATGCGGTCCGCGATGGTCTCGATGAACGCCGGGACGTGCGGCCGGTAGCCCGTCGCGAGGACGAGCCCCTCGGTCTGCAGGTCGAGGGGCTCGTCCAGCTCGGTGTGGCGCATCCCCAGGGCGTACCGCCGGGTGGCCTGGTCCCACGACGCGTCGACCAGCTCGGTGCTGGTCAGCAGTCGCGTGGGGACCTCGCCGTGGACGCGCTTGCGGTAGAGCGTGTCGTAGATCGTGTCGACCAGGTCGCCGCTGATCCCCTTGTAGAGCCCCTTCTGCTCCTGCAGCAGCGTGTCGCGGGTGTCGGCCGGGAGCCCCTGGAAGTGGCCGGTGTACTCCGGCGACGTCATCTCGAGCGTCAGCTTGGTGTACTCCATCGGGAAGAACCGCGGCGAGCGGGTGGCCCAGACGAGCTGGTAGCCGCAGGTGTCGATGTCCTCCAGCAGGTCGAGGTAGATCTCGGCCGCGCTCTGCCCGCTGCCGACGATCGTGATGGACCGCGACGCCTGCAGCGAGGCCTTGCGGTCGAGGTAGTCGGCGGAGTGCAGGACCGGGCCGTCGAGGCCCTCGGCCGCCGCCGGGACGTGCGGGCGGGTGCCCGTGCCGAGCACGAGTCGCCGGGCCCGGTACGTCTCGGTGCCCCCGCCGCGCAGTCGCGCGGTCAGGACGTACGCCTCGCCGTCGTGCTCAACCCGGTCGACGTGCCGGCCGAACCGGACGCCCTCGACCCGGTGCGCGGCCCACCGGCAGTACGCGTCGTACTCGGCCCGCAGCGGGTAGAAGCTCTCGCGGATGTAGAACGGGTAGAGCCGCCCGGTCTCCTTGAGATAGGCGAGGAACGAGTAGCGCGAGGTCGGGTCGGCCATCGTGACCAGGTCGGCCATGAACGGCACCTGCAGGGTCGCCTCCGGCAGCATCATCCCGGGGTGCCAGCTGAAGTCGTCGCGCGACTCCAGGAAGATCCCGTCGAGGCCGTCGACCGGCTCGGTCAGGCAGGCCAGGCCGAGGTTGAACGGGCCGAGGCCGATCGCGGCGAAGTCGTAGGTCCGCATCACCGCACCCCCTCGGTCGCGTGCAGCTCGTCGAGCAGCTCGTGGCCGATCCCGCGCACCAGGTCGAGGACCGCACGGATGTCGCCGGGCGTCGTGCCGGGGTTGAGCATCGTGAGCTTGAGCCACGCCCGGCCGCCGACCTTGGTGCCCGCGATGACGGCGTTGCCGCTGCCCGCGATGGTCCGACGGATGCCCGGGTTGACCGCGTCGGCATCGTCCTCGCCGAGCCCCGCCGGGCGGAACCGGAACACCAGCGTGCTGAGCGTCGGGACGGTCACGACCTCGAGGTCGGGATCGTCGCGCATCATCGCGTGGCCGTCGGCGGCGAGGTCGATGACGGCGTCGACGTAGTCACCGATCGCGTCGGCACCCATCGTGCGGAGCGTGAACCACAGCTTGAGGGCGTCGAACCGTCGCGTGGTCTGCAGGCTCTTGTCGACCTGGTTGGGCTGCACCGACGACCGCGGGTTGAGGTAGTCGGCGTGATAGGTCACGTGCCGCAGGCCCTCGCCCCGGCGGACGATGACGGCACTGGAGCTGACCGGCTGGAAGAACGTCTTGTGGAAGTCGACCGTGACGGAGTCCGCCCGCTCGATCCCGGCCAGCAGGTGCCGCCGGCGGGTCGAGACCAGCAGCCCGCCGCCGTACGCCGCGTCGACGTGCAGCCAGACACCGTGCTCGGCGCACACGTCGGCGACCCGGTCGAGCGGGTCGATGCTGCCGAAGTCGGTCGTGCCGGCCGTCGCGACGACCGCCATCGGGATCAGGCCGGCGACCTCGGCCTCGCGCAGCGCCTGGTCCAGTGCCCACGGGTCCATCCGGCGGCGCTCGTCGGTCGGGATCGTGACGACGGCGTCGGGGCCGAGGCCCAGGACGTTGGCGGACTTCTGCACGCTGAAGTGGCTGTCGCGGGAGGCGAAGATCCGGAACCGGGACGCCGTCAGGGCGAGCGACTCCGCGGGATCGGCGTCCCCGGCGAGGTACGCCTGGCCGCGCGCGACCAGCAGGGCCTGCAGGTTGGACTGCGTGCCGCCGCTCGTGAAGACACCGTCGGCGCCGCGGTCGTAGCCGATCCGGGCCGCGGTCCAGTCGATCAGCCGGCGCTCGATCAGGGTGCCGCCGGCGCTCTGGTCCCACGTGTCGAGCGACGAGTTGACCGACGAGACCAGCACCTCGGCGACCAGGGCCGGGATCACCACGGGGCAGTTGAGGTGCGCCAGGTAGCGCGGTTCGTGGAACCACACCGCGTCGTCGAGGTAGACCGTGCGGATCTCGTCCAGCGCCGCGTCGATGTCGTCGAGCGGCCGGTCGAGGTCGATGTCCTCGACCAGCCCGGCGAGGTCGGCGACCCCCGCGCCGGTCCACGGTCCGGAGACCGTCGAGACGTGGTCGGCGACGGCCGTGACGCCGCGCGTCATCTGGTCCCGGTAGTGGTCGATGTTGCCGGCGTTGAACAGGTGGTGAGGCACCCGGGTTCCTTCCCCCGATGATCATACTTAGGTCAGGCTTACCTAAGCGGGGATCCCGGGTGCCCGCAACCCCGAGAGAGATGGCTCACACGATCTCCCCCGGGGGTGCGTCGTCAGCGCTCGCTGTCGAGCATCGCCATCTGGTCGGCCGCGTAGCGGCTGCCGGCGACCCGGTCGGCCGGGATCGCGGCCTCGATCGCGGCCAGCTGGTCGCACCGAGGCGCACGGCAAGCTCCGCCTCCTGAAGGTCCTCGGCGAGCAGACCCTGAGCGAGGGCCTCGAGGCCTGACTAGGCTCGAGTGGTGCCCGACTTCACCGGATTCCCCGAGGCAGCGCTGGACTTCTACGACGACCTGGAGATGGACAACACCAAGACGTACTGGGAGGCCCACAAGGACACCTACGCGACGGCGGTCGCGGCCCCGATGAAGGCGTTGACCACGGCGCTCGCCGACGAGTTCGGCCAGGCCAAGATCTTCCGCCCCTACCGGGATGTCCGGTTCGCGAAGGACAAGACGCCCTACAAGACGCACCAGGGCGCGTTCGTGCCGAAGGGTCCTGCGACGGGCTACTACGTCCAGGTCGGCGCCCCGGGCGTGCGCGTCGGGGTCGGCTACTACGAGGCGGCCGGGCCGCGGCTCGCCAGCATCCGGGACGCGATCGCCGACCAGACCCGGGGCGGTCAGCTCGAGGAGATCCTGGCCGCGATGCAGGCGGCGGGCTGGGAGCTCGGCGGGGACCGGGTCAAGACCGCGCCGCGCGGCTACTCCGTCGACGACCCGCGGATCGAGCTGCTGCGGCACAAGTCGATGACGCTCGGGAAGTCGTACGGGTTCGAGCCCGTCATCCACACCCCCGAGCTGCTCGACCGGGTGCGCGCCGACTGGCGCGAGGCCGCCCCGTTCGTCGAGTGGGTCCTCACCTACGCCAAGGCCTGACGCCCCGCTGGCGGTGACGTTTGCGCCCCGGATCCGGCCGATCCGGGGCCCAAACGTCACTCCCAGCGGGACGGGTCAGATCGTGAGGCCCTTGAGCGCGGCCTCGGGGTAGCGGTCGCCGGAGGCGACGCCGACGGGGGCAGCCTCCTCCAGCGCCGCGAGGTCCGCTGGAGTCAGCTCGACGTCCGCCGCGGCGACGTTCTCCTCGAGATAGGTACGCCGCTTGGTGCCGGGGATCGCCACGACGCCGTCCTGGTGCAGGACCCAGGCGAGGGCCAGCTGGCCCGGGGTGATGCCCTTGGCGCCAGCAAGCTCGCGGACCTTCTCGACGACGGCCAGGTTGGCGGCGAGGTGATCGTCCCCGAACCTCGGGCTGCTGCGACGGAAGTCGTCCGCGGCCAGGTCGTCCGTCGACGCGATCGCCCCGGTCAGCAGGCCGCGGCCGAGCGGCGAGTACGCCACGAAGGCGATCCCGAGCTCCCGGGTCGTGTCGAGCACGCCGTTGACCTCGGGGCTGCGCTCGAACAGCGAGTACTCGGTCTGCACCGCCGTCAGCGGGTGCGTCGCGTGCGCCCGGCGGATCGTCTCGGGAGCCGCCTCGGAGATCCCGAGGTAGCGGACCTTGCCCTCGGTGACGAGCTCCCCCAGGGCGCCGAACGTCTCCTCGATCGGGATGTCCGGGTCGACGCGGTGGATGTAGTAGAGGTCGATCGTGTCGCGGCCGAGGTTGCTCAGCGACCGCTCGAGGGCCTTGCGGAGATAGGCCGGCGACCCGTTCGGCCCGAGGCGCTGGCCGTCGTCGGTGACCTCGACGCCGGTCTTGGTCGCCAGCGCGTACTCGTCGCTGCGGCTGCCGATCGTGCGGCCGATCAGCCGCTCGTTGAGGAACGGTCCGTACATCTCGGCGGTGTCGATCAGGCTGACCCCGAGGTCGAGCGCCCGGTGCAGCGTCGCCGCGGACTCCTCGTCGTCACGGTCGCCGTAGAACGCCGACATCCCCATTGCGCCGAGCCCCTCGATGCTGGCCTCGAGCCCCTGGCTGCCCCATGCGGTCTTCTTCATCCCGTCACCTCATCCTCGTCGATGTCACATGCCACTGGTCCAGCATGGCTCGCGGGGCAAGCCCCGGCACGCCGTGACTCGGAACACGCGGTCTCGAGTTGATCCTGGGGCCAGCTCTCGGAATGGTGGGGCACGAGCCCCGCGGCGGATCACGTGTCCGGACCCGGGCCGATCGCACTCCTCCTGACCAGCGCCCTCCCTGCGCATCCGAGATCACGAGCCGAGGCCCCCTCTTGTCCCTCTCCTTTCGTACGTCCACGCCCGTTCCCGCCTTCCGCCTCGACCCCCGGGTCGGCTCGGTCGGCGACGTCGTCGAGCCGCGCCGCAAGCCGCGCCTGCGCCGCCGACGCGAGATCGTCGCCGTCATCGACCCGGCCTGGTCGGCCCTCGGTGGCGACGTCACCGACTCCGTCCGCGCTCCGCAGCCCGTCGCCGAGGAAGCGGCGTCGCGCCTGGTCGAGCACCTGCAGCCCGGTGAGGTCGTTGCGGCCAGTGCCGACGGGAAGCTGACCATGCGGCTCAAGCACGAGGACCGCGCCTCCCGGCCGGTGCGCCTGCAGGAGATGGCGTACCACTGCATCGAGGCCCTCGACGCGAGCGATGCCCCCGACCGTACGACCGACCTCGGGATCGGGTGGTCCCGGATCACCCGCCACGTCGACCCCGCGAGGGCCGAGCGCCAGGCGCGCGGCGCCGCCGCCGAGTCAGGACGACAGCGCGACCTGCAGCCCCGGCACCACGACGGCACCCGCCGCCAGTCGTCGGTGCGCATCACGTGGCGCTCGGCCGGGTTCCAGATCTTCATGGCGACGATCGGCAGCATCGTGCTGCCGTTCCTGGGCCTGGTCGGGCTGCACCACCTCGGCTTCGACCCGTCGAGCCTGCTCTACTGGATCCTCGTCGGCGCCCTCGGCATCACCGCCGCCACGATCTGGGCCGAGTGCCTGCACGCCCTCGACCCACCGAAGCCACCCGCCCGCCGGGACGGTCCGGCACCGCGGGCGAGCGCGGTCATCGCCGCCTACCTGCCCAACGAGGCCGACACGATCGTCGAGACGATCCACTCGTTCCTGGCCCAGGCCTACTCCGGCGGCCTGCAGATCGTGGTCGCCTACAACACGCCGACCCCGCTCCCGGTCGAGGACGAGCTCGCCGACCTGGCCCGCCGCCATGACGATCTCGTGGTGGTCAAGGTCAACGACAGCACGTCGAAGGCGCAGAACGTCAACGCGGCCCTGCGGGTCACCGACGGCGAGTTCGTCGGGATCTTCGACGCCGACCACCACCCCATGGCCGGCGCGTTCGACCGGGCCTGGCAGTGGCTCGGCGACGGCGTCGACGTCGTGCAGGGGCACTGCGTCATCCGCAACGGCGACGACTCCGCACTCGCCAAGCTCGTCGCGGTCGAGTTCGAGCAGATCTATGCCGTCGCCCACCCGGGCCGCGCGGCGCTGCACGGCTTCGGCATCTTCGGCGGCTCGAACGGCTACTGGTCGGCCGACGCGCTGCGCCGCATCCGCCTGCGCGGGTCGTTCCTGACCGAGGACATCGAGGCGTCGATGCGCCTGCTCGAGCGTGGCGGGACGATCGTCAACGACCCGGGCCTGATCTCGTACGAGCTCGCGCCCGAGACGCCGCGGGCCCTGTGGAAGCAGCGGATGCGCTGGGCGCAGGGCTGGTTCCAGGTGTCGTGCCGGCACCTGGCGCCGGTCCTCCGCTCGGACCACCTGAGCCTGCGCCAGAAGGTCGGCGCGACATACCTGATGGGCTGGCGGGAGATCTATCCGTGGGTGTCCCTCATGGCGCTGCCGCTGCTGGGCTTCCTGGCCTGGCGCGACGGCGGGCTCGACTTCTCCTCCCCGATGTTCCTGCTGATCAGCCTGTTCGTGACGGTCTCGGGACCGTTGCAGGCCCTGGTCGGCTGGCGGCTCGCCGCCCCCGAGATCAAGCAGCACCCGTGGTGGTTCGTCGGAGCGGCGCTGGCGTCGCTCGTGGCGTACACCGAGCTCAAGAACCTCATCAACCGCGTCGCGCACCTCAAGCAGATGCGCGGTGAGCACCAGTGGATCGTGACCCCGCGGTCCGCCCAGAGCACGGCGTCCAGCGCACCGTCCGACGACACGGAGGTCTACACATGAGCCAGACCCACACCGACCAGACCCATGCTCCCCTGCAGCACTATCCGCTCGGCTGGCTGCGGGCCCTCGCGGCCCTGGCGGTCGTGACGTTCCACGCCTACCAGTTCAACCGCACCAGCGCGTGGCCGTTCAGCGGCTCGGCCCACCAGATGATGCTCGGCACCGACCTGTTCGTCGACATGTTCTTCGTCCTGTCCGCGTTCGTGCTGTGGCTGCCGGTCGCCCGCTCCGCGCTGGCCGGTGCGACGGGGCGACCCGGCTGGTTCGTGCTGTTCCGGCGGGTGGCTCGCCTGGTGCCGCTCTACTTCACCGTCGTCCTCGTGGTCTGGGCGGTGACCAACCCGTCGCTGCCCGGCGAGTGGCAGGACCTGCTGCTGCACCTGACGTTCACCCAGGTCTACAGCGACCACTACATCTTCTGGAGCAACGGCCCGGCCTGGTCGCTGGCCGTCGAGATGCACTTCTACCTGCTGATCGCCGCGGCGATCCCGGTCGTGCACGCCCTGACCCAGCGGGTCCCGTCCCGCGCCGGGCGCGTCGGTGTCGCGATGGCTCTGCCGATCGCGTGCGCCGTCGTGGGCCTGTCCTACCTCGCCTGGAACATCCACGTGCTGCAGACGCCGGAGACCAACTGGTCGGCCTGGTTCAACCCGCTCGCCAAGGCCACCGACTTCGCGATCGGCATGACCCTCGCGGTGCTCGTCGCCGCGGGCGTACGCATCGGGAACTTCGCGCGTACGGTGTGCGGACTCGGCGGTGTCGCAGCGCTCGCCGTGCTGGTGATGAGCCGACCGGTGCACGCGCCCGAGGGCAACTGGTGGCACCCGGCGTACGCCGCGGCGATCGCGGTCGGCCTGGCGTCGATCGTCCTGAGCGACGCGCGGCAGCCGGCCTGGATGTCGTGGCGTCCGCTGGTGTGGACCGGGACCCTCGGCTACGGGATCTACCTGATCCACGAGCCGGTCCTGCGGTTCATCAACTCCCTTGGCCTGGTGCCCGAGCCGCGCTCCGGACCCCAGTTCGTCATCACAGCCGTCCTGGTCGCCGTCCCGACGATCGCGCTGGCCTGGCTGAGCGCGCGCACCGTCGAGGACGCCGGGCGCAAGGTCCTCGGCCTGGTCGACGACCGGGGCCGGTCGCGCGACTACTACGAGCACGTCGAGAAGGTCGACGCCCGGTAGGCGGTGCGCTGGCGTCCACCCGCACGGTCGGGCGGTGCGGGCCATGATCGGGCCTGCGGAAACCGCTGGCATCGCAGATCGTTTGTGTCAGTGGTCGCCTCTAGAGTTGAGGCATGTTCGAGGACACCGCGGCCGCTGACCTGCTGGGGCAGGTGTTGTCGTACGACTTCGAGTCGCTGCCCGTCGTGGAGACCGGTTTCGTGCGGGTCGAGGCGATTGTCGCGCTGGATCGGGTGATGCGGGCGGCGCAGGCCGCCCAGGTCGCGGCCTTGTACGACGAGCGTGTCCACCGGATGGGCCTGGGTCAGGGCGATCCGGGGTTGTCGGTGATCGGTGAGGTGGGGATGGCCCGCAACATCGGACCCACCGCGGCCCGGCACCCAGCTCGGACTC
>NZ_JAOPXQ010000274.1 GCF_025965075.1 Aeromicrobium sp.
TTGATCTCCTTGCCGATCGCGGCGAACGCCTCGGAGGCCGCGTTCTGGGCGCGCCCGGCGAACTCCGACTCCAGCTCGACCAAATGGTCGTCGTCGATCGCGATGCCGGTGCGCTCCATCCGCGCGAGCGTCGCCACCAGGGGCAGCTCGACGTCGTGGATCAGGCGGGTCCCGCTGGCCTGCTCGACCTCCTCGTCCAGCACGACCGCGAGGTCGAGCGTCGCCCGCGCGCGCAGCATGCCGGACTCGGCACCCAGGTTGTCGGTGTCGAGCGTCAGCTGGCCCGAGTTCTCGGCCTCGTCGCGCAGCTCGCGCTTGAGGTAGCGGACCGACAGGTCGGCCAGGTCGTACGAGCGCTGGTCCGGCTTGACGACGTAGGCCGACAGCGCCGTGTCGGCCGCGATCCCGGCGATGGGCCAGCCGCGGGACGTCAGGGCCAGCATCGGCCCCTTGGCGTCGTGCAGCACCTTGGGGCGATCGGCGTCGGCGAGCCAGGCCGCGATCGCGGTGTCGTCCTCGGGGGTGATGTCGTCGGTCGGGATCCAGGCCGCGGCCTCGTCCGATGCGATCGCCAGGCCGACGACGTCTCCCGTCCCGCGTCCCCACGAGCCCTGCACGTGCAGGCCGAGTCGCTGGCCGCCGGCCGAGTGCTCCGCCAACCAGGCCGCGACGGCGCCGGGCTCGAGCACCGCGCCCTCGAGGTCGAAGCCTTCCTCGGCCTGCGGCTCCACGTCGCCGAACGCCTCGAACAGGCGCACGCGCAGTGCGTTGAACTCCAGCGCGTCGAACACCGTGTGGATCGCCTCGCGGTCCCAGACCGTGTCGAACGCCAGGTCGGCCGGTCCGGCGGGCAGGTCGAGATCACGGATCAGGGCGTTGATGCTGCGGTTGCGGATGACGTCGTCGAGGTGCGCGCGCATCGACTCGCCGGCCTTGCCAGGGATCTGGTCGACCTTGGCGATGATCTCATCGAGGGAGCCGAACTGGCCGAGCCACTTGGCCGCGGTCTTGGGTCCCACCCCGGGCACGCCGGGCAGGTTGTCGCTGGTCTCCCCGACCATCGCGGCGATGTCGGGATAGTTGACCGGCGCGACGCCGTACTTCTCCTGCACCGCGGTCGGTGTCATGCGCGCCAGGTCGGAGACGCCCTTGCGCGGGTAGAGGACCGTCGTCGTCTCGGTGACGAGCTGCAGCGCGTCACGGTCGCCAGTGCAGATCAGCACCTCCATGCCCGTGGACTCGGCCCGGGTCGCGAGGGTCCCGATGATGTCGTCGGCCTCGAAGCCGTCCTTCTCGAACGTCACGATGTGCAGCGCGTCGAGGATCTGCTTGATCAGCGGGATCTGGCCCGTGAACTCCTGCGGCGACTTCGCCCGGTTGCCCTTGTAGTCGGGGTACTGCTCGAGCCTGAACGTCTGACGCGACACGTCGAACGCGACGGCGACGTGCGTCGGCTTCTCGTCGCGCAGCACGTTGATGAGCATCGACGTGAAGCCGAAGACGGCGTTGGTGTGTTGGCCCGTCGTCGTCGAGAAGTTGTCGACGGGGAGGGCGAAGAAGGCACGGTACGCGACGGAATGGCCGTCGATCAGCAGGAGGCGGTCCACCGGACCGACTCTAGTCGTCCGCTCCGACAGCGGGTGCCCGCCCGGGGCGGACGCTGCGCAGGTGGCCCTGGCGGCGGCGCAGCGTGCGACGCACGGCGATGAGCTTGCCCGTGTCGCGCGAGTTGGTGGCCTTGGTCGTCAGACGCGATCGCAGCTTGCTGGCCTGGATGGCCCGCAGGACAGCGATCTGGTTGAAGCCGATCTTGGTCAGATAGCGGTGCGGCTCGCGCGAGTGCACCGGGATCGCCGCGACGACGATCTCGCAGTTGTGCTCCTCGCCGTAGGTCGCGGCGGCCGACAACAAGGTCATCGCGACGGACTTGCGGCGGAAGCGTGGGGACACCTGGATCTCGGTGACGATCAGGATCCGGGTCAGGTTGATCGGGGTGAGGGTGCTGACGTCGCACACCGTCGCGCCGACGATCTCCCCGTCGACGATCGCCACGATGATGCGCTTGTCGGGCCGGCTGAGCGACAGGTCGAGGGCCGCTGCCGCCTCGACGACCCCGGGCTCGCGCCACAGCGCCTGCTGCGTGAACGCCTCGGAACCCTCGTCCTGGCTCGCTCCCGCACACTCGCTCCACAGCGCGATCAGGGCGCTCGCGTCCTCGCGATCAGCGTCTCGCAGGACGATGTGGGGTCGGGCCGACATACCGTTCCTGTTCTCTCGTCCGGGGCGCGCACGACCGGTGGGGGGCAGAAATGACACACTACGCGCTGGGCCGGTCGGTGTGACCCGGTTGAACACTCAATTGCCGAGGGAGACCCTACATGTTCATCGGATTCGGCACCGTGACGAATGTCGTGGCGGTCGTCGCCGGGTCCGGCCTGGGCCTCCTGATCGGCCATCGGCTCAGCATCCACGTACGCACGACCGTCACGTCGGCCCTCGGCCTGGTGACCCTGCTGATCGCGGCCCAGTCCGCGATGGCCGTCTCCGAGCGCGACCTCAGCGACGCCGTCGGTGACAGCGCCCCGATGCTGATCGTCCTCGGCGCCCTCGTCGGCGGCGGCATCATCGGCGCCCAGCTGCGGCTGGAGGAGCGGCTCGAGACGTTCGGCGGCTGGCTGCAGTCCCGGTTGACCCGCGGCGACGGCGACGCCGGACGTGACCGGTTCATCGAGGGGTTCGTCATCAGCTCCCTGGTGTTCTGCATCGGTCCGCTGACGATCCTGGGGTCGATCAACGAGGGCCTGGGCAACGGGTCGGACCAGCTCCTGCTCAAGTCGAGCCTCGACGCGTTCGCCGCCCTGGCGTTCGCCGCCTCGTTCGGCATCGGCGTGATGGCCTCGGCGGTGTCGGTCGCCGTCCTGCAGGGCTCGCTGACGGTGCTCGGCGCGTTGCTGGGGTCGTTCCTGCCGGACGCGCACCTGGTGGCCCTGACCGCGACGGGCGGGCTCATCCTCGTCGGCGTCGCCCTGCGGCTGTTGGACATCAAGAACATCCCGGTCGCCGATCTGCTGCCGGCCCTCGTCATCGCGCCGATCCTGTGCCAGATCGCCGTCGCGGTGCACTGACCCCGCGTCCGGCGGATCGAAACCCAACTGTTACCTCATTCGTCCCTCAGACCACGCCGGTGAGTCCGTCATGTGGCTATAGTCCAGAGACCAACAAGCACCATTTTCCGGTAAGCCGACAGGAGTACATGCGTGCGATTGCGACTCGCGGCCCTACTCGCGGCAGTGCTGGGGATCTTCATTCTCCTGCCCTCCGCTTCGGCCTCGGCCGAGACAACGCCCACCCCTGCTCCTTCTCCTTCGGCCGGCGGTGAGACGCCCGAGCAGAATCCCATCGTGGAGGGCGCCAACATCACCGTGACCCTCAAGGACCTCAACGGCGGCAAGGGTGAGCCCAAGCCGATTCCCGGTGCCACCATCACGGTCCTCAAGGACAGCAAGACCGGTGAGGAGCTCGGCAGCCAGGTCACCGACCAGACCGGACGCATCAGCATCGGCATCCCCGGCAACGGCACCTACGTCGTCGAGCTCGATCCCAAGACCCTGCCATCCGGCGTCACGCTCAGTGGCCGCGGCGAGACGACCAAGACCGTGGAGGTCAAGCTCGCCTCGTCCAACTTCGTGACGTTCCCGATCGGCGCCCGCGTCATCGAGAAGGCGTCCAAGGCCAGCGAGATCGTCGACGGCACCCGTGACGGCCTCAAGACCGGCCTGCTGATCGCCCTCGCGGCGCTCGGCCTGTCGCTGATCTTCGGCACGACCGGCCTGACGAACTTCGCCCACGGCGAGCTCATCACGCTCGGCGCGATCCTCACGTACATCTTCAACCGCGGGGTGGGGCTACCCGTGATCCTCGCCGGTGTCATGGCGGTGCTCGCATCCGCGTTGTTCGGCTACCTGCAGGACCGCGGCCTGTGGCGGCCACTGCGCCATCGCGGCACGGGCCTCATCGCGATGATGATCGTCTCGATCGGCCTGGCGCTGCTGATGCGCAGCATCTTCCAGTACGGCTTCGGTGGCTCGACCCGGACGCTGTCGGAGTACGTCACCCAGCCGCGCAACAGCTACGGCCCGATCGACCTGTCCAACAAGGAGATCGCGATCTTCGCGGTCTCGATCTTCGCGATCGGCGTCACCTGCGTCGCCCTGATGCGTACCCGGCTCGGCAAGGCCATGCGGGCGGTCTCGGACAACCCGGCACTCTCGGCGTCGTCGGGCATGCGGGTCGACGGTGTCATCTCCTCGGTCTGGATCCTCGGCACGGCGCTGACCGGCCTGGCCGGCGTGCTGCTCGCGGTCCAGCAGCAGGTCAACTTCAACATGGGCTTCAACCTGCTGCTGCTGGTCTTCGCCGGCGTCACGCTGGGCGGACTCGGCACGATCTGGGGAGCCCTCGTCGGCTCGCTGATCATCGGCCTGATGGTCGAGCTCGGGCCCGTGTTCGGCGTCCCCGCATCGATCAAGGAGGTCGGCGCGCTGGTCGTGCTGATCCTGATCCTGCTCGTCAGGCCGCAAGGCATCCTTGGCAAAGCCCAGAGAATCGGATAGGGCGAGAACATGGACTTCGGAACCATTATCGACGCCGCATTCTCCGCGGCTCTCGGCCCTCAGGCCATCGTGTTCGCCCTCGCCGCGATCGGCGTCAACGTGCACTTCGGCTACACGGGACTGCTCAACTTCGGCCAGGCCGGCTTCATGTCGATCGCGGCCTTCGGCCTGGCGGTCACGGTCGTCACGTGGGACATGCCGTTCTGGCTGGGCCTGGTCGTCGGCATGATCGCCGCCGTCGTGCTGGCCCTGGTCCTCGGCGTCCCGACGCTGCGACTGCGGGCGGACTACCTCGCGATCGTGACGATCGCGACGTCGGAGATCCTCCGGCTGGTGTTCGGCGCGGTCGAGTTCAAGGACACGTTCGGCGGCTCCAACGGCCTGACCGGCTTCGTCCGCCCCTACCAGCGGCTCAACCCGTACGACGACGGCCTGAGTCTCGGCGTCGTCTCGTTCAGCCGCAACGACCTGTGGTCGATCACGGTCGGATGGACGCTCGTCGCGATCTGCTGCATCATCGTCTGGGCGCTCATGCGCAGCCCCTGGGGCCGCGTCCTGAAGTCGATCCGCGAGGACGAGGACGCCGTGCGGTCGCTCGGCAAGAACGTCTTCGCCTACAAGATGCAGGCGCTGGTCCTCGGTGGTGTCTTCGGTGGCATCGCCGGCATCTTCCACATCCTCAAGCAGGGGTCGGCGGTGCCGACGGACTTCAACACGACGTTCACCTTCTATGCGTACGCCGCCCTGCTGATCGGTGGTGCGGCCCGTGTCCTCGGTCCGGTCGTCGGCTCGATGATCTTCTGGTTCCTCATCGCCGGCATCGGCTCGTTCTTCAGCGAGGCCACCAAGGGCTCCAACCCGGTGATCCCCGACTGGATCATGGAGCCCGACCAAGCAAGCCTCATCCGCCTGATCCTTCTGGGACTGGGTCTCATGCTGCTGATGATCTTCCGACCCCAGGGGATCTTCGGCGATCGAAGGGAGATCGCAATCGATGGCCGCTGAACTCAGTGAGGCCCGCGCTGCGCTGGCCGGAGTGTCCAACGAGCCGGGTGCCTCCAAGCCCGACCCGATCGTCACGGGCACCAACATCACCCGGACGTTCGGCGGCCTCAAGGCCGTCGACGTCGACAAGATCGAGATCCAGCGCGGTGTCATCACCGCCCTGATCGGTCCCAACGGCGCCGGCAAGACGACGCTGTTCAACCTGCTGACCGGCTTCGACGAGCCCGACGCCGGCGAGTGGTCGTTCAACGGCAAGGCGCTGGCGAAGGTCCCTGCCTACAAGGTCGCCCGACTCGGCATGGTGCGCACGTTCCAGCTCACCAAGGTGCTCTCGAAGCTCACCGTGATCGAGAACATGCGACTCGGCGCGACGGGACAGCGCGGCGAGAAGTTCTTCTCCGCCGCGTTCAAGTCGCTGTGGAGCTCGCAGGAGGACACCAACACGGTCCGTGCCGACGACCTGCTGGAGCGCTTCAAGCTCGACGAGAAGCGCGAGGACTTCGCCGGCTCGCTGTCGGGCGGACAGCGCAAGCTGCTCGAGATGGCGCGTGCACTGATGGTCGACCCCGAGCTGATCATGCTCGACGAGCCCATGGCCGGCGTCAACCCGGCCCTCAAGCAGTCCCTGCTGGGCCACGTGAAGTCGCTACGCGACGAGGGCCGTACGGTCCTGTTCGTGGAGCACGACATGGACATGGTCCGCGACATCTCCGACTGGGTCATCGTCATGGCGCAGGGGCAGATCGTCGCTGAAGGGACTCCGCAGTCGGTGATGGCCGACCAACGGGTCATCGACGCCTACCTGGGCGCCCACCACGACACCGACATCACCGAGATCGACCTCGCCGAGCTCGAGCAGCAGGCAGAGGCCGAGCTCGCCGGCGAAGCCACCGAGGAGACACCGTCATGACCGACTCCCCCGCCACCACGACGTCGGAACGTGAGAAGCACCTCGCCAACGCCGACGGCGCCGTCCTGCGCGCCGACAACCTGACCGCCGGCTACCTGCCGGGGGTCAACATCCTCAACGGCGCCGACCTGTACTGCCAGCCCGGCGAGCTGGTCGGCATCATCGGCCCCAACGGAGCCGGCAAGTCGACGCTGCTCAAGGCGCTGTTCGGCCTGGTCAAGATCCACGAGGGCAGCGTGAGGCTGAAGGGTGACGAGATCACCAACCAGCGCGCCGACCAGCTCGTGACCAAGGGCATCGGCTTCGTGCCGCAGACCGAGAACGTCTTCCCGAGCCTCACGATCGAGGAGAACCTCGAGATGGGCTGCTACCAGGACCCCAAGCGGTTCAACGAGCGCTTCGGGTTCGTCACGGACCTGTTCCCGCGGCTCGGCGAACGTCGCAAGCAGCGGGCCGGGCAGCTCTCCGGTGGCGAGCGCCAGATGGTGGCGATGGGCCGGGCGCTCATGATGGACCCGTCGGTGCTCCTGCTCGACGAGCCCTCCGCCGGCCTGTCCCCCGTCCTCCAGGACGAGGTCTTCGTGCAGACCCGCAACATCAACAAGGCGGGTGTCTCGGTCATCATGGTCGAGCAGAACGCTCGCCGCTGCCTGCAGATCTGCGACCGCGGCTACGTCCTGGACCACGGCACCAACGCCTACTCCGGCACCGGCAAGTCGCTGGTCAACGATCCCAAGGTCATCGAGCTCTACTTGGGGACTCTCGGCCAGCAGGACAGCTAGGCCCGAGCGCTCAGCTCCTCGAGCGCCGCGACGATGTAGATCGGGCCCACGTTCTTGTTCTGGTCTGGCCCGAAACGGAACAGGCCACCCAGGTCGTAGCTCGTGGCGTACGCACCGCGGGTCCACTCCTCCCAGGCGAAGTCCGACTCGTAGACCTCCGGTGTCAGCGCCCGCTCGCCCAGGAAGGCGGCGAGGCACTGCAGGACGACGGCCTTGCGCTCCTCCCGCGGCAGCTCGAACATGGCGTCGGCGTCGAGGTCGGAGATGAAGCCGACCAGGGTCCCGGTGGACTC
>NZ_JAOPXQ010000277.1 GCF_025965075.1 Aeromicrobium sp.
TCTCGGCGGCGGTCGAGCGCGGCGAGGCCGTCGTCGCCGTCGCGCGGCACGCGGAGGACGCGGCCGCCCTGGCCGGCTCGGGGGCCGAGATCGTCCTGGCCTCCGACCACGTCGAGCCGCACGGTCGCCGCGTACGCGTCCTGGTGTGCGCGCTCGGCCCGGTCCACCCGACCGATCCCGGCACGCCGGTCGATCCCGCCGCCGACACGTCGGCCGTCGAGCGGGACCTCGCGATCGTCGACCGCCTCCTCGCGGCCGCGCCCACCGCCACGGTCGTGCTGGTCTCGACCGTCATCGCGCTGGCCCCCGGACCGGATCGTCGCTACTACGGCGGCTGGAAGAACGTCGTCGAGCGCGCCGTGCGCGAGCTGGCCCACCGCCATCGCGCCGAGGTCGCGGTGCTGTATCCCGGGCGGCTCGTCGCGGACGTGTCCGTGACCCGCCCGTGGCACCGGCTCTACACCCGCTACACCCGCCTGGCCCGACGCGTCGAGGAGGCGGCCGCCGCGGCGCCGCGCTCCCGGGTCGTCGGCCTCGACGCGCGGCTGTGGCTCCTGGTCCGGGGGATCACCATCGCGCTCGGCTCGGTCACCGGCTCCGCCGGGGTCCCGTCGGCAGCGGTCGCGCCGCTGCGCGACCCGCGCACCACCAGTGAGGAGATCACCCCATGAGGAGCAAACGGTTCTTCGACCTTGCCCTGTGCCTCGCCGGCGGGGTCGTGTGGATCCCGACGGTCCTGCTCGGCGCCCTGCTGGTGCTGCTGATGTCGGGCCGGCCCATCTTCTACGCCTCGATGCGCAAGGTCGCGACGGGCGAGCCGATCCGGATCGTCAAGTTCCGCACGATGGTCCGCAACGCCGCCGAGCTCGTCAACCGCGACACCGTCCCGTGTGAGGACAACGTGCGCTTCCTCAACATCCCGCCGGACTCCCCGCTCTACACGCGGCCCGGTCGCCTCCTCGAGCGCTTCGGCGTCACGGAGCTGCCCCAGTTCGTGCACATCCTGCGCGGCGAGATGAGCATGGTCGGCAACCGCCCCCTCCCCCAGAACGTCATGGACTGCCTCGCGGAGGAGCACGGCAACGCCGGCGACCGCTTCCTGACCCCGGCCGGGCTGACCGGCCCGGCCCAGCTCGTGGGCCGCCAGGCGCTCTCCGACCGGGAACGGCTCGATCTCGAGGGCGCCTACAGCCGCGGCTGCCTGCGGTCGTACTCCGTGCTGCTGGACATCAAGATCATCGTCATGACGGTGCTGATCGTGCTGCACCTGCGGCCCAGCCTGAGCTACCAGGGCGTGCTGGCCCTGATCGACCGGCACACCACCGGCTCGATCGTCCAGGCGCCGCCGACGGACCTGACGATCCTCACCCCGGCACCGGCGCCCCAGGTCGCCGGCGGGCTGGGGCAGCAGGTCTTCCCCGGCGTCGAGCGCCCGGCCGTCGAGGCCTGAGCCTCAGGCTGGGGGCTGGGGGCGACAACAGGGTCCTCCACGCCCGATCAGGTCGGCGGCGCGAGCTCGTCCCGGGACAGCCAGGCCATGCCGAGGCGCGGCGCATACTTCTCCCGGTGGACCAGCGTGAGACCGGCAGCCGTGAAGAACGTCTCCAGCTCTTCCCATGAGTGACCCGGCAGGTCGTGGTACTCCAGGACGACCCGGCGGACACCGGCCCAGTCCTCGGGCCGAGACCCGAGGACCATGTCGTACTCGCCACCCTCGGTGTCCATCTTGACCAGGTCCGCGGTCCGGCCGCTGACCGTCAGGGCGTCCGCCATGGCGATGCTGGGCACCGTGACGCTGCGGGTCTCGGCGGTCAGGTGCAGGACGCCGTTGTGGCCACTTCCGGCACCGTTGTCGGCCAACGTCAGCTGACCGGCGACGGCCTGCACGGCGAAGTTGTTGCCGTGCACCCGGTCCTGCAGGTCGTTGTCCATGATGTTGCGCATCAGGTAGGCCGCAGTGGACGGAGACGCCTCGTAGGAGTCGACCCGTGCCTCGGGGTGGCGCTTGGCGAACGCCACGGAGAAGCAACCGACGTGGGCGCCGACGTCGAGGGCCACCGGCGACGTACCGAGGTCGTCGGTGAACCAACCCAGCCGGTACTCGTCCTCCACGAAGATCTCGTAGATCGGCACCCGGGCCCCAGGCCGGTTGGGGACCGTCATCCCGGATCCGTCCCGCATGCGAAAGGTGATCTCCTTCGGCCGACCCGTGACACCTTGGCGGGCCAGGTCGACCAGCAAGCGAGCGCCGTTGTCGAAGTGTCCTACGGTCTGGCGTACGCGCCGGGTCGCCCCGGTGATGCTGCGCGTCATCGTGTTGCCTTTCGATCAGCGAGGGATGCCGGAGCCCGCTGGTCCTCCCAGGTGATCCGCGCAGACAGCCTACGACAAGACCCACTGTCTCGAGGCGACATCGATGCAGTCATCGCCTCAGCGCACGTCCCGTCAGACGCCGGGGCGGCACCGCCGCAGGGCCGTCATCCCGCTCCGGTGCGGCTCGTCCTTCCCTGGCCTGCCCGGACATGAGGAACGGCAGGGCCAGGACGCACCAGACGTAGCGGTCCCACAGCAACGGCGTCAGCGGCCCGATCAGCACATAGGCCATCGCCGGGAGGGCGAGGAGGTGAGCCGGCGACCCGAGCACGAGCGGCTGGCGGACGGTCGACAGCAGGATCAGGAGGTAGAAGGCGAGCCCCACGACCCCGCCGGCGGCGGCGATCTGGAGGTAGATGTTGTGCGCCAGGGACGCGTCACCGAAACCCGTGCCGATGATGGGATGGGAGAAGAACTTCCCGATGGCGACCCGGGCGAGGTCCTGTCGTTCCAGATCCGACATGGAGGCCGAGCCACCCCCTCGCAACCGGCCCAGGGGACTGCCGTCCACCACACCGGACGCGAACGTCCTGCCGACGACATACACCGGGATGATGCTGATCCCGAAGAAGACGACGGCGTGCTCGATCCTTCGTGACAGCACGAGATAGAGCACCGCCACGGCAGCCGTCCCCACCAACGCCGCCCGACTGCCGCTGATCCACACGCCGTAGCCGCAGACGGCACCGGCACCCAGCACGACCCAACGGTACGAGCGCGGTGTCCCGACGAGCAGGAACGGGACCAACGTCACCGCCAACATGCAGGTGACCCCCAGGATGTTGGGGTGCTCGGTGAGCCCCGCGTAGCGGCCGTCGGTCGAGGTGACGCCGCTGATGCGCCCCTTCGCGACGCTGATCGCGGTGCCCAGGACGTACGCTCCCGCGAAGGCCACGAGGACCCGCCGTCCCGGACGCCACAGCATGAACACGATGGGCAGCAGCAGCGCTCCGACCGCGAGGCGCACCAACCCGTTGAGGCTCGCGGCCGGGTCGGTGCTGACGGCGGAGCTGACCAGCCCGACGACGAAGACACCGGCCACGCCGATCAGGAACGGGGCCTGGCGGTGGAACCCCCTCGTCATGAGGATCGGGAGGAGCAGCCCCACGCCGAGGAAGAAGAACACGTCCGACATCGTCACGAAGCTGATCGCTGCGACGGGCTTGACGTCGTTCATCGGCGCCATGGTCATCGCGACCAGCAGCAGGGCGGTCGCGGTCAGCTCGATGCCGACCGTCACCAGGACGACGAGCAGCACCGCAAGACCCAGCGCGGCAGCGGCACCGATCACCGACCCCGTCGCGACCGGGATCAGCAGGGCCAGCAGGACCACGACGAGCAGCGCCGGCGTCGCACCGTCGACGACCCGCGCCAGACGACGCCGCACCTCTGACGTCGAGGACCGCGCCCCTGCCCGGACCCGTCGGGCCATGACCGCCACGTCGTGCCTAGCCGACGGATCGACGGCTCGGGACCGGTCGCTTCTCGGCCCGGGCGAACAAGCTCTTGCGAGCCGGCTCCACGGGCTCGCCGTAGCCGTAGCCGTAGCCATAGCCGTAGCCGTAGCCATCGCCCGTGCGCCGCGGCGTCCGGTTGAGGATCGTGCCGAACAGGCGCCCGCCGACCGTCTCGATGCGGGCGACCGCGAGCCGCAGCTGCTCACGGGTCGTCGAGCCGTAGCGGATCAGCAGGAGGGCGCCGTCGACCTCGCGCATCAGGATCGAGGCGTCCGCGACCGGCAGCATCGGCGGGGCGTCGATGATCACGACGTCGTACAGGCCCCGCGCGCCGGCGAGCAGATCCTTCATGGCCTGCGTGTCGAGCACCTCGGCCGGGTTGGGCGGGCGCGGCCCGGTGCCGAGGAAGCTGATGCCGCTGACGTGGGACTGGATCGCCTCGTCGAGCGACGTCCGGCCGATCAGCACCGTCATGAGTCCGACCGAGTTCTCCAGGCCCAGCAGCTCGGCGACGTTGGGGTTGCGCATGTCGGCGTCGACCAGCAGCACGCTGCGGCCCGACTGCGCCATCGACATCGCCAGGTTGGTCGCGACGAGCGTCTTGCCCTCGTCCGGCACGGCGCTCGAGACCAGCAGCAGCTCGACCTTGGAGTCCAGGTTGGCGAACTGCAGGTTGGTGCGCAGCACGCGGAACGCCTCGGCGAGCGCGCCATGGCCCTCGTTGCTGAGTGCCTGCTTCTTGACCTGCCGGTCGAACGGGAGCGTCGCGAGGACCGCGGTGTCCGTGATCTCCTCGGCGTCCTGGCGGGTCTTGACGGTCCGGTCCAGCAGGTCCCGCAGGACGGCCCCGGCGATGCCGATGAACAGGCTCAGCATCAGGCCGACCACGATGTTGAGCGGCACGTTGGGCGAGACCGGCGACTGGCTGATGCTCGCCGGGCCGACGACGCGCGCGACGAACGCCGGGACGCCCTCGCCGGTCGACGGCTTCTCGAGCCTCGCGACGAGGCTGACCAGGCCCTGCGCCTCGGCCTCGGCGATGTCCTGCGCCAGCGTGGGAGTCGAGGCCTTGACATCGATCTGCAGGGTCTGCGTCGCGGTGATGACCTGGGCGGTGACCATGTCGGCCAGCTCGTCGCGGGTCGTGTCGGCGAGGTTGAGCTTGTCGATGACGTCCTGCAGGAGCGAGGGCTCGCGGGCCAGGTCGGCGTACGACGCGAGGCGCTGTGCGGCGAAGTACGCGGCCGTCGTGTCCGTCGCCTGCTGGCCGACGGGGGTCGTGATGAAGAGCTTCGTGCTGGACCCGTAGACGGGCGGCATGCTCAGGACGAGCAGGACCGTGGCGATGGCACCGAGGATGAAGGCCGAGAGGATGAACTTCACGCGAACGCGCAGGATGCCAAGGAATTGACGCAGGTCCACGTGGTCCCCTTCAGGAAGGTGCAGACGATGCTGCTGGGTGTCAGACGGAGTGTATGCGAGCGTGTGCCCGACCCGTGCGGCGAACGGCACGCCGTTCCCGGCGATGCCCTCACGCGTAACCAACGCGTGAGTGCCCCGTTGTGTTACGTGAAGTCACCCTGCAGCCAGGGACCCGTCGGCATGTCCCACGAGGGACTTCGCGAACGTACTCGTGAGAAGAGGCAAGGGACATGACCGTACTCGTGACTGGTGGCGGCGGATTCATCGGCGGACACCTCGTGGCCGACCTGGTGAAGCAGGGCAAGAACGTCCGCTCGGTCGACGTCAAGCCGCTCGAGGAGTGGTACCAGGTGCACGACGGCGTCGACAACGTGGTCGCGGACTGCGCCGACCCGGTCGACGCCCACAAGATGGCGATCGGCACCGAGACGATCTACAACCTCGCGGCCGACATGGGCGGCATGGGCTTCATCGAGAACAACAAGGCCGAGTGCATGCTGTCGGTGCTCACGAGCACCAACATGCTGGTCGCCGCGAAGGACTCCGGGACCGAGAACTTCTTCTACAGCAGCTCGGCCTGCGTCTACGCCGGTGACAAGCAGACCGATCCCGACGTCACGGCCCTCAAGGAGTCGGACGCCTACCCGGCCGATCCCGAGGACGGCTACGGCTGGGAGAAGCTGTTCAGCGAGCGCATGGCTCGCCATTTCCGGGAGGACTTCGGCCTCAAGACCCGCATCGCGCGCTACCACAACGTCTACGGCCCCGAAGGAACGTTCGAGGGCGGCCGCGAGAAGGCCCCCGCCGCGCTGTCACGCAAGATCGCCCAGGCCAAGCTCACCGGCGACCACACGATCGACGTGTGGGGGGACGGCGAGCAGAGCCGCTCCTTCATGTACATCGACGACTGTGTCAAGGGGACCCAGACGATCCTCGCCGGTGACAACGTCGAGCCGGTCAACCTCGGCTCGTCCGAGCTCGTCACGATCAACCAGATGATCGGGATCCTCGAGGACATCGCCGGCATCACCGTCACGAAGAACCACGACCTCACGGCACCGCAGGGCGTCCGGGGCCGCAACAGCGACAACACGATGTTCCACGAGACCTACGGCTGGGAGCCCTCGATCTCCCTGCGGGACGGCCTCGAGAGGACGTACGCCTGGATCTACGACCAGCTGTCCTCCCGAGCCCCCCGATGACCTCTCGCGCGATCGCCTACACCGCTCGCAGGATCCGTCAGTCGTACACTCATTTCGACAACGGGTCCCACCTCCTGTGGAACACCCTGCGGCGGCGCGAGCTGACGTTTCACACCAAGAGCGGTCTGACGATCCACACCCCCGGTGTCGACGGCGCGAGATTTCCGGTCTACGAGCTGCACGCCGACGACGTGTACCGGATGGGAGAGCTCCTCCAAGGGCTGCGCCGGAACTTCGTGGCCGTCGACATCGGAGCTCACATCGGCAGCTTCACGACCGCAGTGTGCGCCGCGGCTCCCGGTGCGACCGTGCATGCCTACGAGGCGTCGCCCTCGACCGCGACCTGGCTCGAGCGCAATGTTGCGGCCAACCACCTGCAGGAGCGTGTGTCCGTCCACCGTTGCGCCGTGTCGGACCACCACGGCGATCTCGAGATCGTCGACAACGGCCAGGCGAGCGCGCACAACGGTCTGACCGCCCCAGCGGGCTCCGGGTCCGTCGTGTCGGTGCCGTGCGTCACCTTCGGCGACATCCTGGCCGCGGCCGACGGCGTCGTGGACCTCGTGAAGAGTGATGCCGAGGGCGCCGAGTACGGGATCATCCTGGCCAGCGATCCTGCCCATTGGTCCACGGTCCAACGCGTGGTGATGGAGTACCACCCGGTCGCCGGCCACACGGTGGAGGAGCTGATCCGTTTCCTGGCCGATGTCGGGCTCGATCTGGTTCGCCGCGAGCCGGCCGACCGGCCCGGACTCGGGAACGCCTGGTTCTCGCGCGCCAGCCCGCCATCGAGCTGAGCGCAGCAGATGACCCGCCTCCCGCCCTCCCTCCAACCCCTGTGGCCCGCCGTCAAGCTCGCCCACCGGCTGGCCAGCCGCACCGTCGGACGCCTCACCCGCGCCGCCGGCACGGGGGGTGAACGCGCGGTTCCGGTCACGGCGTCGGCGACGTCGCTCGAGTCTGCCGCGAACGAACCGGATGCCGTCCGGGTCCACCAGGTCGGCACCGCCCGACAGCTGACCCGCGACGCCCCGGTCGGCACGCCGTCCGGCCTGAGGTTCTGGCGCGAGGTGCGGGAGGTGGAGGTGCTCCCGCGGTACGTGCTCGACGTGCAGGACGGCCGGCTGGTGGGCGACTACGCCGCGACGATCACGCCGGGGGGGAGCCTGGACGCCCAGACAAGCCCCTACTTCGGCACCCGCAGCTGGCGCGAGCATCCCCTCTACCTGAGACCTCGCCTGCCGGAGGCGACGCGTGTGGACGGAGTCGTCCTCTCGTTGGCGTCGCCGGCCTCGGGCCGCAACTACTACCACTCGATCATGGACACCCTGCCTCGCTGGGGTGTGCTGCAGGAGACCATGCCCGGGACGCGGCCCGGCGCGATCGTCGTCAGCCACCGCACCGCGTGGGACAGGCAGCTGCTGGCCATGACCGGGTTGGACGACTTCGAGCTGATCGAGCCCACCAAGCATCTGAGCATCCGGGCGGAGCGTCTCCTCGTGCCGTGTCTCAACAACCAGCAGACCCTCGCGCCCCCCTGGATCACGCAGTGGTTGCGCGACACGCTTCCCGCGCAGCGGGTCCGGGAGCGCCCGAAGCGTCTGTACGTCACCCGTGGCCGTGCGCGGAACACCCGCCGCTTGGTTCGCGAAGCAGAGCTGTTGGCGTTGCTCGAGCCGCTGGGCTTCGTTCGCTTCGACCCGGGAGCCGTCACGGTGCAGGAGCAGATCGATCACTTCGCCGCAGCGGAGGTCGTCGTGGCACCGCACGGCGCAGGTCTCGTGAACCTCAATTTCGCGCCGGCCGGCGTCCGCGTGCTCGAGCTGTTCTCGCCGCGCTACCTCAACCCCGGCTTCTGGGCCATCACCGACAACATCGAGGACTCGGTGTACCGCTACCTCGTGGCGGACCGTGTCGTGCCCGACCGGCCGCAGGAGCGCATGCTGGGGGTGCAGGACGACATCAAGCTCTGCCCGCACGCCGTGCTCTCAGCGGTCGAGGAGCTGCTTGCCGTGTAGCGGCCGGGGGGCCGGCGCGTCAGGGCACGCGGCGCAGCCAGAGGGACGAGGACGGGTTGGCGTCGGACGCCAGCGGCGTGTAGTCGCCGAACAGGCTCTTGAGGACGCCCTCGTCCTCGTGGCGGATCATCGGGGTCGACAGCAGGACGCGGTACGCCGCATTGTGCGCCAGGAAGATCTGGACGACCATCGCCTCGTTCCAGTACACCGGCCACCGCTCCCCGAAGAGCCACGTGTCGGCCGGGAACGGCCCGTTGAACGGGAAGTGCACGTCGTGGATGTGCACGATGACGCCGGGCTTGAGCCGCGGGAGCACCTCGAGGAAGAGGAACGCCACGTCGCTGTCGATCTTGAGCGCGTGGGACGAGTCGATGAACAGGACGTCCCCGTCCTCGAGCGCCTCGAACGTCGCCAGCGGGACGTCCTGCACGAAGCCCTCGACGAGCTCGAAGTTGTCGATCGTGCGCAGGGCGTCGAACGGGTACGGCTCGATGCAGGTGATCTGCAGGGGTGACCCGTCAGCGGCGTTGCGCTCGGCTGCGAGTGACGCGTAGTACGTCGACAGCCCCGAGCCGATCTCGAGGTAGCGGGCCGGCTTGTGCTCGCGCAGCGTGTAGTAGAGCGTCCGGGCGTCGAGCTGCGGGTAGCCGGGACCGAAGCCGCGGGTCGTGTTGGTGAGGTAGTCGCCGGTCACCGCGGCGTACTCCTCCTCCCACCGCTCGGTGAGCCCCTCGAGGGTCGCGATCATGGTCGGGACGTCGATGTCGATGCCGACGAGCTCGCTGGGACGGTCCCACCGGGCCCGGGTCTGCTCGATCTCCGCGAGCACCGGCAGCGTCGAGTAGTAGTCGTCCTTCTTGACGATGTTGAAGCCGAGCAGGCCGAAGAAGCGCTGGGCGGTCCGGATGCGCAGCCTGCGGAAGCCGAACACGACCTGGTCGAGCGACTCGACGACGGGACCCGGCAGGAACCGGGCGGCCCGCTGCTTGGCTGACTGCGGAGTGGGAGTGGGCATGGGGACGATAGTACGGAATTCGGGCCGCCCTCAGAGCGCTTCTCGGGCCCTCGTCAGATGATTCTGTGTCGCGGCCCAGGCGTCGATCTCCCGGGCCAGCGCCGTGCCGATGTGCCGGTGCATCTGGGGCGAGTAGTGGAACCCGTCCGGGATGGCCCGGTCGATGTCGCCGGCGACGTGCTCGTCGACCAGGGGGGTGACCGGGAACCACCGGACGTCGTCCCGGCCGATGCCCTCGACCATCGTCCGCAGGGTGTCGTTCATGACCTCGATGCGCCGCGCCATGCCTGGGAACCAGGTCCGGTAGCGGCTGCCGGGAGGCAGCAGCTCGAACACGAGCACGAGGGGGCTGCCGACGCCCTGCACGTGGGAGATGTAGCGCTCGAGGTCCGCCGCGACCTGGCGGGGGCGGCCCCGTCGCAGGGTGGGCGGCAGGATCGAGTCGACCTTGGCCTGCGCCCGCGCGAGTGCCTTCCAGGCCGGCCGGAGGACGAGCCGGCGATAGGCCGACCCGATCCGCCGGGGGGCCCACCGCAGGCTGTTGGCGTGCACCTCGAGCCAGCGGGGGATGAACAGGTGGATCGTCTCGTAGTGTCCGTAGACCAGCACGATGACGTCGGGCGAGTAGCCCAGGACCTCCGCCTGCCAGGTGCCCAGGATCGACGAGGTCCGCTCGGACGTCATGGTGATGGTCTGGACCTCGGTGGGCCTGCCCCCTGCGAGGAGCTGCTCCTGGATCACCCGCGGGAAGATGAAGTCCTCCCGTGGACCACCCATCCACGAGACCCAGTTGACGGTCGACGCGCCCTTGACGAGGACACGGAGCGGGAGCGGTAGGGGTGTCGGCATTCACGGGCTCCCGAGGCTCGGCGTCATCGCGGCAGCTTTCTGCCGTGGGCGGGCGATCGGGGACAGTATGCTCTACGGGTGTCGGAGGAGCTCAGCGAGGCCAGCGCCGTCCGTCCGCAGATGCGCGACCGGTTCGCGTTCGTCCTGATCGTGTGCGCGACCTTCGGTCTGCAGCTCCTGACCCTCGTGACCGGCATCGTCATGGCCCGACTGCTCGGCGTCGAGGGCCGCGGCCTGGTCGCGCTCGTCGTCGCCGTCAGCATGTTCGCCTCCCAGCTGACCCTCGGTGGGAGTCTCCCCGCCGCGCTGACCAAGCTCGTGGCCGAGCGGCAGGTCGCCGCCCGGGACGCTCTCGCGGGCACTGCCCGCCGCCGGGCGTGGCTCGTCCTGGTGCCCTGCGCCGTCGCGTCGGCGTTGGTGCCGGTCCTGCAGGACGCCGACGGCGGTGAGGTGCTGGCGACCGCCGTCATCGTCTTCGTCATGACGTTCCAGACCCTGGTGTTCCAAGTCCTCGCGGGCTGCCTGCAGGGTGAGGGGCGCTTCGTCCGGATGGCGTGGGTCGCGCTGGTCCCGCAGGGCGCGTTCACGGTCGTCCTGGTCGCCGTCGCGGTCGCCGGCTGGAGCTGGAGCGCGTACGACGTCCTGGTCGCGTACGTCGCGACGGGACTGCTCGGTGTCGCCTTGTCCTGGGCCCAGCTGTTGCCGGCCCGGGGTGGTGGGGAGGAGATCCCGGAGGCCGCGGTGTGGTCGGAGGCCCGGCGCAACTACGTCAGCAGCGTCCGGCCGCTCGACGGGCTGGGGCTCGACCGGATCCTCGTCGGCGGGCTGCTCGGCACGGTCTCCCTCGGCCTGTTCGCGACGGCGCTCGCGGTGTCCAACCTGTGCCGGCTGGTCAGCAACGCCGTGCGGGTCATCGTCCTGCCCCGGGTCGCGATGCACCACGCCGATCCGGGCGCCCAGCGCGCCGTCGTCCGGCGGTGGGTCGGGATCACGATCGGGCTCGTCGTCGTCATCGTCGGCGGCCTCGAGGTCGTCGTGGAGCCCGTCATCCGCCTGGCGTTCGGTGACGAGTTCGTCGGCGCGGTGGCGTGCGCCCGCTGGCTGATCGTCGCCGACGGCCTGCTGGCGCTGCGCAGCGTCCTGATCGCGGTCCTGCAGGGTCAGGGGCGGGGCGGGATCGCCTCGTGGATCGAGCTCGCCGTGCTGCCGGTCCTGCTGGTCGGCATCGTCGCCGCGGCCCAGCAGGACAGCCTCGTGGGCGTCGGCGTCAGCCTCGTCGTCGCCGGGCTGCTGAGCTGCCTGGGCCTGGGCGCCGTGATCCGCCGCGGACCACGGGCCGCCGTCGGCGTCAGCTCGTGAGTCCGCCGTCCACCACGATGACCTGACCGGTCAGGTAGTCGTTGCGCGGATCGGTCAGGAACTGGCACACCCGGGCGATGTCGTCGGGGTCGCCCAGCCGGCCGGCCGGTGTCCGCCGGACGATCTGCCCCATCTGGGCCTCGTCGAGGCCGTGGCTCATCTCGGTCTTGAGGTAGCCCGGCGCGATGCCGTTGACCGTGATGCCCCGCGAGCCCAGCTCACGTGACATCGACCGGGTGAGCCCGTCGAGCGCGGCCTTCGTCGCGCTGTAGACGCCGAGGCCGCGGTAGCCCGACCGGCCGACGATCGAGGAGATGTTGACGATCGACCCGGACCGTCGGGCCAGCATGCGCCGGCTGACCAGCCGCGACATGTAGAGGGTGCCCTTGATGTTGAGGTCGACGACGACGTCGATGTCCTCGTCGGACGCCATCGCCAGGATCCCGTCCCGCGCGACCCCGGCGTTGTTGATCAGGACGTCGACGTGGTCCCAGCGGGCGACGACCTCGTCGACGAACGCCTTGGCGTCCGCCGAGCTCGACAGGTCGGCGGTCGCGAACAGGAAGTGGTCGGGGTGGCTCCGCCGCCACGCCTCGACCTCGGGCGTGACCGAGCGGGCGCAGGCCGCGACCCGGTCGCCGGAGCCGAGATAGGACTCGACGATGCCGGCCCCGAGGCCCCGGCTCCCGCCGGTGACGATGACGACGCGCGGTTCACTGCTCACTGGATGTCTCTCCTGACGATCTTGCTGCCCGCCGTGACGATGTCGTCGACGAAGCGGATGCTGCGGGGTTGGGCGGCGGGGGCGAGGTCGGCGCACGCGGCGCGGATCGCGGCCTTGAGCCCGGCCGGGTCGGCGCCGGGCGCGGCCACGACCTCCAGCGCGACGATCGCGCCGGTCATGGCGTTGGGGCGGCCGAACACCCGGGCCATGTCGACCCCGGGGATCGCCGACACGCGTTCCTCGATCGGGAGCGGGTGCACCTTGACGCCGCCGACGTTGATGATCTCGGAGGTCCGGCCGCGGAACAGGATGCGGTCGCCCTCGACCTCGACCCGGTCGCCGGTCGCGCGCCAGCCGTCGGCGTCGACCTCGGGCTCACCGTGGTAGCCGAGCATGCCGGTGCGGGAGCGGATCCACAGCTCGCCGTCGACGATCCGCATGTCGACGTCGGCGTCGTCGCCGCGGTCCAGGACCGCGGTCGAGAGCCCAGGCCGGGCGTCGCGCACCGATCCGGTCGAGCCGAACTCGGAGGCGGCGTAGACCTGCGAGATCGCAGCGTCGGGAAAGGCCCGCTGCAGGTCGCCGAGCAGCGGTCCGGGGATCGCCTCGCCGCCCAGCGTGACCTGGCGCAGCAGGGGCACCTCTGCGCCATCGGAGCGCATCTCGGCGAGGAGGAACCGCCAGTAGGTCGGGGTGGCGCTCGCGTGGGTCACGCCGAGCGCGCGCATCGCGGCGAGGCCCTCCCGGGGACGGCGCGGGGCCGGGGCCACGAGGGTCGCGCCCGCGGCGAGCACGTGCAGCAGGATCTGCAGCCCGGCGAACTGGTGCAGCCCGTACGCCAGCAGCCACCGCTCCCCCGCGGCCGGCTTGACCCGGTCGGCGCTGCGCAGGAGGCGGCTCCAGTCGTGCCGGACGCCGCGGGGGGCGCCGGTCGTGCCGGTCGTGAGGACCAGGTGCGGCCGGGACACGGGCGCGTCCGGCGCCTCGTCGTCCGGGCCCCCGATGAGCGCCGACGACGGCAGGACCCGCGCCCCGAGGCCGGCGAGGTCCGTGCGGTCGGTCACCAGCACGTCGTGGTCGAACCGGGCGAGCAGGTCGGCGACCTCGGCCGGGTCGACCGGTGGGTACTGGCAGACCTCGACCCCGGCCAGCGCGGCACCGGCGACGAGCGGCACGACGACGGACGCCTCGTGGTCGACGACGGCGAACCGGGTGGTGCCCTCTCGCCGCAGCGCCGCCGCGACGCGACGGGCGTCCGCGACCAGGTCGGCGTACGTCCGCGAGTCGGTGTGGGTCAGGACCGCGACACGCCCGGGCTCCTCCTGGGCGACCCGGTGCAGGAGCTCGAACAAGGCGCGCTCAGGCCTCGGCGGGAGCCACGGCGTAGAACGCGAGGATCTCGTTGAGCGTCTGCGGCATCTCGCCGGTCGAGTACGGGTCGCTGCCGTGCTCGTCCTCGAGGGTCGCGGACAGCTCGGCGGTCTCCAGGGAGTCGAGCCCCACCCCGCCGGCGTACAGCGGCATGTCGGGGGTGAAGTCGTCGCGCATCTTCGCCGTCAGGGTGAGGAAGTCGACCACGGTCTGCTGGACTGCTGCGGGCGAGGTGCTCATGGGGCGCTGTGTCTCCTTGGGATCGGGGTGGGCTGGCCCACCGCTTGATCAACGACGCGGGGGGCCAGGTGTCACGACGGCTTGGTCGCCGAGATGAGCCCGTAGCCGAACGTGCCGTCGCGCCAGAACGCCTCGAGGATGTCGCACGAGCGCACGAAGGCCTCGTGCCCCTCGACGCCGATCAGCCCGACCACCTCGTCGCGGTGGGTCGCGGCGTTGGCGCGCCACCGGTCGAACGTCGGCAGGGTCGCGGCGGTCAGGTCGTCGCTGCGGTCGACGACGAGCCCGTGGGCCGCGGCCAGGGCGGCGTAGTCATCCAGCGACCGGAAGTGGGCGTCGCCGAACGCCTCGCGCAGGACCGCGAAGTCGACCCGCCGCTCGCGGACCTCGCTGAACGGGATCTCCCGCCAGCGGACGAGGTCGCACAGGACGAGCCGGCCCCCGGGTCGCAGCACCCGGGCGCACTCGGAGACCAGCGCGTCCTTGTCCCGCATCAGGTGGGAGGACTCCAGCACCCAGACGCGGTCGAACTCGGCGTCGCCGAAGCCGTTGTCGGTGCCGTCGCGCTGCTCGAAGGTCACGCCGGCCAGGCCGAGCGCGGCGGCACGGGCCCGGGCCGTGTCGACTCCGACGGCGCTCGTCGTGATGCCGACGACCTCGACCCCCGTCTCGGTGGCCAGGTCACACGCCGGTGCCCCCGACCCGCAGCCCACGTCGAGGACCCGCAGGGGCGCGCCGTCGGGGCTCGACCCGGCCAGCCGGCCGCCGGCCATCATGCGGGTCGTCAGGGCGCGGGTCGCGACGTCCAACGGCTCGTCGCCGGTCGCGAAGAGGCCGTAGTGCAGCTCGTCGCCCAGCAGCAGCTGCCAGGCGGCCGTGATGCGGTCGTAGTGCGGTGCCGGGTCGTAGGCGGCGGTGTCGTGACTCATGTGGGGACCTCCCTGGTGCCGACCTGGCGGGCGGGTGAGCCCATGACGACGGCGCCGTCGGCGACGTCCTTGAGGACGACCGAGTTGGCGCCGACCATCGCGTGCCGGCCGATGCGCACCCCGCCGACCAGGACCGCGTTGGCGCCGATCACTGCACCGTCGCAGATCGTCGCGAACTCCTGGTCCTGGCCCGGTTTCGCGTCGTAGTGGCGGGCGGCGGCGGTCACTCCCCCGGCGAAGGTCACGTCGTCGCCGATCACGAGGCCGAAGCCGATCGTGACCCCGACGGGATGGGCCATCATGAAGCCCCGGCCGACCCGCATCCCGGCGCCGAAGTCGGCCCCGACCAGCACGTTGCCGAGCGTGCGCAGCGACTGTGCCAGCCTCACGTGGCCGGCGCGGAACAGGCACTGCTGGGCCCGCAGGATGATCGAGGCGAGCAGGCCCGGGATGCTCGGGACGCGCAGCAGGACACGGAGCCAGCTCTGCCTGCCACCGGGTCGGTAGCGGTCCAGGTCGGAGAACACCAGCTGGCTGAACCCGAGCTGGTCGGAGGCTGACGAGGCGGGCGCGGTCGACACCGGACGAACGCTACTACGGCCGATCATGCCGTCGCGGCGTCTCTGACGAAGACACCGTCGATCTGCAGGATCTCCCCGGTCGGCGCCGCGTAGCCCTGCTCGAGGCCCACCATCTGGAAGCCGTGGTCGTACGCCCAGCCGACCGCCTCGTCGATCAGCATCCCGCCGTCGTACAGCGGGACGAGCGACAGCTCGAGCTGCAGGCCGACGCACGCCGCGACGGTGTCGGAGCCGCCGGCGAGCACCTCCCGCTCGAAGCCCTGCGTGTCGATCTTGAGGAACGGGTGCGCGTACGCGTCGAGCAGCGGGGCGGTCTCGTCGTCGAGGCGCGACACCGTCACGGTCTCGGTCCCGACGTAGCGGACCGACGGCGCCGCCGCAACGTGCGAGTCGAGCATCGGCAGGATCGAGCTGCTGGTGCTGTTGGAGGCGATGAACATCTCGACCTCTCCGGCCTCCGCACCCAGCGCGAGGTGCCGGGCGGTCCAGCGCGGGTCGCCGGCGATCGTCTCGCCGAGGCGGGCGAACGCCGCGGCCTGCGGCTCGAACGACACGATCGCCCCGGTGTAGCCGAACGACCGCAGCGACGTGCCGTAGCCGCCGTCGGCGGCACCGACGTCGAGCACGAGGTCCACGCCGTGCCGGGTCAGCACGGCCTGGCGGCGGGTCGCGGAGTGCCGCCGGACCTCGAAGCCCCGCCGGCCCAGCCTCTCCAGCACGGTGTGGACGACCTTCAGTCGTGCGCTCATGCGCGACGCTCCTTCATCGTGGTGCCACGCCCAGCAGGACCCGGCCGAACTCGTCGGCCGTCACCTCGCCGCCCGCGATCCCGGCGGGCATCGTGAACGGCCCGTGCAGCACCTGGCGCATCGCGGCGCCGATGCTCTCGGCGGTGAAGTCGCAGGCCAGCCCGGCTCCGGTGGCCCGCACCTCGCGGGCCCGGACGGTCGACCCCGTCGTCACGACCGGGACCCCGGCCGCCTCGGCGTTGCCCATGATGCCGCTGGGGCCGTTGTTGGTCAGCGCGAGCGGGACGACGTCGACCGCCGCCACGAACCGGTCGAGCTCCTCGTTGCTGAGGAAGCCGTCGCGCGCGATGACCCGGGCCCGGTCGGCGTCGTCCAGGTCATCGACCCAGGCGCGGACCTCAGGCTGGAAGACACCCGCCAGCACGAGATCGGCGTCGAGCCCGGCCGCCTTGATCGCGTCGAGGATCAGGGGGGCGTTCTTGCGCTCGCCGAGTGCGCCGAAGACGCCCACCAGGTGACGGTCGGCGGGCAGGTCGAGCTCGGCGCGCCACGTGGCCCGGTCGCGGGAGTGCGCCGACGAGTAGTGCGGGTCCCGGACCCGTTTGACGAGCCAGCCCGCAGCGGTGTCCTCGCGTCCGGAGAACCCGACGGCCCGGTGCAACGTGCCGGTCAACCGTGCCGCCACGACCAGCGCCGCCTTGGGAGCGCGCAGGCGCCAGCCCGTCAGGTCGGTCAGGGCGAGCCGGGCCGGGTAGCGGGTCAGCATGAAGATGACCCGTGGCCGGTGCGCGAGGCCCCGGAGCAGCGGCCGGGCGACGTACCACCAACGCTTGAGCGCCTGGTCGCCGTCCATCAGCATCAGCGTGCCGACCGGGACGTCGGCCCGCCGGCACCACGTCGCGGCGACGCGCGCCATCTCGGCGGTCGACGGCACCTTGCCCTCGAAGACCTCGTGGACCACGAGCCGCCCGGACCGCACGTCGGCGGCGAGGTAGACCTCGTAGGACGGCTCGGCCGACGCCCCACGCAGCGTCAGGAGGACGACGGGGCCCGACTCGCTCGCGACACGGGTCACGGCGGCCACCGCCTGGAAGTGGTGCCCGGTGGGGTCGGGCTCCACGAGCAAGGTCGTGGTGCGGGGGTTCGTCATGCGCGCTCCAGGACCCTCCATTTTTCGTCACCCACACGGGATGCGTCGGCACCCTACCAACGAGCGAGAGGCGCCGAGGGCACGGACGAAAACGACCTTTTCCCATGGCCCCCGCGCGGTGCGGCCGGGCGCTAAGGTGCTCCCGTGAACTCCCTCGTGCGTGCCCTCGTCCGACCTCCGGTCCTCGCGGTGAACACTCCCCTCGCCCGTCGTCGCACCCAGCGTGCCGTGGCATCGGCACCCCGACCGTTCAAGCTCGAGATCGGTGGTCTGGTGGCCCGCGAGGGATGGCTCGTGACCAACGTCAACGCCGTGACCCGCCACTACCTCGACGTCACGACGCGGTGGCCGGTGCCGGACGCGAGCATCTCCCACATCTACTCCGACAACGTCATCGAGCACATCTCGCTCGAGGGGACGCGGACCCTGCTGGCCGAGGCCTACCGCTGCCTGCAGCCCGGCGGCGTGATCCGCCTCGTCACCCCGGACCTGAGGGCACATGTCGACAAGTACCTCGCCGGATCGGCTCCCAAGGGGGACCCCGGGGCGAAGGTCTACGAGCGGATGGGGCTGACGGTCGACCACCCGATCGACTGGGTGCGCATCCCGATCGCGTCGTTCGGCCACCACACGGGCTACCTGTTCGACTTCGACACGCTCGCCTCCGAGCTCGACCGGGCCGGGTTCACCGACATCGTGCACTCGACGCACGGGCGCAGCGGCCACCCCGAGCTGGCGGGCCTCGACCAACGGGCCGACGAGGGCGGCGTGCAGCTCGCCGTCGAGGCGACCCGCTGAGTCGACCCATGCGCATCGCGATCCTCACGGTCGGCTGGACCGGCTACAACGACGCCGCCTGCCGGCTGCTCGCCGGGCGGGGGGTCGAGATACTCGTCGTCCACGAGCCGGTCGACCGCGACACCGCGTACGCGACCCACACGCTCGCCCAGTACGCCACCGAGCACGTGTGGCACGGCGAACCCGCACCCGGGGAGATCGACGACGTGCTGGCCCGGTTCCGTCCCGACGCGGTCCTGATGCACTCGTGGCACGACCGGCCGTACCGCGCCGCCATGAAGTCCCTGCCCGCCGGCACCCTGCGGGTCCTCTGGATGGACAACCTGTGGCGCAACACCGTCCGCCAGTGGGTCGGACGAGCCGTTGCGCCGGTGTGGGTCAAGCCGTTGTTCGACGCCGTCATGGTGCCGAGCGACCGGACCGAGTTCTTCGCCCGCCGCCTCGGCTTCGGCGGGGCGGACGTCATCCGCGGGTCCCTGTCGGCCGACACGACGCTGTTCGGGTCTCCGGCGCGCACCGGCGAGGAGCTGACGTCCCGCCGCCGGTTCCTGGCCGGCCTGCGGCTCGTGCACCACAAGGGTGCCGACGTCCTCGCCGAGGCCTACCGTCGCTACCGCACGCTGGTCGACGATCCGTGGGACCTGCAGGTCCTCGGACTCGGCGAGATGGCCGCCGAGCTCGAGGGCATCGACGGGGTCGAGCTGCTCGGTTTCCGCCAGCCGCACGAGGTCGCCGACCTGATGCGGACGGCGTCGGCGCTGGTCGTCCCGTCCCGCATCGAACCGTTCGGGGTCGTGATCCACGAGGGCGCCGTCAGCGGCCTGCCGATCGTCACGACGGACCTGGTCGGGGGCGGACCCGTCTACGTGCAGGACGGGCAGAACGGCTGGATCGTGCCGAGTGACGACGCCGACGCCCTCGCCGGGGCGATGGCGCGCATGAGCACCGTCGGCCCCGAGCGGCTCGCCCACATGTCCGACGTCAGCCGCGCGCTGGGCCGACGGACCAGCTCGGCCGGCTGGGCGCAGAACGTCCACGAGCAGCTCGAGCGTCGCCTCGCCCTGGTCCGACAGGGTCGCTGAGACCGGGACGCCCTCGGCGTTCACCCGTAGGGTTGATCCGTGAAGTTCCTCAATGACCTGCAGCCCTCGTACGACCTGACGTACAACGACGTCTTCATGGTGCCGGGGCGCTCCGACGTCACGAGCCGGTTCGACGTCGACCTGTCGACGGCGGACGGCACCGGCGCGACCCTGCCGCTGGTCGTCGCCAACATGACCGCGATCTCGGGCCGGCGGATGGCCGAGACGATCGCCCGGCGCGGCGGCATCGCGATCATCCCCCAGGACATCCCGCTCGACATCGTCGAGCGCACCGTCTCGCGGGTCAAGGGCGCCCACACGGTCTACGACACCCCCGTGACGGTGGGCCCCACCACGACGGTCGGCGAGGCGCTGAGCCTGCTGGGCAAGCGTGCGCACGGGGCCGTGGTCGTGGTCGAGGACGGCAAGGTGCTGGGGATCGTCACCGAGCGGGACGGTGCCGAGATCGACCGTTTCGCCCAGGTGCGGGAGGTCATGACGACCGACATCCTGACGTTCGAGGCCGGCGCCGACCCGCGGGACTGCTTCAACGAGATGTCGGTCCGACACATCGACTTCGCTCCCGTCGTCGACGGCGGCCTGCTCGCGGGGGTCCTGACCCGCAAGGCGGCGCTCCGCTCCACGATCTACGAGCCCGCCGTCGACGCGGCGGGGCGGCTCGTGATCGGGGCGGCGGTCGGCATCAACGGTGACGTCGCCGGCAAGGCCGCTGCGCTGCTCGCGATGGACGTCGACGTCCTCGTCGTCGACACCGCGCACGGTCACCAGGACAAGATGCTCGAGGCCCTGCCGCTGGTCGTGGCCGCGCGGGACGCCCACACCGCCGCGACCGGCACCCGGGTGCCCGTCGCGGCGGGCAACGTCGTGTCGGCGGCGGGCGTGCGCGACCTCGTCGCCGCGGGCGCCGACAACGACAAGGTCGGGGTCGGCCCGGGCGCGATGTGCACGACCCG
>NZ_JAOPXQ010000005.1 GCF_025965075.1 Aeromicrobium sp.
CGATGTACGCATCGGGGAGCGTGCCGTCCTGGCGGGGATCGTGCCAGGCCTCTGCGCCACCCTGGGCGCGCCGGTCGGTGCGCTGGATCGCCTCGTCGAACACGGGGTTGAACGCGTCGGCGATGTCGGCCATGCCCGCGCCGAACCGGCTGACGGTCTCGACACCGGCCGAGAGGAACACGTCGCCCTCGCCGGCCTTGATCGCGTGGAACGCCATGCGCGTCGTCTGCAGGCTCGAGGAGCAGTAGCGGTTGACCGTCACGCCGGGGACGTGGTCCAGGCCCGCCAGCACCGAGACGATGCGGCCGAGGTTGTTGCCCGACTCCCCGGCCGGCTGGCCGACGCCGAGGTGCAGGTCGACGATGTCCTTGCGGTCCAGCGCGGGGATCTTGGCGAGGGCCGCCTCGACCATCTGGACGGTGAGGTCGTCAGGACGCATGTCCTTGAGCGATCCCTTGCCGGCGCGGCCGATCGGCGAGCGGGCGGTTGAGACGATGACTGCTTCGGGCATTTCGGTGCCTTTCGAGGGGTGATGGAGCGGTGCTCAGAAGCCCAGGTCGCGGCCGATGAGCTCTTTCATGATCTCGTTGGAGCCCGCCCAGATCTTGCTGACGCGGGCGTCCCGCCAGGCGCGGGCGACGCGATACTCGTTCATGAAGCCATAGCCGCCGTGGAGCTGGACACAGTGGTCGAGGACGTCGTTCTGGATCTCGGAGGACCACCACTTGGCCTTCGCCGCGTCGGTCGCGGTCGCCTCGCCCCGGGTGTGGGCGAGGACCGCCGCGTCGACGTACGCCTCGGCGACCTCGATCTTGGTCACGAGCTCGGCCAGCAGGAACTTGTTGTGCTGCAGGCTGCCGATCGGCTGCTTGAACGCCTGCCGGTCGTGCGCGTACTGGATCGTCTCGGCCAGGATCTGCTTGGCGTGGGCGACATTCGAGACCGAGCAGCTGATCCGCTCCTGCGGGAGCCGCTGCATCATGTAGATGAAGCCTTGGTCGACCTCGCCGATCAGGCGGTCGTCACCCAGGCGTACATCCTCGAAGAACAGCTCAGCGGTGTCGGCCTCGCTCTGGCCCACCTTGTCGAGCTTGCGGCCGCGACTGAAGCCGGGGTCGGTCGCCTCGATGCCGAACAGGCTGATGCCCTTGGCGCCCTTGTCGGGCGACGTGCGCACCGCGGTGATGACCAGGTCGGCCGAGAAGCCGTTGGTGATGAACGTCTTGGAGCCGTTGACGACCCACTGGTCACCGTCGCGGACCGCGGTGGTCTTGAGCGCGGCCAGGTCGGAGCCGCCGCCGGGCTCGGTCATCGCGATCGCGGTGAGGATCTCGCCGGTCGCGCAGCCGGGCAGCCAGCGCTGCTTCTGCTCGTCGGTGCCGAGGTCGACGAGGTAGGGCACCGCGATGTCGGTGTGGATGGCGACGCACGAGGCCAGCGCGGCGTTGAGCCTGCTGAGCTCCTCGTCCCAGACCGCGTTGAACCGGAAGTCATCGGCCTCGGAGCCGCCGAACGCCTCCGGGATCTCGAGCCCGAGGAAGCCCTCGGCACCGGCCGCGAGCCAGAAGTCGCGCGGGAGCGCCTTGTGCTCGAGGTACGACTCGAGGTGGGGCTCGACGTGCTTGGTCAGGAAGGCAGCGCAGGAGGCGCGGAACGCCTCGTGGTCCTCGTCGAAGATCGTCCGCTTCATGGGTGACACCTCGTGCTGGAAGAGCGTGGAAAAGATGGGGACGCGCTCACTAAGCGCTTGCTTAGCATGCAAGGACTCCGCCATGCTGTCAACCGAGGAGAGGTGCACCATGACGACGATCACGGCACGCGAGAGGCTGATCAACGCCGCCGTGGAGGCGTTCGCCGAAAAGGGATTCCACGGCACGACGACGCGCGACATCGCGGCGCGGGCCGGCATGAGCCCCGCGGCGGTCTACGTCCACCATGACTCCAAGGAGAGCCTGCTGTTCACGGTGAGCCTCGAGGGCCACCGCTCGGCGCTCGACGTCATCCAGCGCGCCGCCGCCTCCGAGACCGACCCGGTCGAGCGGCTCCGGACGATGATCTACCAGTTCAGCCTCTGGCACGCCGATCACAGCCGGGTCGGCCGGATCGTGCAGTACGAGTACCACGCGCTGACGCCGGAGCACCGGGCCGAGGTCGCCACGATTCGCCGCAGCATCGAGCGGACGATGCAGGACGCCCTGGCCGACGGTGTCGACCAGGGCGTCCTGGATGTCGATGACGTGCCGGGGACCGCGTTCTCGCTGCTGTCCCTGGGCGTCGATCTGGTGCGATGGTTCGAGCCGGGCGGATCACGATCCGGCCACGAGCTCGCCACGCTGCACGCCGAGCTGGCCATCCGCATGGCCAGCCGGCGCTAGCTGCCTCAGGCCTGAAGGACGGCCTCGGCGACGATGTTGATCGTGATCTTGTCGCCGATCATGAGCTTGTCAGCACCCTCGACCGGGATGTTGAAGTCGATGCCGAACTCCTTGCGGCTGATCTGCGTGGTGGCCTCGAGGCCGACGCGGGTGCCGCCCCACGGGTCGCCGCCCTCGCCGAGGAACTCGGTGACGAGCTCGACCGACTTGGTCACGCCCTTGATCGTCAGGTCGCCGGTGACGACGAAGTCCGAGTCGCCCTTGTGCACGATGCCGGTCGACACGAAGGTCATCTTCGGGTTCTCCTCGGCGTTGAAGAAGTCACCCGAGCGCAGGTGAGCGTCGCGGTCGGCGGTGCCGGTGTTGACCGAGGCCAGGTCGATCGACACGTTGACGGTCGACGCGGTGACGTCCTCGGCGCTGACGATCGTGCCCTCGAAGGTCTCGAACTTGCCGCGAACCTTGCTGACCAGGTGACGGACGGTGAAACCGATCTCGGTGTGGCTGGGATCCAGGACCCACGTACCGGTGCTGACTACGGTGCTCGTGCTCATGTGTTCTCCTCGGGAAGTTTGTAGTTGACGGTTCAACTAGATAGACTCTAGCACGATGTTGAACATTCAACAACGACTCTCACACAGTAGGATGGATCACATGGAGACCATGACCGACACACCGTGGCTCGACACCGATCAGCAGCGCGTCTGGCGCGCGTTCCTCGGTGGCACCACGGTCCTCATGGATCGCCTCGACCGGGATCTGCGCACCGCCCACGGCCTGTCGATGCCCGAGTACGAGATCCTCGTTCGGCTGTCCGAGTCGCCCGACCGGTCGATCCGCATGGCCGAGCTCGCGGACGCCGTGTCCCACTCCCGCAGCCGCGTGACCCACACGATCGCGCGGCTCGAGCGCGAGGGCATCGTGCAGCGCGGTCAGTGCTCCGAGGACGGACGCGGGGTCTCAGCGGTGCTGACCGATCATGGGTTCAGCGTCCTGGAGCAGGCCGCCCACACCCACGTCCGCGGCGTGCACGACTACCTCATCCAGGCCGCCGGCGCCGAGGACCTCGAGGCCATGGGCCGCATCATGCAGAAGGTCGTCGAGCAGCTCCACGGCAAGACCTTCTGACCCAGCCCAGATGTGCGGAGATCTGCACCGCAGCGGGCCGCTCAGACGGTGCAGGACTCCGCTTTTCGGGGTCCACAGGCGTTAGGCCCGTCCCCGTCCGTCCACAGGTACGCGCCCGCGTCGCTCGTGATCTCGTCAGGACCGGCAACCTCGGTGCATGTACGCCGTCCCGGCACACCTGCGCGGCCGCGCCTTCACGGTCGCTGACGCAGAGCTGGCCGGCCTCACCCGCCGATCGCTCCAGAGCTCGCGGTTCGCGATGATCCGATCCGGCGTCTACCGCACGGCGGACACCGCCCCGACCTTCCGGCTCCGGGTCGAGGCGGCTCTCCTCGTCCTGCCGGCAGGGTCCGTCGCCAGCCACACCACGGCGCTCCGCCTCCGTGGCCTGGAGCTGGGCCCGGCGCTGCCACTGCACTTCTCGATCAGCACGTGGATCGAGATCGAGCGAGCGGGCATCGTCCTTCACCGTCGGCAGGCGCGGCTCAACCCCATCGAGGTGGACGGCATACCCTCGCTCGGTCCGCGCCGAACGTTCGTGGACGTCGCCACGATCCTCTCGGAGCGCGACCTGGTGGCGGCCGGCGACTGGCTCGTCGGGACGGGCGCGGTCGACCTGCTCGACCTGCGGGCGTACGTCATCACCTCGCATCTCGACGGTGTCCGCAAGGCCCGGCGGGTGGCGCCACTCGTCCGCGAGCGCGTCGCCTCGGTCCGGGAGTCGAATGTCCGGTGGGAGCTCCATCGTGCCGGACTGCCCGAGCCCGAGGTCAACGTCGATATCACCGACGACCACGGGAGATGGCTCGCCCGGGGAGACCTGGTCTTCCGGCGATGGAAGGTGCTGGTCGAGTACGACGGATGGCAGCACGAGCGCGACGCCCAGCAACGCCAGTGGGACCACCTCCGGCGAGAGCAGCTCGAGGCGGCCGGTTGGCGCGTCGTCGTGATCACCGCCGAGGACATGAAGAGACCGGGGACGATCGTGGCGCGGGTCCGCCAGGCGCTCCGGCAGGCAGCCTGACCCAGATTCGCGGACCTTTGCGCCGAATCGGCTCACCGGAACGGTGCAGAAATCCGCAAATCTGGGCTGGGTGGTGGTGGGTCAGTCGCGGGTCAGCTTGCGGTACGTCACGCTGTGCGGGCGAGCTGCCTCCTCGCCGAGACGCTCGACCTTGTTGATCTCGTAGTCGGCGAAGTTGCCCTCGAACCAGAACCAGTTGGCCGGGTTGTCGGCATTGCCCTCCCACGCCAGGATGTGCGTCGCGACGCGATCCAGGAACCACCGGTCGTGCGACACCACGACGGCGCAGCCGGGGAAGTCCAGCAACGCGTCCTCGAGGGACTGCAGCGTCTCGACGTCCAGGTCGTTGGTCGGCTCATCGAGCAGCAGCAGGTTGCCACCCATCTTGAGCGTCAGCGCCAGGTTGAGGCGGTTGCGCTCACCGCCCGACATGACCTTGACCTGCTTCTGCTGGTCGGGACCCTTGAAGCCGAACGTCGCGACGTACGCGCGGCTCGGGACCTCGAAGTTGGCGACCTTGATGAAGTCGAGCTCACCGGACACGAGCTGCCAGATGTTGAGCTTGTCGTCGATCCCGCCGCGACCCTGGTCGACGTAGGAGATCTTGACCGTCTGGCCGACCTCGAGGGACCCGCTGTCGGGGGTCTCCTCCCCCACGATCATGCGGAACAGCGTCGACTTGCCGACGCCGTTGGGGCCGACGACGCCGACGATGCCGGCGCGCGGGAGGTCGAACGTCAGGCCGTCGAACAGCTCGCGGTCGCCGAAGCTCTTGTGCAGCTCCTTGGCGTTGAGGACGACATCGCCCAGCCGCGGGCCGGCCGGGATGTTGATCTCCTCGAAGTCCAGCTTGCGAGCGCGCTCGGCCTCAGCCGCCATCTCCTCGTAGCGCCCCAGACGGGCCTGGTTCTTGACCTGGCGGGCCTTGGCGTTGGACCGCACCCACTCCAGCTCCTTGGCGAGGATCTTGGCGCGCTTGGCGTCCTTCTTGCCCTCGACCACGAGGCGCTGCTGCTTGGTCTCGAGGTACGTCGAGTAGTTGCCCTCGTAGGGGTGGGTCTTGCCGCGGTCGAGCTCGAGGATCCACTCGGCGACGTTGTCGAGGAAGTAGCGGTCGTGGGTGATCGCCAGGACGGCGCCGGGGTAGGACGCGAGGTGCTGCTCGAGCCACAGCACGCTCTCGGCGTCCAGGTGGTTGGTCGGCTCGTCGAGGAGCAGCAGGTCGGGCTGCTCGAGCAGGAGCTTGCAGAGGGCCACGCGGCGGCGCTCACCACCGGACAGGTGGTCGACCAGCTCGTCGGGCGGCGGGCACCGGAGGGCGTCCATGGCCTGCGCCAGGCGCGAGTCCAGGTCCCACGCGTTGGCGTGGTCGAGATCGGTCTGCAGGTCGCCCATCTCGGGCAGCAGGGTGTCGTAGTCGGCGTCGGGATCGGCGAGCTCCTCGCTGATCTTGTTGAACCGGTCGATCTTGCCCTTGATCTCGGCAACGGCCTCCTCGACGTTCTCGAGCACGGTCTTGCCCTCGGTCAGGGGCGGCTCCTGCAGCAGGATGCCGACCGTCGCCTCGGGGTCCTTGATGGCGTCGCCGTTGTTGGGCTGGACCATCCCGGCCATGATCTTGAACAGCGTCGACTTGCCGGTGCCGTTGGGGCCGACCACGCCGATCTTGGCGCCGTGCAGGAACGAGAGCGTGACGTCGTCGAGGACGAGCTTCTCGCCCAGCTTCATGCGGACGTTGCGGAGGGTGAAGACGTATTCGGCCATGCGGCAAGCCTAACGAGAGCACCGCGGCCGGCCCACGGCGGTCAGGCGGCGGAGGTCTGGCCCTCGAGCTCGGCAAGCGCCTCGGCCGTCCCGTCGGATCCCGGCGCCGCCGCGGCCTGCCGGTCGACCTTGCGAAAGGCGGTCACACCGCGGCCCAGGTCATGGGCGATCAGCGTCGCCTCGACCACGGTGCTCTCGCGCGCCTCTCCCTCCTTGGTCGTCCACGTCTCGGTCCGCAACCGGCCGATCACCACGACCGGGTCACCGACCTTGAGCGACTCCGCGGCGTTCTGGGCGAGCTGGCGGAAGGCCTTGATCGACAGCCACGTCGTCGGCAGCTCGCGCCAGGATCGGCTCGCCTGGTCCCAGTGGCTGGGGGTCGACGCGACCCGGAACAGGACCCACGGGACGGCCGAGCCCTCCCGGATCGCGACCGGCGTGCCGACGTGGCCGTGGAAGGTCAGGACGTTGTCGTTGGACATGGAGGCTCCTTGGGTTCGAGGGACCTCCAGCGTTCCCGCTGGTCGTTCGGCGGACCACCGCACGGCGCGGTCCTGTGGACACGCGTCGAGCCGCCCCTCCGCTGTGGACACACGGCCTGGTGCTCCGCGCCGCGCGAGGAGGATCAGTCGAGCGCGGCGAGGATCCCGGTGCGGTAGGTCCGGTAGGAGTCCAGCTCGGCCTGGATCGGCGCGATGACCTTCTGGGTCGCGACGGTGTCGATCGCGTCGCGGAGCTCGCGATCCGCGCGGGCTGCCTTGCGGCTGCCGGAGACGCCGGCCGCCACACGGGAGGCCAGCGCCAGGACGATGCCGAGCAGCGCCGCCCCGATGACGACCGCGGCTGCGGTCGGGACGCCCGCGACGTCGCCGAGATCGGGCAGCTCGACCGAGGACAGGCTCGTGACGCCCTGCGCGATCAGCCACAGCAGCCCGCCGACGGCCGCGACGACGGCCAGGAGCTGGACGACCTGCACGATCCGCCACCACACGGCCGGCTTGGCAACCTCGAAGCTGGTGGCCCGGATGGCCTGGTCGAGCTCGTCGACGATGTCCTCGCCGGGCGGGCTGGGCGCATCGCGCACGGCATCGCGCCAGGGCCGCTCCAGCCCGACCGCTGCCTTCTCGGCGAGCTCACGGACCGCGAGCTCGGCATTGGCGCGCTGCACGTTGCCGGTCGTCGGCGCCGAGGTGCGGGCGAGGGCCGACGGCGAGAGCTCCTCACCGAGCTCCAGGTCCTCCAGCGGGTCCGTGCGCAGCCGCGCCGCCCACCGGACGACCGGCCAGCCGGTGAGCTGCGCCGCCTGCCGACGGGTCGATGCCGCGATGGCGTCGACGACCTGCGGCACGCCGGCGCAGTCGACCAGGGCCTCGTCGAGGGCGCGCCGGTCCACGTCGGTGATGCCGGGGGCATCGGCGGAGCCGCCGACCTGCACCATGACGTCCGCTGCGGCCGCGATGTCCGAGGCCAGGCGTCCCTTGGCGGACGACTTGGCCCGGATGCGCGCCGCAAGCTCACGCTTGAGCTCGTCGACGCCGTCACCGCGGGTCGCCGAGACTCCGATGACCGGGACGCCCGGGAGTCCTTCGTCGGCCAGGATCCGGCGTACGTCGGTCAGTGCGCGCTCACGCTGCTCGAACGGGATCCGGTCGATCTGGTTGAGCACGACCAGCGTGACGTCGCTGTAGGACGCCATGGGCCGGATGTAACGGTCGTGGATCGCCGCATCGGCGTACTTCTGCGGGTCGAGGACCCACACCAGGAGGTCGGCGTACTTGATCAGCCGGTCCATCTCGAGGTGGTGTGACACCTCGGTGGAGTCGTGGTCGGGCAGGTCGAGCAGCACGAGGCCGTCGAGCTTGGTGTCCTCCGAGGAGTGGTCGAGCATGCTCATCCGGGAGACCTGGTGGCGGGGCGGGATGCCCATCCACTCCAGGAGGCCCTGGGCCCCGTCGGGGCCCCACGCACAGGCCAGCGCCCACGACGTCGTGGGGCGGCGGACGCCGACCCCGGCGAGCTCGAGGTCGGTCAGCGAGTTGAACAGCGAGGACTTGCCCGAGCCGGTGGCGCCCGCGAGCGCCACGATCGTGTGCTCGCCGGACAGCGTGAGCCGCTCGGCGGCGCGCCCGGTCAGCATCTCGGCCGGGGCGATGATCTCGTCGTCGATGCGGCCCTTGCTCGCCGTCACAGCCGCAGTCAGTCCGTCGAGCCGGCGCGCGACGTCGTTGCGCTCACCGACGAACTCGGCATCGGTCGCGGTCACCGTATCGGTCATGACACTGTCTCTCCGTCCAGGAAGTCGGCGTGCCGAGCGTATTCGGCCCGCCGCGCGGACCCACGCACCGTGGCCTGGTGGGCCTTGAGCGCGTCCGCCGGATCGAGCAGGTCGGTGAACCGCTGCTGCTCGCCGTCGAGCAGCGCCGACACCCGCGTGTCGAGGTCGGAGTGCACCTGCGCGACCAGGCCCGCGACCACGTCGGGGCCGAAGATCGCGTCCAGGAGCTTGGTGCCGAGCGCCGCGGTGCCGCCGGCGGCCGGGCCGTCGCTGCTCCGTGCGAGCGTCGAGACCATCAGGGCCACCGCGATGCCGTTGACGCCAAACGCCAGGAACCGGGCCGTCATGCGCTTGTCGGCGCCCTCGACCCGCACCAGATCGAGCACGGCCTGGCGCCAGTCGTGGACGGCCCGCTCGGCCCGGACCCGGAAGTCGCGCGAGGCCCGGTCGAGTCCGCGGTTGGCGTCGAGCAGCTGGCGACCCGCGGGGATCGCGGCCCACGCGCGGGAGACCTGCTCGGCGCTGGCCTCGGCATGCTCGACCAGCAGCAGGTGGACGCCCTCCTCGATCGCGTCGGCGACCTCGGTCGAGCGGTTGCGCTTGCCGGTCATGCCGTCGACGAAGCGATCGCGGATCCGGCTGACCTTCTCCTCGACCGACCTCAGCAGCTCGCCGGTGCCGACGAACTCCTGCCAGCTGGCGAGGACCTCGCCGCGCAGGAGCGCCCCGTCGGCGGTCTGGGTCTCAAAGGCGTCCAGGGCCGCGCGGTAGGCCGTGTCGGCCTCGCCGTGCAGCGTCTCGGTGAGCTCGATCTGCGTGTCGAGGGCGTCCGCGACGTCGTGCGTGCGCAGGACGACGTGGCGAACCGCGCCGTCGAGCGTGCGGGTCACCACGAGCTCGCGGGCCTTGGGATCGGCGGCGAGCTCGTGCAGCCAGCCCACCATGGGTGCCACGGCCTCACGGGGCAGCAGCCCGTCGACGTCGAGCTCGGACTCGGGGATCGTGAACAGCGGCGAGTCCGACAGGCCACGGGACGTCATCATCCGGGCCAGGTGGCCGCGAAC
>NZ_JAOPXQ010000052.1 GCF_025965075.1 Aeromicrobium sp.
ACGACTTCGACAGTCCCTCGGCCATCAGGGGCGTCTTGCCGCAGGGCGCGGGCTTCGGGAACTTGATGTTCGCGACCTTGTCCTGCACCCGCTCGCCCTCCAGCCCGGAGACGAGCTGCTCGGCCCGGCGCAGCATCTGCTGGGCCGTCGATGCCTTGGATGCCTTGGCGCGGAACTTGTTGGCCTGGCTCGTGAGGGCGTCGGCCTTCTTGACCGCGAGGCTGCGCTCGCGCTTGCGGCGGGCCTCGTCGGCCTCACGCTGCTTGACGTAGGACTTCCAGCCCATGTTGTAGATGTCGATCGTGCCGCGGTTGGCGTCGAGGTACAGGACCTTGTTGACGGTCTCCTCGATGAGGTCGACGTCGTGGCTGATGATCACGACGCCGCCCGAGAAGGTCTTCAGGAAGCCGCGCAGCCACGTGACGGAGTCGGCGTCCAGGTGGTTGGTCGGCTCGTCCAGCAGCAGCGTGTCGGCGTCGGAGAACAGGATGCGGGCCAGCTCGATGCGGCGGCGCTGTCCACCCGACAGGGTCGACAGCGGCTGCTCCAGCACCCGGTCCGGCAGACCCAGGGCGTGCGAGATCGTGGCTGCCTCCGACTCGGCGGCATATCCACCGCCGGCGCCGAACAGCGTGTCGGCGCGAGTGTAGGCCTTCATGGCCTTCTCGGCGATCGCGGGATCCGGCGAGCCCATGTCGATCTCGGCCTTGCGCATCGCCGTCAGCGCCTCGTCGAGGCCGCGGGCACCGAGGATGCGGTCGCGGGCGGTCGTCGCCAGGTCTCCGGACTTGGGGTCCTGCGGCAGGTAGCCGATCTTCCCGGTGGACGTGATGGTGCCCTCGGCCGGCTGGCCGTCGCCGGACAGCATGCGCGTCAGCGTCGTCTTGCCGGCGCCATTGCGGCCGACCAGACCGACCTTGTCGCCCTTGTCGACCCGGAAGGACACATCGGACATCAGGACGCGCGCGCCGAAGCGCAGCTCCACATTGGAGACGGTGAGCATGGGGAACCTTCAGATCGGGTGAGTGCAGGGATCGACGGGGCGCGAGAGGCGCTCGACGTCATTCCCGCTGGTAGAAGCTCACCCGTCCAGTCTACGTCGCCGCTGAGCAGAGGGTTACCGGTCGCGCGGCAGTGCGGTGGTGAGTTGCCTCACCACCGCGACGGGGTCAGCCGATGTTGAAGCCGAGGGCGCGGAGCATCTCGCGGCCGTCGTCGGTGATCTTGTCCGGGCCCCACGGCGGCATCCAGACCCACTCGATGCGGAAGTCGTTGACGATGCCGTCGAGTGCGGCGCGCGTCTGGTCTTCGATGACGTCGGTCAGCGGGCAGGCGGCAGACGTCAGCGTCATCGACAGCACCGTGTTGCTGTGCTCGTCGACATCGGCGCCGTAGACGAGGCCGAGGTCGACGACGTTGATGCCGAGCTCGGGGTCGACGACGTCCTTCATCGCCTCGAGGACGTCTTCCTTCGTCGTCGCGCCGGCGGGTGCCGTGGACACCTCGGGCAGGTCGCTGTGATCGGTGGTCATGTGGGGTCTCCCGTGATCGCTGGGTCTGAAGAAGAACTGGTGACGAGGGCCTGCGAGACGGCGTCCTTCCAGGCCATCCAGCCCAGCAGCGCGCACTTGACGCGGGCCGGGAACTGGGCGACGCCGGCGAACGCGATGCCGTCCTCGAGGACGTCCTCGTCGGGCTCGACCTGCCCCTTGCCCTGCATCAGCTCGGTGAACGAGTCGAGCACGGCCATCCCCTCGGTGACGGACTTGCCGATCACCAGGTCGTTGAGCACCGAGACCGAGGCCTGGCTGATCGAGCAGCCCTGGGCGGCGTACGACACGTCCGCGACGGTCTCGCCGTCGAGGTGCACCCGCAGGGTGATCTCGTCGCCGCACGTCGGGTTGACGTGGTGGACCTCCGCCTCGAAGGGGTCACGCAGTCCGGCCCCGTGCGGGTGCTTGTAGTGGTCCAGGATGATCTCCTGGTAGAGCGAGTCGACGTTCACGGTCCCCCTAGGCTCCGAAGTACTTCTTGGTGTGGTGCAACGCCTCGACCAGCGCGTCGATCTCCTGCTCGGTCGTGTAGAGGTAGAACGACGCACGCGTCGTCGACTGCACGCCGAACCGCAGGTGCGCCGGCTTGGCGCAGTGGTGACCGGCCCGCACGGCGACGCCGCGCGAGTCGAGCAGCTGCGACACGTCGTGCGGGTGGACACCGTCAAGCGTGAAGCTCACCGCGCCCCCGCGGTCGATCGCTTCCTTCGGACCGACGACCGTGAGGCCGTCGATCTCCTGCATCGCGCCCAGGGCGTACGCCGTGATGGCCTGCTCGTGCGCGGCGATGTTGGCCATGCCGATCGAGCTGAGGTAGTCGACCGCCGCACCGATGCCGACGGACTCGGCGATCGGCGGCGTGCCGGCCTCGAACCGCGCCGGCGGCGGGGCGTACGTCGAGCGCTGCATCGTGACGGTCTCGATCATCTCGCCGCCGCCGAGGAACGGCGGCAGCGAGGCCAGCAGGTCGTAGCGCCCCCACAACACGCCGATGCCGGTCGGCCCGACGAGCTTGTGACCCGTGAACGCGACGAAGTCGGCGCCGAGCGCCGCGACGTCGACCGGGATCTGCGGCACGGCCTGCGACGCGTCGACGACGACCAGGGCGCCGACGGCGTGCGCCTTGGCGATGATGACGTCGAGCGGGTTGATCGTGCCGAGCATGTTGGAGACCCACGTGACCGCGACGATCTTGGTCCGCTCGGTGATGAGCGTGTCGATGTCGTCGAGGTCGAGCCGGCCCTCGTCCGTGACGCCGAACCAGCGGAGCGTCGCTCCGGTGCGCTGGGTCAGCTGCTGCCACGGCACGATGTTGGAGTGGTGCTCCATCTCGGTGATGACGACCTCGTCACCGGCCCCGATGCGGGCCTGTCCCCCGACGGGCGTCTCACCGAGGACCCGCGCGACGAGGTTGAGCGCCTCGGACGCGTTCTTGGTGAACACGACCTCGTCGCGGCTCGGCGCGCCGATGAACGCGGCGACCTTGTCCCGGCCGAGCTCGAACGCCGCACTGGCCTCCGCGCCGAGCTGGTGCATGGCCCGGGCGACGTTGGCGTTGTGGTGGCGGTAGTGGTCGTCGATCGCGTCGATGACCTGTCGCGGCTTGTGCGACGTGTTGGCGCTGTCGAGGTAGACCAAGGGCAGGTCCCCGGACAGCCGACGTCCCAGGATCGGGAAGTCCTCCCGGATGCGTGCCACGTCGTACGTGGTCCCCTCGACGACGGTCACAGCGCGGCAGCCTTGACGTACTTGTCGTAGCCGTTGGCCTCGAGCTCGTCGGCGAGCTCCTTGCCGCCCTGGTCGGCGACGCGGCCGGCCACGAACACGTGGACGAAGTCGGGCTCGATGTAGCGCAGGATGCGGGTGTAGTGCGTGATCAGCAGGACGCCACGGTCACCCTGGCCGCTGTAGCGGTTGACGCCGTCGGACACGACGCGCAGGGCGTCGATGTCCAGACCCGAGTCGGTCTCGTCGAGGACGGCGAACGTGGGGTTGAGCAGCTCGAGCTGGGCGATCTCGTGGCGCTTCTTCTCACCGCCGGAGAAGCCCTCGTTGACGCTGCGCTGGGCGAACTCCTTGTCGAGCGTGACCCGCTCGAGCGCTTCGTTGACGTCCTTGATCCAGGTGCGGAGCTTGGGGGCCTCGCCGTCGATCGCGGTCTTGGCGGTGCGCAGGAAGTTGGCGACCGAGACGCCGGGGACCTCGACGGGGTACTGCATCGCGAGGAACAGGCCGGCGCGGGCGCGCTGGTCGACCGACATCGACAGGATGTCGATGCCGTCGAGCGTCACGCTGCCGCTCGTGACCTGGTACTTCGGGTGGCCGGCGATGGAGTAGGCCAGCGTGGACTTGCCGGAGCCGTTGGGACCCATGATGGCGTGGACCTCGCCGGACTTCACCGTGAGGTCGACGCCCTTGAGGATCTCCTTGGCGCCCTCCTCGGTGTCGACCGAGACGTGCAGGTCCTTGATCTCGAGTGTTGACATGTTCAGCTCCTGGGGGTGGAGAGATCGACCATCACGGTGTCTCCCTCGATCTGGGTGGAATAGGTCGGGACGGCCTCGGTGGCCGGGAAGTTGACCGGCTTGCCGGTCCTGACGTCGAAACGCGAGCCGTGCAACCAGCACTCGATCTCGCAGCCCTCGACATCACCCTCGGAGAGGGGGATCGCGGCGTGCGAGCACTCGTCGCGGATCGCGTAGACGTCGTCGCCGTCGCGGACGAGGGCCACCTCGGTGCCGTCGAGCTCGACGGCGAGGACACCCCCGTCGGGGACGTCGACGAGCGATGCTGCGGGGACGTACGTCATGCGCTGAGCCGTCCCACGTGCTCGGCGAGCTCCTCCTCGATCGACTCGACGAGTCGCTCCTGGAGGGACGGGACACCGATGCGGCGGATGATGTCGTTGAAGAAGCCGTGGACGACGAGGCGGCGGGCCTCCTCGGCAGGGATGCCGCGGCTCTGCAGGTAGAACAGATGCTCGTCGTCGAACCGGCCCGTCGTGGACGCGTGGCCCGCGCCCTCGATCTCGCCGGTCTCGATCTCCAGGTTGGGCACCGAGTCGGCCTTGGCGCCGTCGGTCAGCACGAGGTTGTCGTTGCTCTCGTACGTCAGGATGCCCTCGGCCTCCTTGCGGATCAGGACGTTGCCGATCCAGACCGTGTGCGCGTCCTGGCCCTGCAGCGCGCCCTTGTACTCGACGTTGCTCTTGGTACGCGGCGCGGTGTGGTCGACGAACAGCCGGTGCTCGATGTGCTGGCCCTCGTCAGCGAAGTAGACACCCAGCATCTCGACGCTGCCGCCGGTGCCGATGTAGTCCGCCGAGGTGCTGGCGCGCACGACGTCACCGCCGAGCGAGACCACGACGTGCTTGAAGGTCGCGTCGCGGCCGACCCGGGCGTGCTGCGTCACGACGTGGACGCTGTCGTCGTTCCAGTCCTGAACCGTCACGAAGGTCAGCTGGGCGCCGTCCTCGACGACGACCTCGATGTTCTCGGCCCACGTGGCCGAGCCGGCGTAGTCGACGATCACGACGGCCTTGCTGAACTGGCCGGCGCGCACCAGCAGGTGGCCTGCGGCCGCCTGCTCGACGCTGCCGCCGTGGAGCTTGAGCGTCGTGGGCTGCTCGGTCTCGGTGTCGGCCGGGATCGTGATCTCGAAGACCGAGGTCGCGGCGGCCCAGGCACGGGCCGAGACGCGGTCGACCGGGACGTAGCCGGAGGCACCGCGCGCGGAGTCCGCGGTGGGCACCGACACGGCGGTCACGCCGGGAGCGGCGTCGACCTCGATCGTGAAGTCCTCGCCGTCGAGCGGGGCGTCGACGTGCAGGCCGCGCAGGCGCTTGAGCGGGGTGAACCGCCAGATCTCCTCACGCCCCGTCGGGACCTCGTGATCGGCCAGGTCGAACGACCCCTCAGGGTGCAGGTGCGACTCGACCGGGCTGAGCTCGAGAGCCTTGGACAAGTCTTGGATGGCCTCTGGGCCATCTACGAGACGCGCGGTCATCAGCCGACAGCACCTTCCATCTGGAGCTCGATCAGGCGGTTGAGCTCGAGGGCGTACTCCATGGGGAGCTCCTTCGCGATGGGCTCGATGAAGCCGCGGACGATCATCGCCATGGCCTCGTCTTCACGCATGCCGCGGGACATCAGATAGAACAGTTGCTCTTCGCTGACGCGCGAAACCGTGGCCTCGTGGCCCATGGTGACGTCATCTTCACGGATGTCGATGTACGGGTAAGTGTCCGATCGGCTGATGGTGTCCACCAGCAGCGCGTCGCAGCGCACCGTGTTGGCCGAGTGCTTGGCACCCTCACGGACCTGGACCAGGCCGCGGTAGGCAGCGCGGCCACCGCCGCGGGCCACCGACTTGGACACGATCGAGCTCTTGGTGTTCGGCGCGATGTGGACCATCTTCGAACCGGTGTCCTGGTGCTGGCCCTCGCCGGCGAAAGCGATGGACAGGGTCTCGC
>NZ_JAOPXQ010000076.1 GCF_025965075.1 Aeromicrobium sp.
TGCATTTCACGAGTTGCATGATGGAAGGAACGGCTCATGGCAGAGTCGAGAAACCCCCGCCGTGACGGTGGGAAGCCTGCTGGCCGAGGGGCCGGCGGAGGAGCTGGACGCGGCGGCAAGCCCGCCGGCCAGGGTGGTCGTGACCAGCGAGGCAGCGGAACACCGCGTCGCGATGGCAAGCCCACGGATCGTCGTGACGGCAAGGCGACGGATCGTCGTGACGGCAAGCCGACGGATCGTCGCGACGGCAAGCCGGCGTCCGCGCGCCGCGATGGCAAGCCGCAGACGCCGCGACGCGACGGCAAGCCGTACGAGGCCCGTCGCGACCGTCGCCAGGAGGAGGGTGACCGCACGGCTGCCCAGCGGATCTATGACGGTCCGCCGATCCCCGACGACGTCAGCGCCAAGGACCTGGACAAGCACGCCCGCCAGGCCCTGCAGGCCCTGCCGGAGAAGCTGGCCGAGAAGGTCGCGCGTCACCTCGTGATGGCCGGCCTCCTGATGGTCGAGGATCCCGAGACTGCGCACCTGCACGCCCTGGCGGCACGTGCCCGCGCGACCCGCACGGGCCTCGTGCGTGAGGCGTGCGGCGAGACGGCGTACGCCTGCGGCAAGTGGGCCGAGGCGCTGTCGGAGTTCCGCGCGGCCCGGCGCATGACGGGCGGCTACATCTACGCCCCGATGATGGCCGACTGCGAACGCGCGCTGAAGCGCCCCGACAAGGCGATCGCCTACGACACGACCGAGATCCGTAGCCAGCTTGACGACGCCGGTCAGATCGAGCTCTCGATCGTCGTCGCCGGTGCTCGCCGTGACCAAGGCCAGTACGAGGCCGCGATCCGTCTGCTCGAGACCGAGCCGCTCCACACCAAGGGACGGGGTGACTGGGTCCCGCGCCTGCGCTACGCCTACGCCGACTCGCTCCTGGCCGCGGGGCGCAAGGATGAGGCCGTCGAGTGGTTCCACCGCACGGTGGCCGTCGACGGCAACAAGCAGACCGATGCCGAGGAGCGCCTCGCCGAGCTGGACCCGCGTCCACAGGACTGATCCCTCGGTCCGGCTGTCCACAGCACGCGATCTCAACGATGCCCCCCGCCCTCGGCGGGGGGCATCGTCATGTCATGACTGATGACAACAACAGGGTCCACCTGACCGGGCGGGTCTCCGCCGATCCCGAGGGCAAGCTCCTTCCGAGTGGCGACGAGGTCGTGACGTTCCGACTCGTCGTCCGCCGCAGCGCCGCGGCGCGACGGCGTTCCAAGCAGGTCGTCGACACGATCGAGTGCTCCGTGTGGCCGGCGGCCCTCCGCCGGAGCGTGCGACGCATTCCCGCCGGCGCCGAGGTCACCGTCAGCGGTGAGCTGCGTCGCCGGTTCACCCGTGGCGGCGCCGGTGTGATCAGCTTCGTGACGGTCGACGTCGACACCTGCAAGAAGGTTGTGGCCCCGCCGGTAGCCTCGGGGGCATGAGACAGAGCCTGGGCGCGGGGCTGGGCTCGACCACCGGACCGCTGAGCACGGTCCACGACGTCGCGATGCTGGACCTGGACGGTGTCGTCTACCGGGGGCCGGATGCAGTCCCCGGCGCGGCAAAGGCGCTGGCCACGGCCCACGAGCACGGGCTCCGACTGGCCTACATCACCAACAACGCGTCCCGCACGGCGCAGCAGGTCGCCGACAAGCTGGTCGCGATGGGCATGCCCCACGTCGGGGCGGATGATGTCGTCACGTCGGCCCAGGCCGTGGCCCACCTCATGTCGGACGCGCTGCCGGCCGGCTCGGCGGTGCTCGTGATCGGTGGCGAGGGACTGCGCACGCCGCTGGAGGAGCGCGGCCTGCGCTGCGTCTCGAGCCTCGAGGAGTCGCCCGTCGCCGTCGTGCAGGGATTCCACCCCGACATCGGCTGGCACGAGCTGTCGGAGGCGGCATACGCGATCCAGGCCGGGTTGCCGTGGTACGCCAGCAACACCGACCTCACCGTCCCCACGGCCCGGGGCATCGCCCCCGGCAACGGCTCGCTGGTGCAGGCCGTGCGCAACGCCACGGGTGCCGAGCCGATCGTCGCCGGCAAGCCGGAGCGGGCGCTGTTCGACGAGACCGTGGCCCGGGTGGGCGGCGCGAGGCCGCTCATGGTCGGGGACCGGCTCGACACCGACATCGAGGGCGCGATCGCGGCCGGCATCGTCAGCCTGGCGGTCCTGTCCGGGGTCAGCTCGCTGCAGGACATCGTCGACGCCGCGCCGGGACACCGACCGACGTACGTGTCGGCCGACCTGTGCGGGCTCGACGACGTGCACCCGGAGGTCGAGGTCACGTCCGGCACCGCCCGGTGCGGATCGGCCGAGGTCACCCACGACGGGACCCGCCTCTCGATCGTCCACGGGGACATCGGCGCGACCGTGACCCTGCGGGCCCTCGTGGGACTCGCGTGGGACCTGGCGGATCGGTCCGACATCTCGGTCCGGGTGGATGGGACACTGGCTCCATGAGCGAGATCCAGGACCACCAGGTCGACCTGCCCGCCGTGGAGCCCACGGGCCATGCGCAGATCGATGCTGCGCTCGAGCGTCTCGACCGGCTCGCGGACCTGGAGATCACGTCCCACCCCGAAGAGTTCGACGCGATCCACGGCGTGCTGCGCGAGTCCCTCGCCAACGCGGGGCGCGACGGGATCGCGCTGGACAGCCCGTGACGCGTCGGCTCCGGCTCGACGCGGAGCTCGTACGCCGGGGGCTCGCCCGATCGCGCGAGCACGCCGGCTCGCTGATCGAGGAGGGCCTGGTCAAGGTCGGCGGGTCCGTCGCTAGCAAGGCCGCCACCGGCGTGACGACCGACCAGGCGATCGTCGTCAAGGCGAGCAAGGAGCCCACCTACGCCTCGCGCGGGGCGCACAAGCTGCTGGGCGCACTCGCGGTCTTCGAGCCCCTCGGCCTGACGGTGGCCGGACGGCGGGCGCTCGACGCGGGCGCCTCGACGGGCGGTTTCACCGACGTGCTGCTGCGCAAGGGCGTGCGAGAGGTCGTCGCGGTCGACGTCGGCTACGGCCAGCTGGTGTGGGCGCTGCAGTCCGACGACCGGGTCGACGTCCACGACCGCACCAACGTCCGCAACCTCGAGGTGGCTGATATCGGGGGAGCGGTCGACCTGGTCGTGTCGGATCTGTCGTTCATCTCCCTTACCGTGGTGATGCCGGCACTCACGAGGGTGTGCGAGCCCAGCACCCCAGAAGGCGGAGGCGACATCGTGCTGATGATCAAGCCGCAGTTCGAGGTCGGCAAGAGCAACCTCGGCAAGAACGGCGTGGTGCGCGATCCCGTCCTGCACGCGGACGCGGTGCACCGGGTCTGCCTGTCGGCCCACGAGCTCGGCTGGGGCACCCGGGCGCTGGCACCGAGCCCGTTGCCCGGTCCTGCCGGCAACGTGGAGTACTTCTGCTGGCTGCGGTCCGACGCCGCGGCCCCGAGCCTCGACGCCGCACACGCGGTTGTCGCCGCAGGTCCGCTTGACACGTCTGGAGCCCCGTCATGAGGACGATCCTGCTCGCGGTGCACATCGCCCGCGACGAGGCGACCAAGGTCGCCGCCGCGTTCGCCGCCGACCTGGCGGCCCACGGCATCGGGGTGTGCGTCCTCGACACCGAGGCCGACGCGCTGCGGGCCGCCGGCATCGACGACCAGGGTGTCGTCGTGGCGGGTCCGGGAGCGGCCGCCGAGTGCGAGCTCGCCGTCGTCTTCGGCGGTGACGGCACGATCCTGCGGGCCGCCGAGCTGTGCCGGGGGACCGACACGCCCGTCCTGGGCGTCAACCTGGGCCACGTCGGCTTCCTCGCCGAGGCCGATGTCGAGGACCTGCAGCACGTCGTCCAGGGCGTGGTCGAGCGGTCCTACACGGTCGAGGAGCGACTCACGGTCGACGTCTCGGTCATGGTCGCCGGTGAGGTCGTCGCGACCAACTGGGCCCTCAACGAGGCATCGGTCGAGAAGGCCGCGCGCGAGCGGATGCTCGAGATCGTCGTCGAGATCGACGACCGTCCCGTGTCCCGATGGGGCTGCGACGGCATCGTGTGCGCGACGCCGACGGGCTCGACCGCCTACAACTTCAGCGCCGGCGGACCCATCGTGTGGCCCGAGGTGTCGGCGCTCCTCATGGTCCCGATCAGCGCCCACGCCCTGTTCGCGCGCCCCCTGGTCGTCTCGCCCGACTCGACCCTCGCGATCGAGGTCGTGGGTGAGCAGTCCACGGGTGTCCTGTGGTGCGACGGACGGCGCGCCGCCGACCTGCCGCTCGGGGCCCGGGTCGAGGTCGTGCGTGGGCGGGAGAACGTACGCCTCGCGCGCCTGCACCCCGCGTCGTTCGCGGACCGGCTCGTGCGCAAGTTCGATCTGCCCGTCGCGGGCTGGCGAGGTGCCGCCGAGCGGCGTCGCGAGGACCGCGACTGATGTGGCAGCACCTGAAGCTCTCGTCACTGGGCGTCATCGAGTCGGCCGAGCTCGAGCTCTCGGCCGGCTTCACCGTCATCACGGGTGAGACCGGCGCGGGCAAGACCATGGTCGTCACGGCGCTGGGGCTGCTGCGCGGCAGTCGTGCGGACCTGGGTCTCGTGCGGGTGGGCTCGGACCAGGCGCGGGTCGAGGCCAGCATCGGGGTGCGTCCCGGCGCCGCCGCGATCGCCGCGGTCGAGGACGCCGGAGGGCGGATCGACGACGACGTCGTGATCCTGGGCCGGGTGCTGTCGGCGGCCGGACGCTCGCGTGCGGTCGCGGGTGGCGCGACCGTCCCGGCGGCCCTGCTGGCCGAGGTCACCGACGAGCTCGTCGCGGTGCACGGCCAGTCCGACCAGCACCGGCTGCTGCGCGCCACCGAGCAGCGGGCAGCCCTCGACCGGTTCGCGGGGGAGCCGTTGGCGAAGGCCGCTGCGGCCTACGCCCCGGTCCACTCCCGCTGGCGCACCGTCGAGCGGACCCTCGAGGAGCTGCGCACCCACGGCCAGGAGCGGGCGCGGGAGCTCGACGTCCTGCGGTTCGGGCTCGACGAGATCGCCGCGGTCGAGCCGGTCGCGGGCGAGGACGAGGCGCTCCGCACCGAGGAGAGCCGGCTGGCCCACTCCGAGTCGCTCGCCCGGGCGGCCGACGACGCACACCGGCTGCTGGCCGGTGACGGGGACCTGGACGCGGCGCGCAGCCGGGTCGCCGATGCCTCGGGCGCGCTGCGCGACGCCGCCGGCCACGACCCCGAGCTCGACGCACTCACCGAGCGGGTCCTGGAGATCGGGATCCTGCTCGACGAGGTGGGGGCCGACCTCGGCTCCTACTCCTCGGGCGTCGAGCTCGACCCCGAGCGCCTGGCCGCCCTGCAGGACCGCCGGGCAGCACTGGCAGGTCTGCAGCGCAAGTACGGACCGACGCTCGACGACGTCATCGCGTGGGCGGACAAGAGCGCCGCCCGCCTCGGCGAGCTCGGCAACGACGATGAGGCCGTGGCGGCACTCGAGGCCGAGCAGGCCGAGCTGGTCCCGGAGGTCAGGCGGCTGGCGCAGCGTCTGACCGAGGTGCGCACCGAGGCTGCCGGCCGCCTCTCGGCACTCGTCGACACCGAGCTCGCCCAGCTCTCGATGCCCTCGGCCCGGCTCGAGGTCCAGGTCACGTCATCACCCGAGGCGACCCCCGGCCCGCACGGCGTCGACGACGTCGAGCTGTTGTTCGCGGCCAACAGCGGCACCGGCATGCGTCCGCTGCACAAGGGTGCGAGCGGGGGAGAGCTCTCCCGGCTGATGCTGGGGCTCGAGGTCGTGCTGGCCGACCGGACGACCGTGCCGACGCTGGTGTTCGACGAGGTCGACGCGGGCATCGGCGGCAAGGCCGCGGTCGAGGTCGGGCGCCGGCTGGCCCGGCTCGCCGATCACGCCCAGGTCATCGCGGTCACCCACCTGCCCCAGGTGGCCGCGTTCGCGGACCACCACTTCGTGGTCTCCAAGGACGACGACGGCAACGTCACGAGCAGCTCGGTGCTCCGCGTCGACGAGGCCAGCCGGGTCGACGAGCTGGCCCGCATGCTCGCCGGCCAGGAGGACTCGGCCACGGCCCAGGCCCACGCCCGCGAGCTGCTCGACCTGGCCCGGACGACCTGAGCTCCGCGTGTGAAGTTGCCGCTGTCGGGCGACACGCCGCGGCAGCGCGCAAATCCGTGCCGCCAAGCGGCAACCATGGACGGCGATGGCCATCTGGAGACGCAAGACCTCGCTGCCCCCTGACGTCAAGGGGATCGTCGGCACCATGAGATTCGCCCGGCGGGACAGCGACATCGCTGACCTGCGCGAGGGCGACTTCGCCCTCGTCGAACAGCCCGACCTCGACACACGTCAGGCGCAGCTGCTCATCGAGCGGCGGGTGCGGGCAGTCCTCAACTCCGTCGCCTCGAGCAGCGGACGGGTCCCCAACCAGGGACCCCAGATGCTGGCCAAGGCCGGGATCCTGCTGGTCGACATCACGAGCGACAACGTCTGGCACCGGCTCAAGAGCGGCGATGACGTACGCATCGAGGACGGGCGGGTCTTCCGGGACGAGGTGCTGGTTGCCGACGGTGTCGTCCTCGACGCCGAGCGCGCCGCGTCCGACCTCGCGACGGCGAAGGAAGGCCTCGCGACGCGGCTCGACTCGCTGGCCGCCAACGCGACCGACCACATCCAGCGCGAGCAGGCGATGCTGATCGGCGGCGCCAAGGTGCCGCGACTGCGCACCAAGCTGCGTGGACGGGCCGTCGTGGTGGTCTCGCGGGCGCACGACGACGCGGCCGACCTGCGCCGGCTCCGGCGCTACATCAGCGACAACGACCCGGTCCTGATCGGTGCGGGTCCCGGCGCCGACGTGATCCTCCAGGCCGGCTACACGCCGACCGTCGTGGTCGGCGCGATGGAGAACGTCTCCGACGCGGCCATCAGGGCCTCGGGCGAGGTCGTGGTGACGACCGCGTCGGGCACCGTCGACATGCCCGAGCGCCTCGAGCGGCACGGCAAGGCGATCTCGACCTTCGTCTCGACGGGGTCGGACGACGACCTGGCGATCGTGCTCGCCGACACCAACGAGGCCGCCGTCATCGTCCACGTCGGCGGGCCCGCGACGCTGTCGGAGTTCCTCGAGCGGCCCCCCGCCGAGGCCGCACGGATGTTCGTCGCCCGGCTGCGCGCCGGCTCGAAGCTCGTCGACGCCAAGGCCGTCCACCACTTCACCTCGCAACGCCTCGCTCTCTGGCCCGTCCTGCTGCTGCTCGTGGCAGGAGCCGCGGCCGTCGCCACGGCGGTCGCCATCACGCCGGTCGGGCAGGACTGGTTCGACACCCTCGGCGACCAGCTCGTCGATCTCGGCACCTGGATCAAAGGACTCTTCACGTGATCAACTTCCGCTTCCACCTCGTCTCCATCGCCGCGATCCTCATCGCGCTGGCGGCCGGGATCGCCCTCGGGTCGGGCCCGCTCGACGATGCCGGTGACGCGCTGAGCGGCAAGGACGTCGCGGCGCAGACATCGGACCCCGCCGTGCGGGCCTTCGAGACCGGGTACGCCGGCCGGACCGGCGGCGCCCTGCTCAAGGGCAAGCTCAAGGGCCAGCCGGTCGTCCTGCTGACCGTGCCGGGTGCCAGCTCCGCCGAGGTGCGGGGCGTGACGGGCGACCTGGTCGACGCCGGTGCGACCGTCACCGGTGAGATCGCCCTGACCAGCAAGATCCTGAGCTCGTCGAGCCGGCAGTTCGCCGAGGGCGTGGCGCAGCAGTCGGCAGCGGACGTCCCCGGGGTCGGCAGCGCCGGCGACAGCTACGGCCGCATCGGCGCGGCACTGGCCCGGTCGGTCATGAAGGACACCGGCGGCAAGGTCGACTCGACCGCGACGACGATCCGGTCGGCGTTCACCGAGGGCGACCTCATCGCCGAGACCAAGGCACCCAAGCGCCTCGCGACGCTGGCCGTGCTCGTCACCGGACCACAGCGCAGCGGTGGCTCGGAGCAGAGCACCGTCATCGCGGCGCTCGCCGGGGCGTTCAACGGCACGGGCCGGGGGATCGTCGTGGCCGGACCGTCGTCCTCGAGCACCGACGGTGGCGCGGTCAAGGCCGTCCGCGACGGAGACGCGGGATCCGAGATCTCCACGGTGGACGTCACCGACTCGGCCGCCGGCCGGATCGTCGTGGCGCTCGCGGCGGCCCAGCAGGTCGGCGGGAAGCCCGGTGCGTGGGGCACCTCGCGCAGCGCCGACGGCGCCGTCCCCGACTGATCCAGGATTCTGCGGGCGGGCGTGTGGGCGAACGTACACGTGTGTCGTTCGCGCCGGGACCCGATTCGTTGGTAGGCTGGAATCCCGTGGAGCCATGATGCATTTGTTGCATCACAGAGCGCTCGACATCGGTTTTCGACCACGGGAGTTCACCTTGCCAGGTAGCGCGGTTACCAAGCACGTCTTCGTCACCGGCGGGGTTGCCTCCTCGCTCGGCAAGGGGCTCACGGCCTCCAGCCTGGGACGGCTGCTCAAGTCGCGCGGCCTGCGCGTCACGATGCAGAAGCTCGACCCCTACCTCAACGTCGACCCCGGGACGATGAACCCGTTCCAGCACGGCGAGGTCTTCGTGACCGACGACGGCGCCGAGACCGACCTCGACGTCGGCCACTACGAGCGGTTCCTCGACGTCGACCTGTCCGGCAAGGCCAACGTCACGACGGGCCAGGTCTACTCCGAGGTCATCGCCAAGGAGCGCCGCGGCGACTACCTGGGTGACACGGTGCAGGTCATCCCGCACATCACGAACGAGATCAAGTCGCGGATCCGCGCCATGGCGGGCCCCGACGTCGACGTCGTCATCACCGAGATCGGTGGCACCGTCGGCGACATCGAGTCCCTGCCGTTCCTCGAGGCCGCCCGCCAGGTGCGCCACGACGTCGGCCGCAACAACGTCTTCTTCCTGCACGTGTCGCTCGTGCCCTACATCGGCCCCTCCGGCGAGCTCAAGACCAAGCCGACCCAGCACTCCGTCGCCGCGCTGCGGTCGATCGGCATCCAGCCAGACGCCATCGTGTGCCGGGCCGACCGGATGATCCCCGAGAGCATGAAGGCCAAGATCTCGCTGATGTGCGATGTCGACCAGGAGGCCGTCATCACGTGCGCCGACGCCCCGTCGATCTACGACATCCCCAAGGTCCTGCACGGCCAGGGCCTCGACGCGTACGTCGTGCGCCGCCTCGACCTGCCGTTCCGCGACGTCGACTGGACGCAGTGGGACGAGCTGCTGCGCCGCGTCCACGAGCCGGCCGAGGAGCTCACGATCGCGCTGGTCGGCAAGTACATCGACCTGCCCGACGCCTACCTCTCGGTCGGTGAGGCGCTGCGGGCCGGCGGCTTCGCCCACGACGCCCGCGTCAGGCTGCGCTGGGTCGGCTCCGACGACTGCGCGACGCCGACCGGCGCGCACGCCAACCTGCACGACGTCGACGGCATCTGCGTGCCCGGCGGCTTCGGCATCCGCGGCATCGAGGGCAAGCTGGGCGCGCTGACGTACGCCCGTGAGCGCGGCATCCCGCTGCTCGGTCTGTGCCTCGGCCTGCAGTGCATGGTCATCGAGTACGCCCGCAACGTCGCCGGCATCGCGGAGGCGAGCTCCTCGGAGTTCGACCCCAACACGCCGCACCCCGTCATCGCCACGATGGCCGAGCAGCAGGAGTTCGTCGAGGGTGCGGGTGACCTCGGCGGCACGATGCGGCTGGGGTCCTACCCGGCGGCCCTGGCCGACGGCAGCGTCGTCGCCGAGGCGTACGGCGCCGACAAGGTCGAGGAGCGCCACCGCCACCGCTACGAGGTCAACAACGCCTACCGCGACCAGCTGGAGCGGGCGGGCCTGGTCTTCAGCGGCACGTCCCCGGACGGCACCCTCGTCGAGTTCGTCGAGCTGCCCCGCGAGGTGCACCCGTACTACGTGTCGACGCAGGCGCACCCCGAGCTGCGCTCGCGGCCGACCAAGCCGCACCCCCTGTTCTCCGGCCTGATCGGCGCTGCCCTGGACCGTCAGCGCGAGACGCGCCTGCCGGTCGACGAGCAGCAGCCGGTCGAGGCATGACGGCACATCCCGAGCTGCCCGGCCGCCTGGCCGACGCGGGGGTCGGGGACTCTGACCATTCCTGGACAGTCAGCCGCACCGAGCCGAAGTTCGACAGCCCCTACGTCAGCCTGCGGATCGACACGATCGTCGACCGCGACGGGGCCGAGCACGGCCGGGCGGTCGTCCAGCCCCACGGGGCGGTCGGCGTGCTCGCGATCGACGAGCAGGACCGGCTCCTGCTGGTCGAGCAGTACCGCCACCCGGTCGGCCGCCGGCTCCTCGAGATCCCGGCCGGCACGCTGGACGTCGCGGGGGAGGGGGCGCTCGACGCCGCAGTCCGCGAGCTGGCCGAGGAGGCCGATCTCGTCGCGACCGACTGGGACCCGCTGCTGGCCCTGCTGGCTACCCCGGGCTACTCCACGGAGCACTGGGAGATCTTTCGGGCGACCGGGCTGCGTCCCGTCCCGGAGGCCGATCGCACCGAGCGGGAGGCCGAGGAGGCCGACATGGTCCAGTGGTGGCTGCCGTTCGACGAGGCCGTCGACGCGGTGCTGGCCGGCCGGATCAGCGACTCGATGACGGTCTCGGCGATCCTCGCCGCGCAGGTGCTCCGGACGCGATGAGCGAGGACGTCGAGCGCGGCATCCAGGACTACCTGAGCCACCTGGGCGTCGAGCGCGGCCTGGCCGACAACACCCTGCGGTCGTACCGTCGGGACCTGCGCCGCTACCTGTCGTTCCTGCGCGATCGCGGTCTGGGCGACCCGACGTCGATCACCGAGACCGATGTCGCGGCCTTCCTCGGCTCCCTGCGCACGGGCGACGACGAGCAGGTCCCGCTGGGCACCGCGAGCGCCGCACGCACGATCGTCGCGGTCCGCGGCTTCCACAAGTTCCTCCTGCGCGAGCAGCTCGTCGCGACCGACGTCACGGCGGCGATCAAGCCCCCACGACCCGCGTCACGCCTGCCCAAGGCCCTGCCGCTGGAGGACGTCGAGTCGATCCTCGAGGCCGCCGGCGCCCCCGGCACGGTCCTGTCCTCGCGCGACCGGGCGCTGCTGGAGCTGTTGTACGGCACGGGGTCGCGGATCTCCGAGGCCGTGGGCCTCGACATCGACGACGTCGACCTGGAGGAGTCGTCGGTGCTGCTGCGCGGCAAGGGCGGCAAGCAGCGGGTCGTGCCGCTGGGGTCGTACGCCCGGGCGTCGATCCAGGACTACCTCACGTCGTCACGCCCGGCGCTGGTGTCGGCGAAGACCCGCACCCCCGCGGTGTTCCTCAACGCCCGCGGCGGCCGGTTGTCGCGGCAGAGCGCGTGGACCGTGCTGACCAAGGCCGCCGAGCGCGCCGGGATCACGACCGACGTCTCCCCGCACACGTTGCGGCACTCCTTCGCGACCCACCTGCTCGACGGTGGGGCGGACGTCCGGGTCGTGCAGGAGCTGCTCGGCCACGCGTCGGTCACGACGACGCAGATCTACACGCTCGTGACGGTCGAGAAGCTGCGTGAGGTGTACGCCACAGCGCACCCCCGCGCCGCCCGGCAGTCGTAGGCAGAAGCGGTGTCGGGCCTCGGAGCGGTGGTGTCTCCAAGTCGACAATCACGGGTAGAGTGACGCTCGTCCGTAGGGTCGAGTGCAGGGGATAGCTGATGAGCCAGGAACTGGGACCCACCGGACGGCCGATGCCGGTCTTCCCGCCGCCCGGAAAGCGTGATCCGGCCAAGCCCGCGACGATCATCGCCCTCTGCAACCAGAAGGGTGGCGTCGGCAAGACCACGACGACGATCAACCTCGGTGCCGCCCTGGTCGAGCTGGGCCGCAAGGTCCTGCTGGTCGACTTCGACCCCCAGGGCTCGATGACCGTGGGCCTCGGCGTCAACGCGCACGAGCTCGACCAGAGCATCTACCACGTTTTGATGGACCGGGAGATCGCGATCAAGGACCTGATCATGTCGACCGCGGTCGACGGCCTGGACCTCGTGCCGTCCAACATCGACCTGTCCGCCGCCGAGATGCGGCTCGTGACCGAGGTCGGGCGCGAGCAGGTGCTGGCCCGGGTGCTCAAGCCGATCCGCAACGACTACGACGTCATCCTGATCGACTGTCAGCCCTCGCTGGGCCTGCTCACGGTCAACGCGCTGACCGCCGCCGACGGCGTCCTCGTCCCGCTCGAGTGCGAGTACTTCGCGCTGCGCGGCGTGGCGCTGCTCAAGGACACGATCGAGAAGGTCCGCGACCGCACCAATGACGAGCTGCAGATCATCGGCCTGCTGGGCACGATGTACGACAGCCGCACGCTGCACGGCAAGGAGGTCCTGTCGACCCTCGTCGAGGGCTGGGGCGACCTGGTGTTCCACACCGTGATCCGGCGCACCGTGAAGTTCTCCGACTCGACCGTGGCGGGTGAACCGATCACGGAGTACGCGACGACCTCCCCGGGCGCCGAGTCGTACCGGCAGCTCGCGAGGGAGGTTCTCGTTCGATGCCCCGACGCGTGACGCCGTCGGGCGGGGCCGGCAAGCGGCCGTCGATGCCGGGAGCGGACGAGCTGTTCCGCGCCACGACACCGGCCCGGCCCGTCGAGGAGCCGGAGGCCGAGGCCCCCGCGGAGGCGGTCGCCGCCAGCGGGCGGGTCAAGCACGACGAGAAGATGACGGTGTACGTCACCGGTGCCGAGCTGCTGGCCGTCGAGCAGGCCCGACTGCAGCTGCGCAGCGAGCTGGGCCGCAGCGTCGACCGGGGACGATTCGTCCGTGCCGCGCTGGCCGTTGCGCTCGCCGACCTGGAGGACCGCGGCACGCAGAGCGACGTCGCGCGCCGATTGAGCGAGTCGTGACGGTCGCGGACGTCGAGGGATCCGGCCCCAGTGGCTTCCAGGTCAACCTGACCAACTTCGAAGGCCCCTTCGACCTCCTGCTGCAGCTGATCTCCAAGCACGAGCTCGACATCACCGAGGTCGCGCTGTCCGCCGTGACGGGGGAGTTCATCGCCTACATCAGGGCGTTGGGCGACGACCTGGAGCAGACCACCAACTTCCTGCTCGTCGCCGCGACCCTGCTGGACCTCAAGACCGCGCGGCTGCTGCCGCAGGCCGAGGTCGAGGACGAGGAGGACCTGGCCCTGCTGGAGGCCCGGGACCTGCTGTTCGCCCGGCTGATGCAGTATCGCGCGTTCAAGCGGGTCGCCGGCATCATGGCCGACCGGCTCGCCGAGGAGTCGAAGCGGTTCCCACGGGTCGTGGCGCTCGAGCCGCGCTTCGCCGACCTGCTGCCGGAGGTGCTGATCTCGGTCGGCCCGGAGCAGCTCGCGCTGCTGGCGGCCAAGGCGTTCGAGGACAAGCCCGTCCCGATCCTGTCCCTGGCCCACCTGCACGCCCCGCAGGTCAGCGTCCGCGAGCAGGCCCACCTCGTCGTGGACCAGCTGCGCCGCAAGGGTGAGATGACCTTTCGTGCGCTCACCGCCGACGCCCCGGACCTGATGACCAAGGTCGCCCGCTTCCTGGCGGTCCTCGAGCTGTTCCGCGAGGGCGCGATCTCGTTCGAGCAGGCCACCCCGCTCGGCGACCTGCACGTGCGCTGGACCGGCACCGAGGACGGCGACATCGACGTCGGCGACGAGTTCGACGGGCCGGCCCCCGACCAGGAGGCCGTCCTGGTCCCCGACGACATTGAGAGCACCGAGAGCACCGATGACTGAGCAGAACCTACCCACCGGACCGCACGAGCTCGAGCTGGAGATGCTCGAGCTCAGGCCGGCGCTGGAGGCCGTGCTGATGGTGGCCGACCAGCCGCTGGACCACCTGACCCTGGCGCAGGCCGTCGGCCACCCGACGCCCGACGTCGAGACGGCGCTGGCCGAGCTGGCCGAGGAGTACACCGCGCAGGGCCGTGGCTTCGAGCTGCGCAACATCGCCGGTGGCTGGCGGTTCTTCACCCGCGAGGAGTACGCCGGTGCGGTCGAGCGCTTCATCCTGGACGGGCAGCAGGCCCGGCTGACCCAGGCCGCGCTCGAGACGATGGCCGTCGTGGCGTACCGCCAGCCCATCAGCCGCTCCCGGATCTCCGCGATCCGTGGCGTCAACGTCGACGGGGTCGTCCGCACCCTGGTGACCCGAGGCCTGATCGAGGAGGGCGGGGTCGACGCCGAGAGCGGCGCGATCCTCTATCGCACGACGAGCTACTTCCTGGAGCGGATGGGCCTCGGCAGCATCGCCGAGCTGCCCGACATCGCGCAGCACCTGCCCGAGATGGAGGACATGGAGGACGAGCCCGTCCCCGCCGCCGACGAGCCGCCCCAGCCCGCCGACGAGTCGGCCACCTTCGCCGACGAGTCACCCGCCGAGACCGAAGGACACGACCGTGGCTGAGATCCGACTGCAGAAGGTGCTCGCCCAGGCCGGGCTCGGCAGCCGACGCCGCTGCGACGACATGATCGCCCACGGACGGGTCGAGGTGAACGGTGAGGTCATCGACGTCATGGGAGCCCGCGTCGACCCCGCGACCGACCTGATCCGGGTCGACGGCAAGCGCATCCCGGCGCCCAACGACCACGCGTACGTCCTGCTCAACAAGCCGCGGGGCATCGTGACGTCGATGGCCGACGAGCGTGGGCGCCCTGACCTGTCGTCGATCGTCGCGGGCCGCGAGGACCGCCTGTTCCACGTCGGACGGCTCGACACCGACACGTCCGGCCTGCTGATCCTGACCAACGACGGCGACCTGGCGCACCGGCTCGCGCACCCGTCGTTCGAGATCACCAAGACCTATGTCGCGTTGGTCGACGGCACGGTGCCCGACGGCCTGGGGGCGAGGCTCAAGGCCGGCATCGAGCTGGACGACGGCCCGGCCCGGGTCGACCGGTTCCTCGTCAAGGACACGTCGCGCGGGCGCTCGCTGGTCGAGCTCGACATCCACATGGGACGCAACCGCATCGTGCGGCGGCTGCTCGACGCCGCGGGGCACCCCGTGCGTGAGCTGACCCGCACGGCGTTCGGCCCGCTGCACCTCGGCGGGCTGGCGTCCGGCGCGATGCGTGACCTGACCCGCAACGAGCTCGGAGCGCTCTTCGATAGCGTGGACGGGTGACCGGCATCCCGCAGAGCGCAACCCCGTTCCCCGGCCCGGTGCTCATCATCGGTTGCGGCCTGATCGGCACATCGGCCGGCCTCGCGCTGCGCAGCCACGACATCGACGTGCTGCTGCTCGACGCGTTGCCGGCCAATGTCGAGGTCGCCGCGTCGCGCGGCGCCGGACGAGCGTTCACCGATGAGGACGTCCCGTTCCTGGTCGTCGTGGCCGTGCCGCCCGCCGTGGCCGCCTCCGTGCTGGGGGAGTCCCTCCAGCGGTGGCCGTCCGCCCTGGTGACCGACGTGACCAGCGTGAAGTCCGGCCTGCAGCGTGCTGTGGAGTCGCTCCCCGGTGCCGAGCGCTACGCGGGTGGCCATCCCATGGCCGGGAGCGAGCGGTCGGGTCCGATGGCGGCCTCGGCCCAGCT
>NZ_JAOPXQ010000086.1 GCF_025965075.1 Aeromicrobium sp.
GACCCTCGACCTGTTCGAGCAGAACGGGCACCTGGACCGCGACGGCCTCGACGGCTTCGAGCCGGCCCGGATGGGCGACGCCGACGTGTGGGTGCGCCCCGGTGTGCCGATGCTCGTGACGTGGGACCGGGCCGGCACGGTCTACACGATCGTGACCGACGCCGACCGGGACCGGGTCGAGCGCGCCGTCACGGACCTGCCGAGCGGCCCTCGCGAGGGCGACGGGCTGCGCGATCGGGTCGACGACGGCTTCAGCCGGATGACCGCCTGGGTCGACGCCGCCTGACGCCGGTCCTGGTCAGGTCGACTCGGGATCGTACGGCGGGGTCTCGCCCGGGCGCAGGATCCGGGTCTCCTTGGTCGTGCGCGGGGTCGGGTCGTCCTCGAGGAGGTTGCGCCGCACGATCTCGCGCGGGTCCAGGTCCTTGAGGTCCATCGCCGTGAGGTCGTGCCCCATCTCGCGGCCCAGGTCGTTCTTGGCGTTCTCGGCCATCTGCCGCAGCGTGCGGACGAAGCCGCCGGCCTGCTTCGCGAGCTCGGGGAGTCGTTCAGGACCGAACACCAGCAAGGCGACCACCAGGATCACGCCGATCTCGGGGGCGCCCATGCCGAACATGGTGCGACCTTAGAACCGGCCGGCCGGGGCGAGACCGAGCTGCATGCCGGCCAGTCCGCGGGACCGGCCGCTCAGCTGATCGGCCACGCCCTGGAGGATCTTGGCCGACTCCGAGTCGGGGTCCGCCACGACGATCGGCTCGCCGGCGTCGCCACCCTCGCGCAGGGCGGTGTCGAGCGGGACCTGGCCCAGCAGGGGCACGTCGTAGCCGAAGCGGGCGCTCAGCGTCTCGGCGACCTTGGCGGCGCCACCGGAGCCGAAGATCTCCATCCGCTCGCCGCCGGGGATCTGCAGGTAGGACATGTTCTCGATGACGCCGACGACACGCTGGTGCATCATCGAGGCCATCGTGCCGGCGCGCTCGGCGATGTCGGCGGCAGCCGGCTGGGGGGTCGTCACGACGAGCACCTCGGCGTTGGGCAGGTGCTGGCCCAGGCTGATCGCCATGTCACCGGTGCCCGGCGGGAGGTCGAGCAGCAGGACGTCGAGATCACCCCAGTAGACGTCACTCAGCATCTGCACGAGGGCGCGGTCCAGCATCGGTCCGCGCCAGGCGACGACCTGGTCCTTGCGGGGCTTGAGCATCCCGATGCTGATGACCTTGAGGCCCTTGATCGGGACCGGCATGATCATGTCCTCGACCTGGGTCGGGCGGATGTCGCCGGCGCCCAGCATGTCGGGGATCGAGTGGCCGTAGATGTCGGCGTCGACGATGCCGACCTTGAGGCCGCGCTTGACCATCGCCAGGGCGAGGTTGACCGTGACGGTGGACTTGCCGACGCCACCCTTGCCGGACGCGATCGCGAACACCTTGGTCAGCGAGCCTGGTTGGGCGAACGGGACCTCGCGGTCCGCGCGGCCGCCGCGCAGCATCGTCTGCATGTCCTTGCGCTGCTCGTCGGTCATGACGCCCATGTCGACGACGACCGCGGCCGCCGGTGCGACGGTGCCGACCGCGGCGGTGATGTCCCGGTTCAGGGTGTCCTTCAGCGGGCAGCCGGAGACGGTCAGCAGCAGCTTGACCGTGATCAGTGAGTCCTCGATCGTGACGCCGTCGACCATGCCGAGCTCCGTGATCGGGCGCTTGATCTCGGGATCGTTGACGGTGCTGAGTGCTTCGAGGACCTGTGCTTCGGTGACGACTGCCATGTCTCCATGGTACTGGGGAGGCCTGGCGTCCCGGCCTGAGTGTGACCTAACTGGCGGCGCTGCGAGGATGGGCGGGTGGGACACCTCGACCTCAACGCCGTCAGCTTCACGCTCTCCGACGGGCGCCCGCTGCTCGACGACGTCAGCCTGCGGGTCGGGGAGGGTGCCAAGGTCGCGCTGATCGGTCCCAACGGCACCGGCAAGACGACGCTGACCCGCATCGCGACCGGTGACCTGCTCCCGCACGCCGGGGCTGTCACGGTGACCGGTGGCCTCGGGGTCATGCGCCAGTTCATCGGCTCGGTGCGTGACGAGACGACCGTGCGCGACCTGCTGGTGTCGGTGGCGCCGCCGGTCATCCGCTCGGCGGCGGCGGAGGTCGACCGCACCGAGCTGGCGATGATCGAGCGCGACGAGGAGCGCGACCAGATGGCGTACGCGCAGGCGATCGTCGACTGGGGCGACGCGGGTGGCTACGAGCACGAGGCGATGTGGGACGTGTGCACCGTCGCGGCGCTGGGCGTGCCGTTCCAGCAGGCGCAGTACCGCCAGGTCACGACGCTGTCCGGTGGCGAGCAGAAGCGGCTCGTGCTGGAGGCGCTGCTGCGGGGACCCGAGCAGGTCCTGCTGCTGGACGAGCCCGACAACTACCTCGACGTGCCGGCCAAGCGGTGGCTCGAGGAGCAGCTCGTCGAGTCGTCCAAGACCGTCCTGTTCGTCAGCCACGACCGCGAGCTCATCGAGCGGGTCGCCGAGCGCATCACGACCCTGGAGCCGGGAGCCGGCGGCAGCACGCTGTGGGTGCACCCGGGCCGCTTCTCGACGTACCTGCAGGCCCGCATCGACCGCAACGCCAGGCTCGAGGAGCGGCGGCTCCGCTGGGACGAGGAACGTGCCAAGCTCAAGGCGTTGGTGCTGATGTATCGGCAGAAGGCGGCGTACAACTCCGACATGGCCGCCCGCTACCAGGCGGCGCAGACCCGGCTCGACCGGTTCGAGCGGGAGGGCCCGCCCGAGGCTGTCCCGATCGCGCAGAACCTGCGGATGCGGCTCGAGGGCGGCCGTACGGCCAAGCGTGCCGTGATGGCCGAGCAGGTCGAGCTGACCGGCCTGATGCAGCCGTTCGACCTGGAGATCTGGTTCGGCGAACGGGTCGCGGTGCTCGGCAGCAACGGCTCGGGAAAGTCGCACTTCCTGCGTCTGCTGGCCGCCGGCGGCTCCCGGCCCGACATCGAGCACGAGCCGGTCGGCGACGTCGTCCCTCCGCCGGTCGAGCACACCGGGACGGCGCGCCTGGGCTCCCGGGTGC
>NZ_JAOPXQ010000089.1 GCF_025965075.1 Aeromicrobium sp.
CTTTTCGGAGCCATCCCACGGAGGGAAACATGAAGAGCAGCAACCCCGTCTTCGCCCGCAGCGCCGAGTTCAACGGTCGCGGCGGCGCGGTGGCCAACGACCCGTCCCAGTGGCAGGTCGACCTCAACGGATCGCCCACCCACACCGAGATCGGCACCGGATCCGGTCGCATGACGATCGACTCGGTCGTCGAGAAGACCGCCATCACGCTCGGTCTGCTGACCGTCGCCGCGGCGGTCACCTGGTTCCTCCTGCCGGACCTCAACTCGGGTGACGTGTCGGCCGACAATGCCGCGTTCGGCAAGGCTGCGGCCTTCGCCGGCATCGGCGCGATCGTCGGCCTGGTCCTGTCGCTGGTCAATTCGTTCAAGAAGATCATCAGCCCGGCACTCGTGCTGGCCTACGCCGTCTTCGAGGGTGTCTTCATCGGCGCCTTCTCGAAGGTCATCTCGACCTTCGTCGGCGATTCCTCGATCGTCTTCCAGGCGGTCCTCGGCACGCTCGTCGCGTTCGCCGGCACGCTCGCGGCCTACAAGTTCTTCAACATCCAGGTCACCGACCGCTTCCGCAAGATCGTCACGATCGCCATGGTCAGCGTCGTCGGTGTCATGCTGGTCAACTGGATCCTGAGCCTGACCGGCGTCCTCGAGAGTGGCGGACTGCGTGGCTTCAACACCCTGGGCCTGCTCGTCTCGTGCGCGCTGGTCGTCCTCGCGGTGTTCATGCTGATCATGGACTTCGACTACGTCGAGCAGGGCGTCGCGGCCGGCATCCCCGAGCGCGAGTCCTGGCGGGCGGCCTTCGGCCTGACCGTCACGGTCATCTGGCTCTACATCGAGATCCTGCGCATCCTCGCGATCCTGCGGGGCGACTGATCTCCCGCTGAGCACCTGAACGATGGCCGGTTCCCTTCGGGGGCCGGCCATCGGTCTGTCGTGGGCGAGGGTCAGCCGACGCGGCGGCGGCGCAGCACCGTGGCCCAGCGGCCACCGCCGGGAGTGCCGTCCTGGACGACCTGGGTGCCGGCGTTCTCGGAAGCCTCGGCCGCGGCGTCGCGGACGGGCATCAGATCGCGCGGGGTCGAGGTCGGGGCGAAGCTCGCATAGGCCGCGGAGCGGGCCTTCTCCCGGAGCGAGGCCGCGATGGCGGGGATCAGGACCGACACCATGTTGGCGTAGCCGGTCTCCGAGGGGTGGAAGTTGTCGGCGCCGAACATGATGTCGCGGCGCTCGGTGAACAACGTCCCGAGCAGCCCGCCGAGCGACACCGCCCGGCCACCGGCCTCGACGAGGGCGATCGTCTGCCGACGGGCCAGGTTGCGGCTCCAGCGCCGGGCCACGGCGCGCAGGGGCTGCATGATGGGTCGCACGGTGCCGAGATCGGGGGTCGTCCCGACCACGACCTCGCAGTCGGCGGCCACGAGGCGGCGGACGGCGTCGGCGAGCAGCCGGGCGGACGTGCCGGGCGCGACCTGATGGGTCACGTCGTTGGTGCCGACCACGATGAGGGCGACATCGGGGTCCCAGTCGCTGACCTCGTCGATCTGGCGCATCAGGTCTGACGTCTGGGCGCCGACGACGGCACGGCACTTGACCTCGACGGGGGCGTCCATGACGTGGGCCAGCCCGATCCCGATCATCGCGGACGGCGTGGCCTCGGCGGTCGTCATGCCGAAGCCGACCGCCGCCGAGTCGCCGATGACCAGGACCCGGATCGTGCGCCCCGGCAGGTCGTCGCCGTAGACCCCGTCGGGGGACGGCGGTCGCTCCTCGGAGGAGCCGATCGCGCGGCGGGCCAGGAGTGCCTCGCCCACCAGGAAGCCGTAGAAGCCCGAGACGGTCGCGCCGCTGCCGATCAGTGCTGTGGCTGCGATTCTGCGGGGGCGGGGCATAACTCGATTTTACGTCGAGATGGAGACAAGCACTGACCAAAGCGGGCCCGCAACGATGTGTCCCTCGCAACGCCTAGGGTGGCCACGTGCCGGAATCGACGCCCAACCTTCGTGACATCGGTGGCATGTCGGGACTCGACGGCCGTCCCGTGGCCCCGCACCGGGTGCTGCGCAGCGCGGTGCCGAGGGCCAAGGACATACCGCCCGCCGGGATCACCTGGCCGCCCTCGCTCGTGATCGACCTGCGGTCGGCGGCGGAGGCGGAGCCGATCCACCCCCTCGCCCAGGCCGGGGTCCGGGTCGTCAACCTCCCGCTGCTGAGCGCGCTGCGGCCGGGAGCGCCGGCGCAGGACCTCCATGGTCTCTATCTCCTGCTGCTGGACCAGGCGTCGATGTATCTCGTCGAGCTCGTCCGGGAGGTCGGTCTTGCCCAGGGCTCGTCGCTGATCCACTGCGCCGCCGGCAAGGACCGCACGGGCGTCTCGGTCGCGCTGCTGCTGCGACTGGTGGGCGTCTCGCGGGAGGACATCCTGGCCGACTACCTCCTGACGTCCCACGCGGAGCAGGACATCATCGCGCGGCTCAAGAAGTCGAGCGGCCATCGTCACCGCCAGACGCTGCCGGCCTCGTTCTTCGACGTCTCGGCCGAGGCCATCCACGGGGTCCTCGACGTCTGGGACGGTCACGAACGGGGTGTCGAGGGCTGGTTCCAGGACATCGGCGGCACACCGGCCCACATCGACCAGCTCCGCCGTACGCTCTTGGTATGAGCGACGGTGACCGCACCCTCAGCGCCCGCGAGGTGCCGCTGGGGGGCGTGCGCGGGCTGACGGTCCACCGGACGCTGCCGCAGCGCGGGATCCCGACGGTCGGCGCATGGTGCTTCGTCGACCACTTCGGCCCGACCGACGAGCCGATGACGGTCCTGCCGCACCCGCACACCGGGCTGCAGACCGTGACCTGGCCACTGGCGGGCGAGATCCGGCACCGGGACAGCCTCGGCAGCGATGTCGTCCTGCGACCCGGCGAGCTCAACCTCATGACCTCGGGGGACGGCGTCTCGCACTCCGAGCTGTCGGTCGGCGAGGTCTCGGGCATGCATGGACTCCAGCTGTGGGTCGCGCTGCCGGAGGGCGCCCGGGCCGGTGAGGCGGCCTTCCAGCACCTTCCGGACCTGCCGGTCGCCACCGGGCCCGGCTGGTCCGCGACGGTCCTGGTGGGCGAGCTCGCCGGTGCGGTCTCGCCGGCCACGACCTTCACGCCGATCATGGGCGCCGAGGTGCGCGTCGAGCCGGGCTACGCACGCCTGCCGCTGCGGGACGACTTCGAGCACGCGATCCTCGCGGTCGACGGGCCGGTCGTCATCGACGGCGTCGACGTGGCGCACCGCGAGCTGCGCTATCTCGCCCCGGGGCGGAGCGACGTCGGCCTGCAGGTCCCCGCCGGCACGACGCTGCTCCTGATCGGCGGCGAGCCCTTCGACGAGGAGCTCGTCATGTGGTGGAACTTCATCGGCCGCTCCCACGAGGACATCGAGCTCGCCCGTGAGGACTGGCAGCGGGCCGCCCTCCGTTTCGGCCACGTCGACGGCCACGGCGGTGTCGTCATCCCGGCGCCGCCACTCCCGCAGACCCGACTGACTCCCCGCCGGCGCACTGCCACATAACGCCATTATCTGCTAGCCTCGATCTCGGATACCACCAGTATCCGAACCGAGAGGATCTTCCAGATGACCCACTTCACCGGCAAGGTCGCCGTCGTCACCGGCGCGGCGTCCGGCATCGGCCGCGCCCTGTCCGTCGAGCTCGCCCGCCGCGGTGCGCGGCTCGCGATCTGCGACGTCGACCTCGACGGGCTCGCAGAGACCGAGGCGCTGGTCAAGGGCGTCGGCGGCGAGGTCCGGTCCGACGCGCTCGACGTCTCGCAGCGCGAGCTCGTGCTGGCGTACGCCGACACCGTCGCGGAGCACTTCGGCGGGGTCCACCTGGTCTTCAACAACGCCGGCATCGCGTTCACCGGCAACGTCGAGCAGATGTCGTTCAAGGACATCGACCGGGTCATGGACGTCGACTTCTGGGGCGTCGTCAACGGCACCAAGGCGTTCCTGCCGCACCTCATCGCCTCGGGCGACGGGCACGTCGTCAACATCTCGAGCGTCTTCGGCCTGTTCGCGGTGCCGACCCAGAGCGCCTACAACGCCGCCAAGTTCGCGGTGCGCGGCTTCACCGAGTCGCTCCGCCAGGAGATGATCAACACGCAGCGGCCGGTCAAGGTCACGTGCGTCCACCCCGGCGGCATCAAGACCAACATCGTCCGCAACGGCGAGCAGGTCGAGGGCCTCGACCACGACGATCTCGCCTCGTCGTTCGACAAGCTCGCGCGCACCTCGCCGCAGAAGGCCGCCGAGGTCATCCTGCGCGGGGTCGAGAAGAACAAGGCGCGGGTCCTGATCGGCGCCGACGCCTGGGTGCTCGACAAGCTCGTGCGGGTCACGGGGTCGGGCTACCAGCGGATCGTCGCGGGGTTCAGCAGGCGGAACGGCCTCTAGGCGACCACGTGCGCAACGACTGGTCGGGCCAGAGGTTCCCGCACCCGAGCGGCCGCCGGCCGATCGCGGGTGACGCACTCGGTGCCGATCCGGCCGCACCCCTGCAGAGCACGATGCAGCGGGCGGCCGGGCTGGGACCGATCTTCGAGCTGAAGATCTTCGACCAGCGGTTCGTGTTCGTCTCCGGCGCCGAGCTGGCCGCCGAGCTCGCCGACGAGTCCCGCTTCGAGAAGGCGCTCTCGCCCGCACTGGTCGCGCTGCGCGAGTTCGCCGGCGAGGGGCTCTTCACGGCATACAACGACGAGACGAGCTGGTCGCTCGCGCACGACCTGCTGCGTCCGGCGTTCACCAAGGACGCGATGCGTCGCTACCACCCGATCATGCTCGCCGCGGCGCAGGAGCTGTTCGACGTGTGGGACGCCCACGAGGGCCCCGTCGACGTCTCCGCCGACATGACCAGGCTGACGATGGAGACCATCAGCCGGACCGCCTTCAGCACCGACTTCGGCTCGTTCAGCCGGACGGAGCCGCACCCCTTCATCCCGGCCATGATCGCGGCGCTCAAGGCGGGACAGCGCAAGGGCACGCTCGCGTCGATGCCGGGGGCCGGGTTGATGGCGAGGCGGATCGACAAGCGGAACGCGCACCACCAGGCGTACGTCGACCGGCTCCTCGACGACATCATCGCCGCCCGCCGGGCCGGCAGCGGTGACGACGACCGCGACCTGCTGGGGATCATGCTCAACACCCCGCACCCGGAGACGGGGGCGCGGCTCGACGACGTCAACATCCGGCACCAGATCCTGACGTTCCTCGTGGCGGGCCACGAGACGACGTCCGGAGCGCTGTCCTTCGCGCTGTACTACCTCGCCCGGGACCCCGCGCTGCTGGCCCGGGCGCACGAGGAGGTCGACCGGATCCTCGGGACCGACCCGGATGCCGAGCCGGTGTTCGAGCAGGTCGCGAAGTTCCGCTTCCTGCGCCGCGTGCTGGACGAGGGGCTGCGGCTGTGGCCGACGGCGCCGGCGTTCACCCGCAGCCCGCGCGAGACGACCACGCTCGGCTCGGGTCACGTCATGCGGCCGGAGGACTGGGCGATCGTGGTGCTGCCGATGGTGCACCGCGATCCCGCCGTGTGGGGAGACGACGCCGACGAGTTCGACCCGGACCGCTTCCTGCCCGAGCGGTCGCGGGGCCGGGCGGCGCACACCTACAAGCCGTTCGGGACGGGGGAGCGGTCGTGCATCGGCCGGCAGTTCGCCCTGCACGAGGCGATCCTCGTGCTGGCCCGGCTGCTCCATCGCTACGAGCTCACGCCCGACCCGGCGTACGAGCTGCGGATCGCCGAGCGGCTGACCCTGATGCCGGTCGGTTTCGAGCTCGGGCTGGCCCGACGCACGCCGGCCGAGCTGCCGGGGACGACCCCGGAGGATCAGGCCGGGCCCAGTGACACGTGTCCTGCCTCGTCGATCGACCAGCCGGGGTTGAAGGCGACCTCCCACGGGTGCCCGTCCGGATCGGAGAAGTAGCCCGAGTAGCCGCCCCAGACCTGCTCCTCGGGCGGCTTGGTCACGGTGCCACCGGCCGCGACGACCTGCGTCATCACCTCGTCGACCTCGTCGTGGGAGCGGGTGTTGTAGGCGATGCTGATGCCGCTGAACGTCGCACCCGAGTCGGCGACACGGGCGTCGTGGGCGAGCTCGTCGCGCGCCCAGAGGGCCAGGACCACCCCGTTGCCGAGCTGGTAGAACGCGACCTCGTCCTCGTGATTGCCCTTGGTCCAGCCGAGCCCGTCCTCGTAGAAGCGGCGGGCGCGGGCCAGGTCGCCGACGCCGAGCGTGATCAGGCTGAGTCGTTGCTCCATGCCTTCCACGCTAGCCCCGGGGACCGACATCCGTCGGTCCCCGGGGAACGGCTCAGAGCGCCGTGCGCAGGGTGTCCGCCAGCGGGGTGGTCGGGCGACCGATCAGCGCCGACAGGTCGCCGCCGGTGACCTCGAGCTCACCGTTCCTGATCGAGGCGTCGGTCGCCACCGTGAAGTCGACCCACATCGGCGGGACGCCGGCCTCGGCGAGGATCGTCGCCTGCTGCTCGGGCGCGACCTCGGCCACCGTGACGGGAGTGCCGAGCAGGTCGGACAGCGTCGTGGCCAGGTCGGCCTGGGTCCACGCGGTGTCGCCGCCGAGCTCGTAGACGGGCTTGAGCGGCTCGTCGGTCGTCAGCACGACGGCGGCGGCTGCGGCGAAGTCGGCGCGCGAGGCGCTGGCGACCTTGCCGTCGCCGGCGCTCGTCAGGACCGAGCCGGTGCCACGGGCGGCGTCGACGGCCGGGAAGTAGTTCTCGTGGTACCAGCCGTTGCGCAGCAGGACGTGGTCGAGATCCGTCGTCGCGAGGTACTGCTCAGTCGCCAGGTGCTCCGGCGCGACCGGCAGCGTCGAGACGTCGGCGGCGGGCGCGCTGGTGTAGGCCAGCAGGCCGACCCCCTGCGCGACGGCGGCGTCGATGACATTGCGGTGCTGGGGGATGCGCTGTCCGATCTCGTTGCCGGAGATCAGCAGCACGCGGTCGACACCCGCGAGCGCCAGGTCGAGGGCCGCGCGGTCGTCGTAGGACGCGACGCGGACGTCGACGCCCCGGTCGCTCAGCGACTGCGCCTTGGCGAGGTCGCGCACGACGGCGACGACCTCCGCCGCAGGCACGGTGTCGAGCAGCGAGTCGATGACGAGCGAGCCCAGCTGGCCGGTGGCACCGGTGACGGCAATGGTCATGGGGGTTCCTTTCGATGGCCGGGACGGCCCGGCGAGATGGCTAACGATCTGTAAGCACTAACCACAGGTTAGCACTAACCAAGTGATAGCATGACAGCGGCGAAGGAGGAGCGATGTCCCAGGACCCGAGACGCCCGTTCGACGTGTTCGACGGTGGTTGCCCGTCACGTGAGGTGCTCGAGCACGTCACGAGCCGGTGGGGCTCGCTGACCCTGGCCGCCCTGAGCCCCGAGCCCGCGAGGTTCGGGGAGCTGCGTCGCTGCATCGACGGCATCAGCGAGAAGATGCTGTCCCAGACGCTCAAGTCCCTCGAGGCCGACGGCCTCGTCGACCGCCGCGTGCGGTCGACCGCCCCGTTGCACGTCGACTACGCGCTGACCCCGTCGGGTTCGAAGGTCGCCGAGGCGGTCAAGGCGCTGATCCTGTCGCTCTACGGCGTCATGCCCGACGTCATGGCGGCTCGCCAGAGCGCCTGACTCGCACAGCGACGTCAGCGGTCAGGCGTACGCGACGCCGGTCGCGTGCAGCGGGCAGTAGCCGAACGGGTTCTTGACGAGGTACTGCTGGTGGTAGTCCTCGGCGTAGTAGTAGCGCTCGAGCGGCACGATCGCCGTCGTGATCTCGCCGTAGCCGGCCTCGGTCATCTTGACCTGGTAGGCCCCGCGGGATGCCTCGGCCTCGGCCTGCTGCTCGGGCGTCGTGGTGAGGATGATCGAGCGGTACTGCGTGCCGCGGTCGTTGCCCTGACGCATGCCCTGCGTGGGATCGTGGTTCTCCCAGAACACCTTGAGCAGGTCGGCGTACGAGACCTTGGCGGGGTCGAAGATGACCCGCACGACCTCGGCGTGGCCCGTGCGTCCGCTGCACACCTCGTCGTACGTGGGGTGGGCCGTGACGCCGCCGGCGTAGCCGACCGACGTCGACCAGACGCCCGGGACCTCCCAGAACGTCTTCTCCTCGCCCCAGAAGCAGCCCAGGCCGAAGACCGCGACGCCGAAGCCCTCGGGGGCCTGGGTCTCGACCGGGTTGCCGAGCACGAGGTGGGTGCCGCCGACCTGGAACGGGCGACCCTCACGGCCCGGCAGGGCGCTCTCGGTGTCGGGGAGCTGGGACTTGCTGCGGTTGAAGATCATGGAACACCTCTCTGATCGAGTCTACGGATCCAGGCGCGCGGCGCCGATCCGTGACGGAACCATGACAACGCCTGCGACGTCCCGGATGTTCCACGTTCACGGCTGCCGCGTCTGCGGGCACGAACGCCCCGCGCCGGGCTAGGGTTGCGCCCTGAGGAGTGTGATCAGTGAGCGACAGGTACCAGGTCCCGATCGGGGTCGAGATCGCCACCCAATGGGCATGGCGCATCCTGGTCATCGGCCTGGCCGGCGGCGTCGGTATCTGGCTGCTGCGCTTCTTCTCCGAGATCACGGTGCCGATCGCGATAGCGGTGCTCGGCACGGCGCTGACGGTCGACGCGGTGGACTGGCTCGACAAGCGCGGCCTGCCGCGGGTCGCCGCGACGTTCGTCGTCGTGATCGTCATGCTGACGGCGTTCTTCGGGATGCTGGCGCTGGTCGGTCAACAGCTCTCGACCCAGGTCGCTGAGCTGCGCAGCAGCGTCGTCGACGGGATCTCGCAGGTCCAGGACTGGGCCAAGACCGGACCGCTGCAGCTCAGCGACTCCCAGGTGCAGGACTGGGTCGACAACGTCAAGGAGTCGATCAGCTCGAGCGACACGTCGGTCGTGGCGCGGCTGACCGAGGTCGGCACGACGCTGACGCACGTCGTGGCGGGCTTCTTCATCGCCCTGTTCTCGGCGTTCTTCTTCCTCTACGAGGGCAAGCGGATCTGGAGCTGGATCGTCGCGCTGTTCCCCGCCGGCGCACGCGCGCGGGTCGACAGCTCGGGCCACACCGCATGGACGTCGCTGACGGCCTTCGTCCGCGCGACCGTGATCGTGGCCCTGACCGATGCGATCGGCATCGCGCTGGGCGCGTGGGCGCTCAACGTCCCGCTGACGTTCGCGATCGGTGTCCTGGTGTTCCTCGGCGCGTTCGTCCCGATCATCGGTGCGCTGCTGTCGGGGATGGTCGCGGTGCTCGTCGCGCTCGTCGCGCAGGGGCCGTGGACCGCGCTGTTCATGCTGATCGTCGTCATCGTGATCCAGCAGATCGAGTCCCACGTCCTGCAGCCGTTCCTGATGGGCCGGCTGGTCGCGGTGCACCCGCTGGCAATCATCTTCGCGATCGCCGCGGGCGTCACAGTCGCCGGTGTCGTCGGCGCGCTGATCGCGGTGCCGCTGGCGGCCTGTCTCAACGGCGTCGTACGCCACCTGGTCTCGGTCGCGCAGGACTATCAGGACGAGCCCGAGGACGATGTCGACGTGGGGACGAACCCGGAGCCGGCGTGATCGACGTCCACGCCTTCTGCGCGGCACTGCCCGGGGCGGTGCTGACGTCCCCCTTCGGCGAGGAGACCGCGGTCTACAAGGTCGGCGGCAAGATCTTCGCGCTGACCCAGCACGGGCTGCCGCGGACGGTCAACCTCAAGGCCGAGCCGGAGGAGGTCACGCGGCTCGTCGACACGTACGACTGCGTCATCCGCGGCTACCACATGAGCAAGAAGCACTGGATCACCGTCGAGCTGGCCGGGGAGCTCCCGGCGGGACTGCTCGAGGAGCTGATCGAGGACTCGTACGACCTGATCGTCGACAGGCTGCCCGCGCGCGATCGGCCGTAGTCGGGGTTTGGGGCGCGAAGTATCAGCCGAACCTGAAGCAGCGCCGGGCCGTCATCGCCCGCCAGAGTGGGCACCGCCCCCACGCCCAGGTGGGGTCAGGCCTGGTCCGCGAGCGCGGCGGTGAGGCGGACGAGATCGCGCCGCAGGCGATCGCGATCAGCGGCGCTCCAGTCGCCGAGGGCCGCGGTGATGAACTCCCGGCGCTGGGCGAACGTGTTGGTCAGGGAGGCGGCGCCCGCGGGGGACAGGGCGATGATCCGGGCGCGGCCGTCCTCGGGATCGGGCTCGCGGGCGATGAGGCCACGCTCGCCGAGCTGGTGCACATGGCGGCTGACGGTCGAGGCGTCGAGCAGCATCGCCTCGGCGATGTCGCCCATGCGCATCGCGCCGCGACACTTCAGCGTGTAGAGCAGGCTCGCCTGCGAGGGCTCGACGGTGTCCCCGTCGACACGGGCCCGGAACCGGCGGCCCGCCGCCATCATGAGCTGCATGAAGGCGTCCTCCGCGCTGGCTGCCTCGGTCGCCTCGACGACGGACCCGTTTGGTTGCATGACGCAAGCATATATCAAGTTGCCGAATGCAACCAATAAGTCCGCGGTGATGCTCGGCCGTCGAAGGGGTCTAGTTTGAGGGAGTGGACCTGAATGACGTGAGAGCCGCCCGGACGCTGCTTGCGGGAGTCACCGAGACGACACCGATGGCCCACTCCCGCTGGCTCAGTGCCAAGACCTCCCGGGAGGTCTTCCTCAAGGCCGAGAACCTCCAGCGGACCGGCTCGTTCAAGATCCGCGGGGCGTACGTCCGCATCGCCCGGCTGAGCGAGGAGGAGCGATCCCGCGGGGTCGTTGCCGCGAGCGCCGGCAACCACGCGCAGGGTGTCGCCCTCGCGGCATCGCTGCTCGGCACCAAGGCCACGATCTTCATGCCGGTCGGTGCGGCACTGCCGAAGGTCGCCGCGACGGAGGGCTACGGCGCCGACATCCAGTTCCACGGGTCCGGGGTGACCGAGGCGCTCGTGCCGGCGCGTGAGTTCGCCGAGCGTACGGGCGCCGTGCTGATCCACCCCTTCGACCACGAGGACATCATCGCGGGACAGGGCACGCTCGGCCTGGAGATCCTCGAGCAGTGCCCCGACGTCAGGACGATCCTCGTGCCGCTGGGCGGCGGCGGTCTCGCGGCCGGCGTGGCGCTGCTGCGCTCCGAGCGCCCCGACCTGCGCGTCATCGGCGTGCAGGCCGAGGACGCCGCGGCGTACCCCGCCTCGATCGCGGCCGGCTATCCCGTCGCGACCCCGATGGGCATCACGATGGCCGACGGCATCTCGGTCGCCCAGCCCGGCGACATCCCGTTCGGGATCCTCGCGTCGCTGCTCGACGAGGTCATCACGGTCGGTGAGGAGTCGCTCAGCAGTGCGCTGATCTCGCTGCTGGAACGGGCCAAGATGCTCGTCGAGCCCGCCGGTGCCGCCGCGGTGGCCGCGCTGCTGGAGCGCCCGACCGCGTTCGAGGGGCCCGTGGTCGCGGTCCTGTCGGGCGGCAACATCGACGCCCTCGTGCTGCTCGACGTCATCCGTCACGGTCTCGCCGCGGCGGGCCGGTTCCTGATGTTCCGCGCGAGGATCTCCGACCGGCCGGGTGAGCTGATGCGGCTGCTGACCGACCTGGCGGCGATGCAGGTCAACGTCCTCAACGTCAACCACGACCGGGCGTCGGACACGCTGGGCGTCCGGCAGGTCGACGTCGACATCCAGGTCGCGACCCGCGGACCCCAGCACCGCGACGAGGTGCGGGCCCGCCTGGTCGACCTGGGCTACGAGCTGGTCTGAGCTCGCCCGGCCCGGGAACGACAAGAGGCCCACCATCCCGGGGGACGGTGGGCCTCTCGGGCGCTGATCAGTACGGCTTGGCCGCGACGACCTCGACCGTGATGCTCTTGCCGTTGGGCGTCTCGTAGGAGACCGTGTCGCCGGGGGACTTGCCCATCAGGGCGCTGCCCAGCGGTGAGGTGGGGGAGTAGACGTCGATCTCGACGCTGGAGTCCATGCTCAGGAGCTCGCGCGAGCCGAGCAGGAACTGCTCGGTGTCGTCGTCACCCTCGAAGCGGATCGTGACGATCATCCCGGCCTCGACGAGTCCGTCGTCGGCGGGCTTGTCGCCTACCTCGGCCCGGCGGAGCATGCTCTCGAGCTGGTCGATGCGCGCCTTGGTCTTGCCCTGCTCCTCGCGGGCGGCGTGGTAGCCGCCGTTCTCCTTGAGGTCGCCCTCGTCGCGGGCAGCGGAGATCTTGGCGGTGATGTCGGCCCAGACGTCACCCTTGAGGTGCTGCAGCTCCTGCTGCAGACGGTCGTACGCCTCCTGGGTCACCCAGATGGTGTCGGTCTCTGTCGGCTGAGTCACTGGTGCGCTCCTTTACGTGCTGCACCCCGGACCACTGCCCGGGGTGAACTTACAAGACTAGCACTCAATCCTTGGGCGCACACGTCCTCAGGACACCGGTGACAGCCTTGCGCTGAGTCTCGATGTCGACCGTGATCCTTATCTTTTCGCGCCGGGAGGCGGGGACGTCGACGGTCTTCTCACCGACGATCGAGTGGTCCGCGGCCTGCGCGTAGACCGTGCACTGGACGTCGAGGGGATCGGGGCGGACGATGTCGAGCGTCACCGTGACCTGGTTGGCGTCGACGACGTCGTAGCCCCACAGCCGTCCCGTGACGGGGTCCTTCTGGAAGCCGACCCAGGCGGCGAAGGCCACGCCCAGGGCGATCCCGATCGCGGCGATGGTGGGCCAGAACCAGCGGGGTCGGCCGCGGGTCGCGTAGCGGGAGCTGAGATCGGTCACGTCCCCAGTGTCTCAGGAGCTCGGAAACTCCTCGATGACGACCTTGCCGGGGCCGCGGAACACCCGGACCGAAGGCGGAGTTGGGGCGGATGGAAGTATTTGAGCCCAGTCCCAGAAGGAGAGCTCGTGGCCGAGAAGCTTCGCCTCATGCACGTGCACGCCCATCCCGACGACGAGTCGAGCAAGGGCGCCGCGTCGACGGCGCGCTACGTTGCGGAGGGCGTCGACGTCCATGTCGTGACCTGCACCGGCGGCGAGCGCGGCTCGATCCTCAACCCGAGCTTCGAGCACCCGGGCATCATCGACAACCCCGAGCTGATCTCGGAGATCCGCCGCGACGAGATGGACCGCGCCCGCGAGATCCTCGGCGTGACGCAGGACTGGCTCGGCTTCGTCGACTCCGGCTGGCCTGAGGGCGATCCCAAGCCGCCCCTGCCCGAGGGCTGCTTCGGCCTGGTCCCGATCGAGGAGGCCGCCGAGCCGCTCGTCCGGCTGATCCGCTCCTTCAAGCCGCACGTCCTGACGACGTACGACGAGAAGGGTGGCTACCCGCACCCCGATCACATCAAGTGCCACGAGATCAGCGTGTACGCCTTCGAGGCGGCGGCCGATCCTGAGCGCTATCCCGACGCCGGCGAGGCGTGGCAGGTCTCGAAGCTCTACTACCACCTGGGCTGGAGCTGGAGGCGGATGGACGCGATCGCCCGGGCCATGGAGGACGCCGGCCTGAAGAACCCCTACGCCGAGCGCTTCAAGGACTGGGAGCGCAAGCCCGAGGACGAGGCGCGGCTGACGACCCGGGTCGAGTGCTCGCAGTACTTCCCGGTCCGCGATGCGGCGCTCCTGGCGCACGCGACGCAGATCGACCCCGACGGCTGGTGGTTCGCGATCCCGCACGAGGTCCAGGCGTCGGCGTGGCCGACCGAGGACTACCAGCTGGTCGAGTCGAAGGTCGAGACCAGCGTGCCCGAGACGGACTTGTTCGCCGGTCTGCGCTGACACCGTGAACGTCACGGTCGTCCTCGCCTTCACGGCCAACGCCTTGGTGGCGCTGGCGAAGTCGGCGGCGGCGGTCATGACCGGCTCGGCCTCGATGGTGGCCGAGGCCGCGCACTCGTGGGCCGACACCGGCAACGAGGTGTTCCTGCTGGTCGCCGACCGGCGATCCCGGCGCCGCCCGGACCGGACCCACCCGCTGGGCTACGGCCGCGAGGCGTACGTCTGGTCGATGTTCGCCGCGGTCGGCCTGTTCGTCGCCGGCGCCGTCGTGTCGATCGTGCACGGTGTGCAGGAGCTGTCCGCCGAGGCGGGGGAGTCGAGCTTCACGGTGGCGTACGTCGTGCTGGGCATCGCGTTCGTGCTGGAGGGGATCTCGTTCCTCCAGGCGTACCGACAGGTCCACCGGCAGGCAGACCTGGCCGAGCACACGGTCCTGCAGCACGCGCTCGACACCTCCGACCCCACCCTTCGGGCGGTGTTCGCGGAGGACTCGGCGGCGCTGATCGGCATCGTCATCGCGGCAACCGGCATCGGCCTCCACCAGGCCACGGGGTCACCGGTCCCGGACGCGATCGGCTCGATATTGGTCGGGGTGCTGCTGGCCGTCGTGGCGTTCGTGCTGATCGACCGCAACCGGCGGTTCCTCGTCGGGATGGAGGTGCCGCCCGCGATCCGGGGCTACGTCGAGGAGCGCATCGCGCGCATGCCGCGGGTCTCGAGCGTCGGCTACCTCCACGTCGAGTTCGTCGGGCCGCACCGGGTCTATGTCGTCGCGAGCGTCGACCTGGTCGGTGACGACGTCGAGTCGAGCGTCGCCGATCACCTCCGCGCCCTCGAGCGCCGGCTGGAGGAGGACGATGCCGTGGTCGAGGCCGTGCTCACGGTGTCCCGAGCGGGTGAGCCCCCGGACGCCGACCTCGGCTAGCCACCACCCGGGCGGGGTCTACAGGTCGTACTCCAGGGTGATGTCGAAACCGCCCTCAGGCGGGGCGCCGGCCATCGACAGCCGGGCCGAGCCGGTCAGCGTCGCGAGGCCGTCGGTGCCGAGCCCCGGGAGCACCTCGACCGTCGCGGAGACGGCCCCCTCGGCGTACGCACCGGAGTGCCGCAGGACGCAGCTGCCCTCGCGCCCGTCGATCGTGCCGGTGAACCGCTCGTAGCCGGTGATGTCGGCGCGACCGGCCTTGCTGTCCCGGTAGGCGAAGAGGTACGTGACGACACCCTCGCCGGCGATGTCGCCGGTGTAGGCGTACGTGACCCTGGCGGTGGTGACGCCGCGGCTCGGGTAGTAGGTGCCGTTCTTGGTCTCACCCTCGCCGTCGATGTCCTCGATGACCGACTCTTCCCAGCCGGTCGGCGTGAACTTCCCTGTCGTCTGAGTGCTCATCCTCCGAGTCTCCGTCCGCCCGGCGGGATCCGCATCCCTTGCCCCGGACCTCGGGCAATCCACGGTCGCCGCGTAGACTCCGAGCATGAGCACGTACGCCCTGCTGGCCGAGCTGGCGACCCGCGACAAGCCGCTTGACCCCAACGACGTCAAGCCCGGCTGGGTCGCGTTGGGCATCGTCGTGATCCTGTGCATCGCGACGTTCTTCCTGTGCCGCTCGTTCCTCGCCCACGCCCGCAAGGCGCAGCGGCCGTGGGACGGCGAGGACGCCGATCCGGGCGTCAAGCGCACCACCCCGCACGACCGCGGCTGACCCGGCTGGGTCCGTGCTCGACCTGTCCCGCGACCAGTGGGACGCGGCGGTGTCGTCGGTCGCGAGCATCCGTGACACTGGGTACGTGTATCCGGCCTACAACGCCTCGAAGGCGGTCCTCAACCAGCTCACGGTGTCGGCGGACCAGCTGGCCTCGGCCCTGGCGGACGATGCCGCACACGTCAACGGTGTGTGCCTCCCGGTCGACCGGGGTCTCTCGGCGAGGTGCCTGTGAATCCCGAGGCCCTCGCCGAGCTCGGCGCCAGTGTCCTGTCGACGGATGCCGACGTCACTGCGGCCTACGCCCATGACGAGTCCCGCCTGACGGGGCGGTCGACGCCGGTCGCGGTGCTCGCGCCGGCCAGCACTGCTGAGGTCGCCGCCTGCCTGCGGGTCGCCACCCGCGAGGGCTGGCACGTCATTCCTCGCGGTGCCGGCAGCGGGCTGAGCGGTGCGGCGAACGGCGCCGGTGAGTTCGTCGTGCTGAGCACCCATCGCCTGGACTCGATCTCGTCGATCGACCCCGTCGAACGGATCGCGGTGGTGCAACCCGGCGTCGTGACGGGTGACCTGCGTGCCGCAGTCGCAGCACAGGGACTGTTCTACCCACCCGACCCGGGAAGTGTCGCGTTCTCGACCATCGGTGGGAACGTCGCAACCAACGCCGGCGGCATGTGCTGCGTCAAGTACGGCGTGACGGGTGACTTCGTCCTGGGTCTGGAGGTCGTGCTGGCGGACGGCCGCGTCATGCGCACGGGACGGCGTACCGCGAAGGGTGTCGCCGGATATGACCTGACCCACCTGTTCGTGGGGTCCGAGGGCACCCTCGGTGTCGTCACCGAGATCACGGTCCGTCTGCTGCCGGCCCCGCGTCCGCCGCTGACGTTGGTGGCGACCTTCCGGAGCCTCACCGATGCCGGTCAGGCCGTCGCGGCGATCGCGGCGACGGGATCACCCGTCTCGATGCTCGAGATCATGGATCGGACGACCCTGGAAGCGGTCGACCGGCTCGCCCGCATGGGCTTCGAGCCCGGCACCGCCGCGATGCTGCTGGTGCAGAGCGACGAACCCGACTCCGCCGGGGTGCTGGCAGAGGTCGAGAAGCTCTGCGCGGGTGCCGGCGCGGTCGACGTGGCGGTCGGCGACGATCCCGAGGAAGGCGCCCAGCTCCTGGAAGCCCGTCGTCTCGCCCTCCCCGCGCTCGAACGGCTCGGCGACTGGCTACTCGACGACGTCTGCGTGCCGCGCGGACGGATCGTGGAGCTGATCGAGCTGATCGAGGGCGTGGCGGCCGACGAGGGCCTCACGATCGGGGTCTTCGGCCACGCCGGTGACGGCAACATGCACCCGACCGTCATCTTCGACGACGCGGATCCGCACAGTCGTGAGGCGGCGCTGCGGGCGTTCGACCGCATCACCGAGCACGCCCTGGCTCTCGGGGGAACGATCACGGGCGAGCACGGGGTCGGCCGGCTCAAACGGTCCTGGCTGGCGCGCGAGCTCGACGAGACGGCGATGGCCGTGCACCGGGCCGTCCGCTCGGCGTTGGACCCGGACGGCCTGCTCAACCCGGGGAATCTGTTCGACCCCGCCTGAGGGTCACGCCACGTCTCGCGGGGGCAGTGCGGACCGCAACGGCGAGTCCCACAGCTGCGACGGCAGCGCATCCGAGCGCGAGCAGCCGGACCTGCTGGACGGTCCACACCTCGTAGAAGTGCTCGGGGTCGCTCCCGAGGCTCGAGGCAGTGGCGAGGAAATGGGTGGCCAGGAATGCGGCGTTGAGGCCGAAGGCGCCGCCGACCCCACACCACGCCGCCCGTGAGCGGCTCGACCCCGTCCACTGCCAGAGGGCCAACGCGATGAGCGCGGCGCTCACTGCAGCGCCGACGGCCATGGTCGTCGCGTACCGGAGATGATCCTCCCCGGTGGGGACGTCGTTCATGAAGGAGGACGAGAGGAATCCGACGAGGAAGAACGGCACTCCCACGGCGACCGTGATGGCCACGACCAGGAGCGCGACAAAGCGACGGCCCGTCGGGGTCACGGTCGCGCTCATGCCGTCATCGTGACACGGCTCTAGGCTGGCGGTATGCCCAACCGCCTCGCCCAGGCCACCTCGCCGTACCTCCAGCAGCACGCCGACAACCCCGTCGACTGGTGGGAGTGGAGCGCGGAGGCGCTCGAGGTCGCGAAGACGCTGGACCGGCCGATCCTGCTGAGCGTCGGCTACGCCGCCTGCCACTGGTGCCACGTCATGGCGCACGAGTCGTTCGAGGACCCGGCGACCGCGGCGTACATGAACGACCACTTCGTCAACATCAAGGTCGACCGCGAGGAGCGTCCGGACATCGACGCGGTCTACATGCGCGCGACCCAGGCGATGACGGGCCAGGGCGGCTGGCCGATGACCTGCATCCTGACCCCGGACGGCGAGCCGTTCTTCGCGGGGACCTACTTCCCGCCGCAGCCGCGGCAGGGCTCGCCGGCGTTCAGCCAGGTCCTGCAGGCGCTCGCCGAGGCGTGGCGCGACCGGCGCGACGAGGTGCTGACGGTGACGCAGGACATCATGAAGCACCTCGGCGAGACGATCGACCCGGTCGGCGGCGACCTGGGGGCCGCCGAGCTCGACGCCGCGGTGCCCGAGCTGGCCAAGGGCTACGACGCCGAGGCCGGGGGGTTCGGCACGAGCCCGAAGTTCCCGCCGTCGATGGTGCTGGAGTTCCTGCTCCGCAACGCCGCCCGTACGGGGTCGCGGCAGGCGCTCGACCTGGTGGCCGGGACGTGCGAGGCGATGGCCCGCGG
>NZ_JAOPXQ010000095.1 GCF_025965075.1 Aeromicrobium sp.
TGCTGGGCACCGAGTCCCTGCAGACGTTCGGCGGCTCGGGCTTCCTGCAGGACTACCCCATCGAGCAGTACGTCCGCGACGCCAAGATCGACACCCTCTACGAGGGCACGACGGCGATCCAGGGCCAGGACCTGTTCTTCCGCAAGATCGTGAAGAACAAGGGTCAGGCGCTGGGCCACCTGTCGGCCGAGATCGAGGCCTTCGTCAAGAGCGAGGCCGGCAACGGTCGCCTCAAGGTCGAGCGCGAGCTGCTCGCGAAGGGCCTCGAGGATGCCCAGGCGATCATCGGCGCGGTGTTCACCGACCTGATGTCGGCCAACCCGGCCGACGCCAACGGTGACATCAAGAACATCTACAAGGTCGGCCTCAACACGACCCGCCTCGTGTACGTCCTCGGCGACCTCGTCGTCTCGTGGCTCCTGCTGCGTGGCGCGGAGGTCGCGCTGGCCAAGCTCGACGGCGAGGTGTCGGCGGCCGACAAGGCGTTCTACGAGGGCAAGGTCGCCGCGGCCTCGTTCTTCGCCCGCAACGTCCTGCCGCTGCTGGCCGGCGAGCGCGCCATGGCGGAGAACATCGACGCCTCGATCATGGAGCTCGACGAAGCCGCGTTCTGACCTGCGCGCAGCACCGACGACGGCACCCCCGGACCTCGAGGTCCGGGGGTGCCGTCGTCCGGCCAGACGATGTGGCGGCGCGACACCGGCATCGGGCCCGCCACCGACGTCGGGGCCCGGTCGACGCCTGCGGGTGCGACGATGAGGAGGCGCCGACACACCCGCGCGCCCCGTCGACGAAAGGCCACCCCGTGAGCGCATCCGACGACCGCAGCAAGGGCTCCCTGATCGAGCTGCCCCCCGAGGAGTGCGTCGCGCTGCTGGGCTCCACGACGGTCGGACGCCTGGCGTTCGTCGACGCCGACGGCCAGCAGCTCATCCCGGTCAACTTCACCGTCATCGACGAGAAGATCTACTTCCGCACCTCCCGTGACGGCATCCTCGCCGGGCTCGCGGGTGGGCACGAGGACATCGCCTTCGGCGTCGACCACCAGGACGTCTTCCGCGACGGGTGGAACGTCACGGTGCGGGGGTCCGTCGCCGCCGTCACCGACGAGGCGATCGTGGAGACCGTGGTGTCGCACACCCGGCTGCACCCGTGGGCCGGTGGGGACCGCCCGCTCGTCATGGCCATCGCACCCCGCGCCATCGACGGGCGCCGGGTCAAGGGGCACTGACCCTCAGCCGTACCTCTCGACGTGCTCGGCCTTGAGCCGCTGGTACGTCTCGTCGGCCGCCGCCGCGTCCCACGCGGCCTTGAAGATCCGCGCCGACTCGGCCTTGACCGGGTCCTCCGGGTCGACCGGCAGCTCGGCCCGCCCGTGCGCCCCGCTCTGCCCCTTCTTGTCCGCCGGGACCGGCCCGTCGTACTTGCGCCCGCCGCGGTGCCGGGCATATCTCCGCGCCCGGGTGTAGCCCATCTGGAGGTACTTGCGGGTCATGTCGGCGCCCACCAGGTCACCCGCGGCGAGATAGTCCTCGAACGCCCGGCGCAACGCCTCGCTGCTCTCGGTCGCCTGCTCCGGCGTCGCGAACCGCCACAGGGGCAGGAGCTCGGACTTGTAGGGCTCGACGCCGAAGACGCCCTGCTCGCCGCGACCCACCCGGTACGCCTCGGGGTGCGCGCGGTGGTCGACGTCGGGATCCATGTCGGGCGCGTACCCCGGACGCGGCGGGGTACGCCCGGGGTCGATCGAGAGGATTCCCATGACCGAGTCACCCCTGGCCGACCCACATCCCGAGGACGAGCCGGACGCCGAGCCCAAGCCCGGTGTCAACGACCCCAACCCCGAGGGGACCGGCTCCGACGAGCCGCTGACACCGCTCTGACCCGTCGCGGCGCCCGACTCCTCGCCCCGCGGGCGGTCAAGGGGCCGCGCGCGCCGCGCCGTGTGGGAAAGTTGCGGGGTGCGCCTGACCAATCCGCTCTGGTACCTCGTCGCCCTCCTGCTGGCGATCGGCAGCGCGATGGTCGCCGCGGCGGTCGCCGCGACGGCGTACGACACGATCAAGACGACCCAGGTCACCGGGATGCAGGAACGGGCCGACGCCCGCGGCAAGACGCTCGCGGTCTACACCGACGACTACGAGCCGGAGCGGGGCGTCACGTGCCACGCCCGCGGCCGGGACAAGGTCCGGGTCGAGATCACCAAGCCCGTGCCGGACATCGACAACCGGACCGGCGGCACGACGTGGCACCTGCTCGCGGTGCTGGAGGAAGGACGCGACGGGATGCGGGTCGCCTGCTCGCCCAAGAGCAAGGACATCGACGACGGCGCCGCATACGCCTGGAGCGTCGTGGACGACTTCGAGGCGCCGTCACGCAACGGCAAGGGCATCGCCTCCCTGGGCCTGGCCGCCGGCGCGGGCTTCGGGGCCTACGTCTTCTGGTGCCGCCGCAGCGCCCGCCGCGACGCCAAGCTCGAGGCCGCGACGCCGAAGCCCACCTGAGCCGGCTCGCTTCGGCAGGCGCGCGCCGCGCCGGGTCAGTAGCCTTCGCTGCATGACCTGGAGCACCGACGACATCCCCGACCTGACCGGCAAGCGCGTCGTCCTCACCGGGGTGACGGGCGGGCTCGGCCTCGCGACGGCGCTCGAGCTGGCCCGGCACGGCGCCGACCTGGTCGTGACGGCCCGCGACGACGCCAAGGCCGATGACGCCGTCGCGCGGATCTCGAGCGACACCCCCGGCACCGGCATCGACGTCGTCGCACTGGACCTCGCCTCCCTGGCCGACGCCCGCCGCGCCGGCGCCGAGGTCGCGAAGACGTACGACCGCATCGACGTGCTGATCAACAACGCCGGCATCATGATCCCGCCGAGGACGCAGACCGTCGACGGCTACGAGCTGCAGATCGGCACCAACCACCTGGGCCACTTCGCCTGGACCGCCGAGCTGTGGCCGGTCCTGCGGGCGTCCGACGCGCGGGTCGTGACGGTGTCGTCGATGGCCCACACGGCGGTCAAGGGGATCGACCTGCGCAGCCTGACGCCGGAGGGATCGCCGCGGCGCTATCGCCGGTGGACGTCGTACGGCGAGTCCAAGCTCGCCAACCTGGTCTTCGCGGTCGAGCTCGACCGCCGGGTCAAGGCCGCCGGCAGCGGCGTGGTCAGCGTCGCTGCGCACCCCGGCTACGCCTCGACCAACCTGACCAAGACCGGTCCCACCGTGGGCGGGCTGTCGCTGCCGGGGATCGCGGTGCACCAGATCACCAAGGTCATCGCGCAGTCCGCGACCGCGGGATCGTGGCCGCTGCTGATGGCCGCGACAGATCCGGCGCTGACCGGCGGCGAGTACGTCGGGCCGACCAGCCTCGGCGGCTGGCGGGGCCGCCCCAGGCTCGTCGGGATGACCAGCACGGCGCGCGACGAGGCGCTGGCGACGGCGCTGTGGGCGGCCTCCGAGGACGCGATCGGCGAGGCGTTCCCGGTCTGAGGACTACAGCGGTGTGCGGCCGTACGCCGCGGGGTCCTCGGCCATGATCTTGGCCCGCGTCCGCACGCGGTAGCGCCAGATCTGGGTCAGGCCCAGGGCCCACAGGACGTACTGGAACGACATCGCCCAGCGGAACGCCGAGGGGGTGTACGCCGTCCCGCCGCCCGGCGTGCGCCAGTCGAGGATCAGGCCGATCGCGATGACGAGCACCAGGCTCGCGACGAAGCCGGCCTGGTTGATGATCCCGCTCGCGCTGGCCATCCGCTCGGCCGGGTTGGACGTCCGGCCGACGTCGAAGCCGATCATCGAGGCGGGCCCGCCGACGCCGACCACGACGACCAGCAGGACCAGCAGCCACGACGGGGCGGTGCCCGGCCAGGTCAGCACGATGGTCCACATCGTCACGATCGCCCCGACGATCGACAGCACGATCGTCGAGCGGTGCCACGGGTGGCGGCCGATGGCCCAGCCCAGGATCGGCCCGGCGGTCATGACCGCGACGACCATCAGCGTCAGCAGCAGGCCCGCGAAGCCCTTGGACGTGTGCTCGCCGCGCACGAAGAACGGATAGCCCCACAGGAGCCCCAGCGTCGTGGCGCTGAACTGGGTCGAGAAGTGGATCCAGAAGCCGAGCCGGGTGCCGGGCTCGGCCCACGAGGCGCCGAGGCTGCGCCGGATCTGGGTCAGCGACAGCGCCGGGCCGCGCGCCGACCGCGCCTCGGGGTGGTCGTGCACGACCACGACCAGCGCGACCGCCAGGACGACGCCGAAGGATGCGGACAGCAGGTAGGACCTCGTCCAGCCGAGCTGGCCCAGCGCCCACGTCATCGGGACCGCGGCGATGATCGCGCCGGCCTGGCCGATGACACCGGTGAGCTGGGTCATCAGCGGGATCCGGCGGGGCGCGAACCACGTGTTGACGAGCCGCAGCACGCAGATGAACGTCATGGCGTCGCCGACGCCGACGAACGCGCGCGCGACGAGCGCCAGGCCGTACGAGTCGGCGAACGCGAACCCGGCCTGCGCGAGGGTCAGGATGATCGCCCCCGTCAGCAGGATCCGGCGGGGCCCGAAGCGGTCGACCATGAGTCCGACCGGGATCTGCATCCCGGCATAGACCAGGAGCTGCAGCATCGTGAACGTCGCGAGCTGGGAGGCCTGGATGCCGAAGCGGTCCGTCGCCTCGAGCCCGGCGACGGCCAGCGACGACCGGTGGAACACCGCGAGGAAGTAGACCAGCAGCCCGACGACCCAGATCCCGTACGCGCCGCGATGACGGGTCTCGAGGGGGTGGCTCACTGATCGATCGTAGACCCGACGGGCGAGCCGGACACGGCAGGATGTGCCACGGTGGACCGCATGGCCTCCTCCTCGCTGACCCTCGTCGACTGGCGCCGCCGGGTCCACGAGATCTATGCCGCGGTCCGCGCCGACCCGGATCCCGCCGCGGCCCACGCCGGGTGGCGCGCCGCCCGGGACGAGCTGTTCGCCCACCACCCGCAGAGCCCGCTGCTGGCGGACGACCCGCTGCGGCAGGACGGGCTGCCCTGCTGGCCGTACGATCCCGCGCTCCGCTTCGAGACCGAGCTGCTCGACGTCGACGCGTCCGAGCCGCGGCTGTTCGACGGCGGCGACGACGGGGAGCTCGAGATGCGCCTCGTCGGCCGGGTCGAGCTGCCGATCGGCGGGACCCTCGACGTGTGGTCGCTGCACCAGTACGGCGGTGGCCTGTTCGTCCCGCTCCGCGACGGCACGTCGGGCGACGGGTCGTACGGCGGTGGCCGCTATCTGCTCGACACCGCGAAGGGGTCCTGGCTGGGCGGCACCGACCGGTCGATCACGCTCGACCTCAACTTCGCCTATCACCCGTCGTGCCGCTACAACCCCCGCTGGATCTGCCCCCTGGCCCCACCCGGCAACACGATCGCCCACCGGGTGGAGGCCGGGGAGCGGCTCTAGCCCCAGCCCAGATGTGCGGAGCTTTGCACGTTCTTGGACCCGTGAAACGGGGTAGAAGTCCGCAAATCTGGGTTCCTAGTAGGTCAGGGCCGTCGCGGGGTCGCGGAGGATCGCCGCCACGTCGGCGAGGAAGCGGGAGCCCTGCTCCCCGTCCACGACCCGGTGGTCGAAGCTCAGCGCCAGCGTCGTGACCCAGCGCGGCACGACCCGGTCCTCCTGGTCGACCCACGGCCGGCGCTCGATCGAGCCCAGCGCGAGGATGCCGGACTCCCCGGGGTTGAGGATCGGGGTGCCGGCGTCGATCCCGAAGACGCCGATGTTGGTCAGGGAGAACGTCCCCCCGGCCATCTGCGCCGGCTGGGTGCGCCCCTCGCGGGCCGTCGTCGTGAGCTCGCCGATCGCCGCGGCCAGCTCGACCAGCGACAGCGAGTCGGCGCCCACGATGTTGGGGACCACGAGGCCCCGTGCGGTGGCGGCCGCGATCCCGAGGTTGACCGCCTTCTTGACCACGATCTCCTGGGCGGCCCCGTCCCACCGGGCGTTGAGCTCGGGGGTGCGCCGCATCGCGAGGCAGATCGCCTTGGCCGCGATCAGCGTCGGCGAGACCTTGACGTCGGCGAACGCCCGGTCGGTCTTGAGCCGCGCGACGAGCTCCATCGTGCGGGACACGTCGAGCGTGACCCACTCCGTCACGTGCGGGGCGGTGAACGCCGAGCGGACCATCGCCTCGGCGGTGAACTTGCGGACGCCCTTGATCGGGATCCGTGTCTCACCCGCATCGTCCTGGGGGACGGGCATCGGCGCGCTCGCTGACTCGGTCCGCCCGGCGAACGCCTCGACGTCGGCGCGGGTGACGACGTCACCCGTCGTGGGGACGTCCGCGAGGTCGACCCCCAGGTCCTTGGCGAGCTTGCGCACCGGCGGCTTGGCCAGCGGCCGGAGCTTGAGCCCCGAGGTCGCCGGCTGCGGCGCGGGAGGGGTCGGCGGTGCCGGCTGCCGTACCCGCTCGGTGTCGACCGACGCAACGCGGGCCGACGGGGCCGACGGCGCCGACGGGCGCCGACGACGGGTCGGGGCGTCGGTACGGGGGCCGTAGCCGACCAGCATCGCCTCCCGCTTGGCCGGCTCGGTCGACGGCGGCGCCTCGGCGGGTGCGTCCTCGACGACGTCGGCCGAGCCGATCGCGATGATCGGCGTCCCGACCAGGACCGTGTCGCCCTCGCTGACCAGCAGCGCGCGGACCTCGCCGGCGTACGGGCTGGGCAGCTCGACCAGCGACTTCGCGGTCTCGATCTCGACCAGGACGTCGTTGATCGCGACGGTGTCGCCGACGGAGACCTGCCACGAGATGATCTCGGCCTCGGTCAGGCCCTCACCGACGTCGGGCAGCTTGAACTCGGGCATGTCAGCTCTCCTGGAGGGCGCGGTCGACGGCGTCGAGGATCCGGTCGAGCCCGGGCAGGAACTCCTCCTCGACACGGCTGGGCGGATAGGGCATGTCGTAGCCGGTGACCCGCTGGACGGGCGCCTCGAGCGAGAAGAAGCACTCCTCGGTGATCCGGGCGGCGATCTCGGCGCCGAGCCCCAGGGTCCGGGCGGCCTCGTGCACGACGACGGCGTGGCCCGTGCGGCGCACGGACTCCACGACGGGGGCGAGGTCGAGCGGCGACAGCGTGCGCAGGTCGATGACCTCGAGCTCGAGGCCGTCCTCGACCGCGGCCTCGGCCGACGCGAGGCACGTCTTGACCATCGGCCCGTATGTGATGAGGGTCGCGTCGCGGCCCGGGCGGACGACCTGCGAGGACCACAGCGGGAGGTCGGTGGACCCGGTGTCGACCTGGCCCGACTCCCAGTAGCGCCGCTTGGGCTCCATGAACACGATGGGGTCGTCCGACGCGATCGCCTGCTGGATCATCCAGTGCGCGTCGTGCGGGGTGGACGGGGCGACGACCTTGAGTCCCGCCGTCATCGCGAACTGCGCCTCGGGGCTGTCGGAGTGGTGCTCGACCGCCCCGATCCCACCGCCGTAGGGGATGCGGATGACGACCGGCATCCGGACCTTGCCGCTGCTGCGGAAGTGCATCCGCGCGACCTGGCTGACGATCTGGTCGTACGCCGGATAGACGAAGCCGTCGAACTGGATCTCGATGACGGGCCGGAAGCCGCGGAACGTCAGGCCGATCGCGGTGCCGACGATCGCCGACTCCGCGAGCGGCGTGTCCATGACCCGGTGGTCGCCGAAGTCCTTCTGCAGGCCCTCGGTGACCCGGAAGACGCCGCCGAGCCGGCCGATGTCCTCGCCCATCACGACGACCTTGGGATCGGCCTCCATCGACGCGCGCAGGCCCGAGTTGATCGCCTTGACCATCGTCATCTTCTCGCTGCTCATGCCACGCTCCCTTCGAACGAGTCGCGCCAGGCGACGTACTCGGCCTTCTGCTGCTCGAGCTCGACCGTCGTCTCGACGTAGACCTGGTCGAACAACGACGCGAGGTCGGGCTCGGGGATCTGCTGGCACGCCTCCCGCAGGTGGGCGCCCAGCGCGTCCGCCTCGGCGGCGAGCTCGGTGAACCACGCCTCGGTGACGCCCTCGGCGCGCAGATGGGTCGCGACCCGCTCGAGCGGGTCCTTGGCCTTCCACGCCTCGACCTCGCTGGCCTCGCGGTAGCGGGTCGGGTCGTCCGACGTCGTGTGCGCGCCCATCCGGTAGGTCACGGCCTCGACCAGGGTCGGGCCCTGGCCGTCGCGGGCCCGCTGCAGCGCCGCCGTCGCGACGGCGTGGCACGCGAGGACGTCGTTGCCGTCGACGCGGACGCCCGGCAGCCCGAAGCCGTCGGCGCGCTGCGCGATCGGGACCCGGGTCTGCCGCTCGAGGGGCACCGAGATCGCGTAGTGGTTGTTCTGGCAGAAGAACACGACCGGGGCCTGGTGCACCGCGGCCCAGTCGAGCGCTTCGTTGAAGTCGCCCTGGCTCGTCGCCCCGTCGCCGAGGAACGCCATCGTGGCGGCGTCCCGGTCCGGCGTGCCGGTGCCGACGAGGCCGTCGATCGTCAGGCCCATCGCATAGCCCGTCGCGTGCAGCGTCTGCGCGCCGATGATGATGTTGGGCAGCGCGACGTGGTGGTCGGCGGGGTCCCAGCCACCGAGGTGCGAGCCGCGGAAGATGCCGAGCAGATAGGTCGGGTCCTCGCCGCGGCACCACACGATGCCGTGGTCGCGGTAGGTCGGGAACGCGAAGTCCTGGGGACGCATCGCGCGGCCGGCGCCGACCTGGGCGGCCTCCTGGCCCAACAGCGGCGGCCACAGGCCGAGCTCGCCGTGGCGCTGCAGGGCGAAGGCCTCGGTGTCGATGCGGCGCACCATGACGAGGTCACGGTAGAGCTCCTGGACGTCGGCGAGCGTGCCGTCGTAGGAGTAGTCCGGATCGGGGACGCGCTGGCCGGCAGGCGTCAGCAGCTGGACCGGCGGCGAGTGCGGGGTCGTGGGGTCGGACGGGTCGTCGTGATTCATGCGTCTCCTCAATCACCCGGTGGACGGGGTCACCGTTCCGGAGCTCGAAGCATGCGAGCCCGGCCTGGCAGGGGTAACTGACGACCGGACGTGCACGTCGACGTGACTGTCGTCACATCTGAGACCACCGTAGCCTCCCGCGACCCGTCCGACAAAACGCCGCGGGCTCAGGCCGGGTGCGTCCTCCGCCACGCCCCGGCGAGCGCGATCAGCTCGGTGTTGACCTCGGGAGCGCCGACGCTGATGCGCACCCCGTCGCCCGCGAACGGCCGCACCGACACCGGGTCACAGGCCGCCGCGAAGTCGAGCGCGTCGTCGCCGAGCGGCAGCCACACGAAGTTGGCCTCGGTGTCGGGGACGTCCCAGCCCTGGCCGCGCAGCGCCGCGACCATCGCGAGCCGCTCCTGCACGATCGCCTCGACCCGCTCCTGCAGGGCCTCCTCGGACTCGAGCGAGGCGACCGCCGCGGCCTGGGACAGGTCGGTCACCGAGAACGGCGGCGTGGCCTTGCGGATCGACACCGCGATCTCGGGGCGCGCGATCGCGTAGCCGACCCGGAGCCCGGCCAGCCCGTACGCCTTGGAGAACGTCCGCAGGACGACGACGTTGGGGTGGTCGGCCAGCGCCGCCAGGCCGCTGGCCGCGGCCGGGTCACGGACGAACTCGACGTACGCCTCGTCGACGACGACCAGCACGTGGCTCGGGACCGTCGCGAGGAACGCGTGCAGGTCGACGGCGCTGACGACGGGGCCGGTCGGATTGTTGGGGGTGCAGACCAGGACGACCTTGGTGCGGTCGGTCACGGCGGCGGCCATCGCCGGCAGGTCGTGGGTCGCGTCGGCGCGCAGCGGGACCCGCACGGTCGTGGCGCCGGTCAGGTCCGCCGCGATCGGATAGGCCTCGAAGGACCGCCAGGCGTACACGATCTCGTCGCCGGCCTCGAGGTGCGCGTTGAGCAGGGCGAACAGCACCGCGACCGATCCCGTGCCGGCGGCGAAGTGGTCGGGCGACAGGCCGAGTCGCTCGGACAGCGCGTCGTACAGCCCCGTCATGCCGGCGTCGGGATAGCGGTTGATCCGGCCCAGCTCCGCGGAGGCGCGCTCCATCACGCCGGGCAACGGCGGATAGGGATTCTCGTTGCTGGAGAGCTTGTGGTCCTCCGTCAGCGCCGGCTTGCCGGGGCGGTAGACGGGGATCTCGTCGAGTGCTCGGCGAGCTCGGGGGGCGCTGGATCCGCTCATGCGCCGAGCGTATCCCTGCGAGAATCGTCGCGTGACAGTCCGCAACGCTCGCCTCGGCTACGTCCTCGTCGTCGCCGCGGCGGTGCTGTTCGGCCTCAACGGCGGGGTGTCGCGGGTCGCGATGGGGTCGGGGCTCAGCCCCGAGTCGTTCACGACCCTGCGGATCACCGGCGCGACGCTGGTGTTCGTGGCGTACGCCGCGGCCTTCCGCCGCTCGGCGCTGCGGCGGCCGCGGGGCACCGCGCTGCTGCTCGTCCTCGCCCTCGCGCTGGTCGGCGTCGTGGGTCTGCAGCTGACCTACAACATCGCGATCGACCGGCTGCCGCTCGGGATCGCGCTGCTGATCGAGTACCTCGCGCCGGTCCTGGTCGTGCTGTGGGTCCGGTTCGTGCGCAAGGAGCCCGTCCGGCCGCGCATGTGGGCCGCAGTGGGGCTGTCGGTCGGCGGGCTGGCGATCGTCAGCCGGGTCTGGAACGGTCTGGCGTTCGACGGCCTCGGCATCGTCATGGCGCTGCTCGCGGCGGTGTGCTTCGCGGCGTACTTCCTGATCGGCGAGCACAACGTCGGCTTCGACGACCCGCTGCGGGTGATCCTGTGGGCGTTCGTCGTCGCGACTGTCGCGATGAACCTGATCGAGCCGATCTGGACGACCCCGGACCTCCCCGACCGCACCTCGATGCTGGGCCGCCTCGACGGGCACGGCGTGGACCCGTGGCTCGTCATCGGGACGGTCGTCGTGATGGGCACCGTCGTCCCGTTCTTCCTCGAGATGTTCGCGCTGCAGCACCTGCCGGCGACGATCGTGACGGTCGTCGCGATGCTCGAGCCGGTCATCGCGAACATCCTGGGCTGGGCCTGGTTCCGCGAGTCGCTGACCCCGGTCCAGGTCGTCGGCGCGTGCGCCGTCCTCGCGGGCATCGTCCTGGCGCAGACGTCCCGCCGGGCCGAGCTCGCGATCCCCGCGCCCTGACCGGCGCGCGCCGACCTCCGGCGACCGCGGCGCGGCAGGTGCGAGAATTCCCCCCATGGAGCGTTTCCTCTCGACCTGGCTCGTCAGCGCCGTGGCCCTCGCCTTCGCGGCGCTGATCCTCGGCGACCACATGACGATCGGCGCCGACGACGCCACCGCGACCCAGCAGGTCATCGCGGTGCTGCTGGTCGCCCTCGTGTTCACGATCGTCAACAGCTTCGTCGGGCCGATCGTCAAGATCCTGTCGCTGCCGTTCATCATCATCACGCTGGGCCTCGCGCTGCTGATCATCAACGCCCTGCTGCTGCTCCTGACCGAGCAGATCACCGACGCGTTCGACGTCGCCTTCACGATCGACGGCTTCGGCTGGGCCGTCGTCGCCTCGATCCTCATCTCCCTGGCCCAGACCGTCGTGGGAGCGTTCGTCGGATCGAAGCGGTGACCTACCGCGTCGCGCTGGTCTGCCTCGGCAACATCTGCCGCTCGCCGATCGCCCACGTCGTCCTCGAGGACCGGCTCGCGAAGGCAGGCCTGGACGACCGCGTCGAGGTCGTCTCGTCCGGGACCGGCGGCTGGCACGAGGGTGAGCCGATGGACCCGCGGGCCGCAGCGGTCCTGCGGGACGCCGGCTACGACCCGTCGCGGCACCGCGCCCGGACGTTCTCGATCGACTGGTACGCCGAGAACGACCTGCTGCTCGCGATGGACCACAGCAACCGGACCGACATGACCGCGCTGTCACCGACCGTCGCGCAGCAGTCGCAGGTCCGGATGTTCCGGGCGTTCGACCCCGACGCCACCGAGGGCGACGACGAGGTGCCGGACCCCTGGTACGGCGGCGACTCCGGCTTCCGTCACGTCCTCGCGATGATCGAGCGCACGACCGACGGGCTCGTCGAGCGCCTCCCTGACCTCATGGAGTCGTGACCCGCCTCCGCGCGTACGCGGTAACGTCGTCGTCATGGCACGCATGGCAGGGACCGCCGCCCGGGCGGAAGCACTCCTCGACGTAGGAGTCGTGTCGACCACCCCGGTCGCGGGCGGGGACATCTGCACCACGACACGGCTGCGCCTGACCGACGGCCGCGGCGCCATCATCAAGACCCGTCCGCAGGCTCCTGGAGGATTCTTCGAGCGCGAGGCCGAGGGCCTGCGCTGGCTCCGCGAGGCCAAGGGCGCCAAGGTGCCCCAGGTCCTGGCGGTCGCGGAGGACTGCCTCGTGCTGGACTGGATCGAGCCGGGCAAGCCGACGACCGACGCCGCCGAGCGGCTCGGCCGCGACCTCGCCGCGACCCACGCCGCCGGCGCCGAGGCGTTCGGCGCCGCGACCGACGGCTTCGTCGGGCTGGCCCCGCTGCCCAACCGGTCGCTGCCGAGCTGGCCGGAGTTCTTCGCGTCCCGGCGGGTCATGCCCTACGTCCGCGCTGCGGTCGACCGCCAGGCGCTGACGTCGGACGAGGCCGCCATCATCGAGCGGGCGATGCGTCGCATCCACGAGCTCGCCGGACCCGCGGAGCCGCCCGCCCGCGTCCACGGCGACCTGTGGTCGGGCAACCTGGTCTGGGGCACGGACGGCGAGGTGTGGCTGATCGACCCGGCCGCGCACGGCGGCCACCGCGAGACCGACCTGGCGATGCTGGCGCTGTTCGGCGCCCCGCACCTGCAGCGCATCCTCGACGCGTACCACGAGGCCGCGCCGCTCGCCGAGGGCTGGCACGACCGCCTCCCCCTGCACCAGCTCCACCCGCTGCTGGTGCACGCCGTCCTGTTCGGCGGCACGTACGGTGGTCGCGCCGCCGCGGCCGCCCGCTCGTTGATCGGCTGACACGGCCGGGTTTCAGCAATCCCTCAGGCGTACCGGGCAGACTGTCAGCATGCGCATCCTTGTCGTGGACGATGACCGCGCCGTGCGCGACTCGCTGCGACGGTCCCTGGAGTTCAACGGCTACACCGTCGAGCTGGCCTCCGACGGGGTCGAGGCACTCGCCCGCACCCCGCAGATCGCCCCCGACGTCATCATCATGGACGTCATGATGCCGCGGCTGGACGGCCTCGAGGCGACCCGCGCGCTCCGGGCGGCCGGCAACGACGTGCCGATCCTGGTGCTCACCGCGCGCGACGCCGTGTCGGACCGGGTCGACGGCCTGGACGCCGGCGCCGACGACTACCTCACCAAGCCGTTCGCGCTCGAGGAGCTGCTCGCCCGGGTCCGCTCGCTGCTGCGGCGCTCGAGCCGCGCCGCCGAGGTCGAGCCCGACGAGGCGCCGTTGACGTTCGCGGACCTGTCGCTCGACCCGGTGACCCGCGAGGTGACCCGCGGCAACCGTTCGCTGTCGCTCACGCGCACCGAGTTCGCGCTGCTCGAGCTGTTCCTCCAGCGCCCCAAGCGGGTCCTCGAACGGTCGTTCATCCTCGAGGAGGTGTGGGGGTTCGACTTCCCCACGACCGCCAACTCGCTCGAGGTCTACGTCGGCTACGTCCGTCGCAAGCTCGAGGCGGAGGGTGAGCCGCGGCTGCTCCACACCGTGCGGGGCGTCGGCTACGTCCTGCGCGAGACACCTCCGTGATCGACGCGCTCCACCGACTGGTCCAGAAGTTCACCGGCCGCCTGTCGCTGGCCCTGCGGGTCGCGGTCCTCACGACGATGGCCGTCGCCGTGACCCTCAGCGTCGTCAGCGCGCTGGTCTACGTCGTGGTCCGCGCCGAGTTCCAGAACTCGCTGGACGACTCGATGTACCGCCGCGCGCAGGCCGCCGTGACCAGCGGGATCAACGAGTCGCTGCTGACGATCCCCTCGGCACGCTCGCTGGCGTACATCGGGATACAGCCGTTCATCGTCAAGGGCGGCGAGCTGCTGCCGGCGACCAACGGGGCCAGCGACTACTCGCAGCTCAAGGGCTACCGCGAGCTCGAGGTCTCGGTCGGTCAGCGCGAGCGCTCCGCCCGGACGATCTATCTCGACGGCGTGCCGCACCGGGTCGTCGCGGTCCGCGCCGGCGCCGGCACGGCGCTCGTCCTGGTGCAGTCGATGGAGTCCAACCAGGACGCGCTCGAGCGGCTCAAGGTCATCCTGCTGGTCAGCAGCATCGCGGGTGTCGCCGCCGCGGGCGTGGCCGGCTGGGCCGTCGCCGCGAACGGCCTGCGCCCCGTGCGGCGCCTCACCGCCGCGACCGAGCGCGTCGCGCGTACCGCCGAGCTCACCCCCATCGAGGTCACGGGACGCGACGAGCTGGCCCGACTCACGACGTCGTTCAACGCGATGCTGCAGGCGCTGGACGCCTCGCAGGAGCGGCAGCGTCAGCTTGTCGCCGACGCGGGCCACGAGCTGCGCACCCCGCTGACGAGCCTGCGCACCAACATCGAGCTGATCGGCCAGGCCGCGGACAACACCGAGCGGCACCTGACCGACGAGCAACGCCACGAGATCATGGGCGACGTCCGCGCCCAGCTCGAGGAGCTCACGACGCTCGTGGGCGACCTGGTCGAGCTGGCCCGCGACGAGCCGCTGTCCCGCGATCCCGAGCCGCTCGACCTCGCCGACGTCGTGACGCAGGCGGTCGACCGCGTGCGCCTGCGCGCCCAGGAGGTCGAGGTTGAGGTCGACCTGACCCCGTGGATGGTGATCGGCGAGCCGCAGCTGCTCGAGCGGGCCATCACCAACCTGCTCGACAACGCCGCCAAGTGGAGCCCACCCGGCGGGACGATCCGCGTCACGCTGCGCGAGGGCCGCGTCACGATCACCGACGAGGGCCCCGGCATCGCCGCGGAGGACCTGCCGCACATCTTCGACCGCTTCTACCGCTCCAGCGAGGCACGGACGCTCCCCGGGTCCGGGCTCGGGCTCTCGATCGTCAAGCGGGCCGCCGAGCGCCACGGCGGTACCGTCGAGGTTTCGTCACCCCCGGACGGGGGAACCGTCTTCACACTGACCCTGCCCGAGCACCGCCCCGACGACCAGGCCTGACGCTCGAAGGTTCTTCGATCTCTCACACGCCGCTCTCATATCCATCTCAGTGATAAGCGAGAATCTCTTTCCATGACCGAATCGAACGACCCGTTCGCCGCCAAGCCGTACGTGCCCCCGGCGGACCGCGACTCCTCCGAGCCGACGCCCCCGGCCACCGACGACACCGCCGTGGACGCTCCCGCACCTGACGCCCCCCTGCCGGCCCACGCGCCGGAGGGCACGACGCCCGAGTCGGCGCCGACCGACGCCGCCCCTCACCTCGACCAGGACGCCACGATCCCGGTCCTGAGCGAGTCCGAGCGGGCCGCCGCGGAGACCCAGCCCACGCCTGTCGTCGCGCCGCCCGCCCCCGGCCCGGCTCCCGCACCCGAGGACTTCTCGCACCGCTACGACGACCACCGCGACGCCGATGGCTACGGCCCGTCCGCGGGGTCCTCCACGACCCAGACGCTCCCGCCGTTCGCGGCGACCGAGACGGCGTACTCCCACGCCGACGGCGGATCCGGTGGCGGCGTCGCCGCCCCGCCCCGTCGACGCCGCGGACGTACGCTCGCCGGCATCGTGGCGCTCGCGGTCCTCGCCGGCGGCGCCGGCTTCGGTGGCGCCTGGGCGTACGACGAGACGCAGGGCGACGACGGCAGCCCGGGTGTCGTGAGCTCGCTCACCGACGACTCGGCAGCCACGCAGACCAAGGCACCCGCCGGCACCGTCAGCGCGGTCGCGGAGAAGGTCCTGCCGTCCGTCGTGCAGATCAACGTCAAGGGCCAGACCGAGTCGGGGTCCGGCACGGGCATCATCATCAGCAGCGACGGCCAGATCCTGACCAACAACCACGTCGTCGAGGTCGCCGCCGACAACGGCACGATCACCGTGGCGTTCAGCGACGGCACCAACGCCAAGGCCACGATCGTCGGACGGGACCCGAAGACCGACCTCGCCGTCGTCAAGGCGACCGGCAAGACGGGCCTGTCGCCGGCCCAGCTGGGCACGTCGGCCGACCTCAAGGTCGGCCAGGAGGTCGTCGCGATCGGCTCGCCGTTCGGTCTGGAGAGCACCGTGACCGAGGGCATCATCTCGGCTCTCAACCGGCCCGTGTCCTCGAGTGACGGCTCCGGCTCGAGCCAGTCCACGACCTTCCCGGCGGTCCAGACCGACGCCGCGATCAACCCGGGCAACTCCGGTGGCCCGCTTGTCGACCTGAATGGCCGCGTCATCGCGATCAACTCCGCGATCCGCTCCGGCACGACGACGTCCGGCGACGCCGGCTCGATCGGCCTCGGGTTCGCGATCCCGGTCGACCTGGCCAAGAACGTGTCGAGGCAGCTCGTCGCCGGCAAGACCGTCGAGCACGCCCAGATCGGGGTCAGCGTCGACAACTTCCTGAGCGACGACGGCATCACCGGCGTCGGCGCCGAGGTCAAGGAGGTCGTCGCCGGCGGCGCCGGCGACAAGGCCGGGATCAAGAAGGGTGATGTCATCACGGCGGTCAACGGTGCGGTGGTCCCGAGCTCGGAGGCGCTCGTCGCCTCGGTGCGCGGCTTCAACCCGGGCGAGAAGATCACGGTCTCCTACACGCGAGGCGGCAAGAAGGCACAGGCTGCCGTGACCCTCGACTCCGACGAGGGCAAGACCAGCTAGCCCCACACACCCCGCTGGCCCTGACGTCCTGAACGCAACACGCCCGACGTGTCTGCTGAGACGGCAGGGCCAGCGTCGTTGTCGGCGCCTCCCACTACCGTGGGGTGGTGAAGACTGAACGCGACCTGTCCCTCCCGGCGATGCTCGTGACCGTGCTGCTGTGGGCCTCGGCCTTCGTGGCGATCCGCGCACTGGGCGACACGTTCTCCCCCGGCTCGCTCACGCTGGGACGCCTCGTGGTGGGCGCACTGGCCCTGACCCTGATCGTCCGCCCGGGGCGGGTC
>NZ_JAOPXQ010000111.1 GCF_025965075.1 Aeromicrobium sp.
GACCCGTGGGCAGCTCGTACGGTCGGTCGCGTCATCGGTGATCTCCAGTTCTCGCTGAGCGTGACGAGTTGCAGGTCTTCATCGGCGTGTCGCCTGCAACTCGTCACGCCCAGCGATTGAGTGGGCGGCCTCGAGGAGGGAGCCGTCGCGGACCAGGGCGGTGGCGGCCTCGAGGTCGGGTGAGAGGTGGCGGTCCGGGCCGGGTCCGGCCACCCGGGTGCGGAGCAGCGCGATCGCGGCACCCGTCGCCGCCGCGGGCTCGAGCGGGGCACGCAGGTCGATGCCGCGGGCGGCCGTGATGATCTCGATCGCCAGCACGCGGGTCAGCAGGTCGACCGCGGTGCGCAGCTTGCGCGCCGCCGACCAGCCCAGCGAGACGTGGTCCTCCTGCATCGCGCTCGACGGGATCGAGTCGACGCTGGCCGGGACCGCGAGCCGCTTGAGCTCGGAGACCATCGCGGCCTGCGTGTACTGCGCGATCATGTGCCCCGAGTCGACGCCCGGGTCGTCGGCGAGGAACGGTGGCAGTCCCTGGCTGCGGGACGCGTCGAGGAACCGGTCGGTCCGTCGCTCGCTCATGCTGGCGACGTCGGCGACCGGGATCGCGAGGAAGTCCAGGACGTACGCCAGCGGGGCGCCGTGGAAGTTGCCGTGCGACTCGATCCGGCCGTCGTCCAGCACCGAGGGGTTGTCGATCGCGGCGGCGAGCTCCCGCCCGGCCACCGTGGCGGCGTGCTCGAGGGTGTCGCGTGCGGCGCCGTGGACCTGCGGGGCGCAACGCAGGGAGTACGCGTCCTGCACCCGGTCGTCCCCGAAGCGGTGGCTCGCGACGATGGGCGATCCGGCCAGCAGCGACGCCATGTGCGCGGCCGAGGTGGCCTGGCCGGGGTGCGGCCGCAACGCCTGCAGGTCCGCGGCGAGCACCCGGTCGGTCCCCATCAGCCCCTCGATGCTCATCGCCGCGGCGAGGTCCGCCGTGTCGAGCAGCCGGCGCAGGTCGTGCACCGCGAGCACCAGCATCCCGAGCATCCCGTCGGTGCCGTTGATCAGCGCGAGACCCTCCTTCTCGGCGAGCTCGACCGGGGCAAGGCCGTGATCCGCGAGCGCATCGGCGGCGGGCCGGACGACACCGTGGTCGTCGACGTCCCCCTCGCCCATCACGGCGAGCGCGCAGTGCGCCAGCGGAGCGAGGTCGCCGGAGCAGCCCAGGCTGCCGTACTCCCGCACGACCGGCGTCAGCCCCGCGTTGAGCATCGCGGCGTACGCCTCGGCGGTCTCCAGCCGCACCCCCGAGTGACCGCTCGCGAGGGTTGATAGCCGCAGCAGCATCAACGCCCGCACGACCTCGTCCTCGACCCGCGGCCCGACACCGGCGGCGTGCGAGCGGATCAGGCTCTTCTGCAGCTGTGCCCGCAGGCCCGGCTCGATGTGCCGGCTCGCCAGCGCACCGAATCCCGTCGAGATGCCGTAGACCGGCTCCTCCGACGCGGCCAGGTCGTCGACGCGGGACCGCGCCCACGCGATCGCGTCCCGGGCACCGGGGCCCAGCTCGACGGCGACGCCGTGCCGGGCGACCCGCACGACGTCCTCGGGTGCGATCGCACCGATGCCCAGCACCACAGTCATGCCTCCATTGCACGTCCGCCGCCCCGCCCACCGCTACGGCGATCGTGGCAATGCCGTCTCGGATGCGAGACACTCGCCGCATGACCCGTCCCGTGCCCGCAGCCACGGCCGCGCTCCGGGTGCTGCGGTTCCTGTCGGCCCAGCCCGTGCCGGTGCCCGCCTCGCGCATCGCCGACGCGGTCGACCTGCCGCGCTCCTCGACGTACCACCTGCTCAGCGCGATGGCCGACGAGGACTTCGTCGTGCACTATCCCGACGACCGGACGTGGGGCATGGGGATCGCGGCGTGGGAGGTGGGCCACGGCTTCGCCCGCCAGGAGCCGCTGGCCCGGCTCGCCCGCATCCCGCTGGCCCGCCTCGTCGACGCCGTCGGGCAGTCGGCCCACCTCGTCGTGCTGCTGGGCTCGGAGGTCATCTACGTCCTGGAGGAGCGGGCCCCGGGACGCCCGCCCCTCGTGACGGACGTCGGGGTACGCCTGCCGGCCCACCTGACCGCGTCGGGTCGCGCGATCCTGGCCGCGCTGCCGGCCGCGCAGGTGCGGGCGCTGTATCCGGGCAAGGACGCGTTCAGCTCCCGGACCGGGGCCGGACCCCGGTCACCCACCGAGCTCCGCCGGCTCCTGACGGACACCCGCCGGCGCGGCTTCGCGACCGAGGACGGCGAGGTCACGCCGGGGTTCGCCTCCGTCGCCGCGCCCGTCGAGGCGGGCCCGATCCACGCCTCCGTCGCCGTCACCTGGCCGACCCGCGAGGAGGTCCCCGATCCGGTCGACGCGGTCCGCGCGACCGCGGCCGAGATCACCCGCCGGCTCCGGCACTGAAAGCGGGGCGTGACCCGGGCCACACCTGCGTCGTTGTTACCCGACAGTAGGACGGACGTCCCACTTGAGCGCCGACGAGGAGTCCCATGCACCGCACCCGACCGATCGCCGCCCTGGCCGCAGCCGCCGCCCTCGCCGCCGGCACCCTCGCCGCCACGACGGGCACCGCCGCCGCGGCCCCCGCCTACACCGTGACCCCCCTGCACTTCGCGGTGAAGACCGGCGCCGACGGCGCGACGTCGTGCGACATCGTCGGCGACCTCTACCTGCCGCGATCGGCGTCCGCGTCGAAGCCGGTGCCCGCGATCCTGACGACCAACGGCTTCGGCGGCTCGAAGGACGACCAGGCCGGCATCGGCAAGGCGTTCGCCGCCCGCGGCTACGCCGTGCTGTCCTACTCGGGCCTGGGCTTCGGCGGCTCGACCTGCAAGATCACGCTCGACGACCCCGACGTCGACGGCCGGGCGGCCAGCCAGCTCGTCAGCTATCTCGGCGGCAAGAAGGGCATCGCGTTCACCGACGCCACGCACACGACGCCCGCCCCGGCGCTCAAGGTCGTCAAGCGGGACAAGAAGGACCACCGCGGCAAGGCCTCGACCAACGACCCGCGCGTGGGCATGGTCGGCGGCTCGTACGGCGGACAGATCCAGTACGCCGCCGCGTCGGTCGACCCCCGCATCGACACGATCGTCCCGATCATCACGTGGAACGACCTGTCGTACTCCCTCTCGCCCAACAACACGTCGCAGACCGTCGGCGTGCAGACCGCGATCCCGGGTGCGGCCAAGCTCGTGTGGGCGCTGGGCTTCTCGGCCCTCGGCGTGGTCGACGGCGTCCAGAACGCGCCGGGCGATCCCGGCCGGCTCCTGCCGTGCCCCAACTTCGCGACGTTCGTCTGCCCGGCACTGCTGACCGCCGCGACGACCGGGACGCTCGACGCCGCCAGCACCGCCAACCTGCGGCACGCCTCGGTCGCGAGCTACGTCAAGAAGATCACGATCCCCACCCTGATCCTGCAGGGCGAGCACGACACCCTCTTCAACCTCAACGAGGCGACCGCGACCTACCGCGCGCTGCAGGCCCAGGGCACCGAGGTCAAGATGATCTGGCAGAAGTGGGGCCACTCCGACAGCACGCCGGCGCCGGGCGAGATCGATCTCGCGAACCCCGATCCGGCGACGCAGTACGAGACCAAGCGCGTCGCGGCGTGGTTCGACCGCTACCTGCGGGACAAAAAGGTCAGCACGGGGCCGGAGTTCTCCTACTTCCGGGACTGGGTCACCTACTCCGGCATCGCGACCCCGGCGTACGCCACCGCGAAGCGGTTCCCGGTCGGCACGAGCACGAAGTACTACCTGTCCGGCAAGGAGCTGACCCGGTCGAGCTCCACCGTCGCCGCCGGCAGCCAGAGCTTCGTCACCCCGGTCGCCGGGCTGCCGACCTCGACCGACCACCTCGACGTCGTCGGCTCGTACGTCCCGCTGCCCGAGATCGACCTTCCCGGCACGTCGGCGGCGTGGACCACCCCGGCTCTGGCCGAGAAGGTCGACGTCGTCGGCTCCCCGAAGCTCACGGTCCGGGTCGACGCCCCCGGCGCCGCGGTGTCGCAGGCCACCGGCCCGCTGGGCAAGCTCGTCGTGTTCGCCAAGGTCCTCGACGTCGACGCGGCCGGAAAGGCGACGATCATCAACGATCTCGTCGCACCCGTCCGCGTGCCCGACGTGACCAAGCCGTTCACCGTGACGCTGCCGGGCATCGTGCACCGGTTCGCCGCGGGTCACAGCCTGCGGGTCGTCCTGGCCGGCGGGTCCACCAACTACCGCGGTGGGCTGACGCCCAACCCGGTCACGATCACGACCGGCAGCACCGGTCAGGTGCTGACCCTCCCGGTCGTCCCGTGACCGCCCACCAGCCCTGACTACGGGACCCCGCCTTCTCGGGTGGCGGGGTCCCGTGGAGGTCAGGCGTCGCGGCGCCGCAGCAGGAGCCAGGCCGCGCCGAGGACCGCGGCGATCTCGGCGACGAAGATCCCGAAGCTCGGCCACGCGTCGAGCAGGTGCGGGTTGAACGGCACGGGGGAGGCCAGCGCCCCACCGGCGTTGCCCGGCATGACCCGCTCGAGGAAGATCCCCAGGTCGCCCGGCACCAGCATCACCATGTTGCCGATCACGAACACCAGCGCCAGGACGATCGAGATCGCCGCTGCGGTGTGCCGCACCAGGAAGCCGACCGCGAGGGAGAACAGGCCCAGCCCGGCGAGGAACAGCCCGCTGCCGTACATCGAGCGGGCGACGGCACCCTCGAGGGACATCCCGATGCCCTCACGATCGAGGAACCAGTTGCCACCGACGTAGCCGAGCAGCGCCGTCAGCGTGCCGATGACGAACAGCAGGCCCGTCACGACGACGGCCTTGGCCGCCAGCACCCGACCACGGGCCGGCGTCGCCGCCAGCGTCGTGCGGATCATCCCGGTGCCGTACTCCGACGTCACGGTCATCACGCCGACGATGACGGCGCACACCTGGGCGATCATCATGCCCCAGGTGATGAACGAGCCCGGGGACTCGTCGGCCTCCGCGCTGGCCAACCACTCGGCGTTGCCCCAGCAGATCAGGGTCGTGAGGCCGGCACCCAGGACGACCAGCGCGATCATGGTCCACCACGTCGAGCGGACGCTCCACAGCTTGACCCACTCCGAGCTCAGGGTCCGGCCGAAGCCGGCGGCGGCGACCTGCGGCGGCGTGGCCGCCTGCAGGGCGCTCATCGGGACGCCTTCTCGGAGACCTTCGCGTGGTACTCCACGCTGTCGGCGGTCAGCGCCATGAAGGCGTCCTCGAGCGAGGACCGGACGAGGGTCAGCTCGTGCAGGAGCAGCCCGTGGCCGCCGATCAGCTCGCCGATCGCCGCGGCATCGAGGCCCTGCACCCGCAGCTCGTCGTCCGTGCGGGCCACCTCGAGCCCGCGCCCGACGAGCAGCGCCTCGACGTCGGTGGTCGCGGGCGCCTTCACGCGTACGTACGACGCCGCGTGATCGACCATGAACTGCTGCATCGAGCAGTCGGCCAGGATCGTGCCGCGGCCGATCACGATGAGGTGGTCGGCCATCAGCGCCATCTCGGACATCAGGTGGCTCGAGATGAAGACCGTACGCCCCTCGTCGGCGAGCCGCCGGGCGAGCGCGCGCACCCAGCGGATGCCCTCGGGGTCGAGGCCGTTGACCGGCTCGTCGAGGATCACGACCGGCGGATCGCCGAGCAGTGCCGCGGCGATGCCCAGCCGCTGGCCCATGCCGAGCGAGAACGTGCCGACCCGCTGTCCGGCGACCGTCTCCAGGCCGACGAGGTCGAGCACCTCCTCGACCCGCGCCCCGGGGATGCGGTTGCTGACGGCCAGCCAGCGCAGGTGGTCGCGGGCCGAGCGGCCGGGGTGCAGGGCCCGCGCCT
>NZ_JAOPXQ010000135.1 GCF_025965075.1 Aeromicrobium sp.
GGGTCATCACCGAGGCCGGTGCCGTGCACGGCAAGGGCGACCGGCGCGCCACGGTCTCGGACTGGATGGCGATGGAGAAGGCCCGCGGCATCTCCATCACGTCCGCGGCGCTGCAGTTCGTCTACCGTGACCACGTGATCAACCTCGTCGACACGCCTGGTCACAGCGACTTCTCGGAGGACACCTACCGCGTCCTGTCGGCGGTCGACTCGGCCGTGATGCTGGTCGACGCCGGCAAGGGGCTCGAGCCGCAGACCCTCAAGCTCTTCAAGGTGTGTGCGCTGCGCGGCATCCCGGTGATCACGGTCATCAACAAGTGGGACCGCGTGGGCCTGTCGCCGCTGGGCCTGATGGACGAGATCGAGAAGCAGATCAAGCTGCGCCCGACTCCCCTGACCTGGCCGGTTGGTGAGGCCGGCGACTTCCGGGGCGTCCTGGATCGCCGCACCGGCGAGTTCGTGAAGTACACACGCACCGCCGGCGGTGCCACCCGCGCACCCGAGCGCCGCATGGGGGCCTCCGACGTCGAGGAGGTCGACGCCGCGGCGTGGTCCGCCGCGGTCGACGAGCACGAGCTCCTCGAGCTCGACGGGGCCGACCACGACCAGGAGCGGTTCCTCGCCGGCGAGACGACGCCGGTCATGTTCGCCTCGGCGCTGCAGAACTTCGGGGTGGCCCAGCTGCTCGACCTGCTGCTCGACCTCGCCCCCGCCCCGAGCGCGACCTCCGGGGTCGACGGGTCGGTCCGCCACGTCGAGGACGACTTCAGCGCGTTCGTCTTCAAGGTGCAGTCCGGGATGAACAGCTCCCACCGCGACCGGATGGCGTACGCCCGTGTGGTGTCCGGAACGTTCGAGCGCGGGATGATCGTGACCCACGCCTCGACCGGTCGGCCGTTCGCGACGAAGTACGCCCAGTCGCTCTTCGGCCGCGAGACCAGTGCGGTCGAGCACGCCTCCCCCGGCGACATCATCGGCTTCGTCAACGCGCAGGCGCTGCGGGTCGGTGACACGGTGTTCGACGGCAAGCCGATCGACTATCCCCCCGTGCCGAGCTTCGCCCCCGAGCACTTCATGACCGCGACCGCCCGCGACATCGGCCGCTACAAGCAGTTCCGTCGCGGCATCGAGCAGCTCGACCAGGAAGGTGTCGTGCAGGTCCTGCGATCGGACCTGCGCGGCGACCAGAGCCCCGTCCTCGCGGCGGTCGGGCCGCTGCAGTTCGAGGTAGTCGAGGAACGCATGACGCACGAGTTCAACTCGCCGATCCGCCTCACCCGACTGGACTACCAGGTGGCTCGCCTCACGGATGCCGACGGCGCGCTGGAGCTGCGCGGCGTCCGCGGCGCCGAGGTCCTGCAGCGCACGGACGGCACCTACCTGGCGCTCTTCATCGACAAGTGGCGGGCCAACAACGCAGCCCGGGAACACCCCGACGTCCGGCTGGACGAGCTGCCGGCCGGCGGCAGCTGAGCGCTCAGCGGTTCCTGCGCCAGGTCCGCCGAGCTCGCGGCCAGCACACCGGCGACCAGGCCCGAGGCAGGGAGTGGCCGCGTCCACACCCGGACGCAGCCGACCCGTCGATGGGCCGGCGCCGATAGTTTCGAGATAACTACTTGTTCTGGGATGTCGCCTGCCCGGCCATCAGGCCGAGCTGCGCCATCATCGATCCGGTGTCGAAGTAGGTCCGTTGGCTCTGGACCTTGCCGTCCTTGAACTCCAGGACGTCACAGAGCTCCAGGGTCAGGGACCTCCCGGTTGCCGGGAACTGACCCATGCTGGTCATCAGGGTCCCCGTGTGGGTGCCATGGCCGGTGTACTCCACCACCACACAGTCGCCCGACTCGACCACGCGGTCGACGGTCACCTCCCCGTCCGGGAACCCGTCGGCCCACATCGTGCTGAACGCACGTGCGCCGTCGATGCCCCGGAACGTGTCCCCCGAGCCGACGATCGTGATGGTTGCGTCGAGTGCTGTGGCTTCGGCGATCTCGTCGAAGTTCCGCTCGTTCCATGCCTCGTGAATCCTGCGTGCGAGGTCTGCGTTGTCTGCCATCTGAGCCTCCGCTCTGGCACCTGCCCACCACCGAAAACGCTAGTGCCGAGGCCGGTGAGGGTCAACGGACCACACGGATCGATCGCACGAAGGAGTACCGTTTCTGTGCAGAAGTGAGGTGGCCCAGATGTTCAAGTCCCGGTTCATGCCGTGTCCCACGTGCGGAGCGTCGGTCGATCGGCACGGCCTGCCGGAGCACCAATGCCTGCCCGAACGGCGGACCGACTACGAGATGTTCGGCCTGCGAGAGGAGATCGCGCGGCTGGAGGCGGACCTCGGTCGCTACCTGGCCACAGCCTCGGGTCGCTTCTCGACGTGGCTCGCCGCGCGACAGGTCCGCCGCCGGCCCTAGTGACGATGTGAGGCATGTCGAGGCTTGTCGTTCGGCAGGAACGCGGCCGCGACGAGCCCGGCCAGCCCGATGACCGCCAGCACCACGAGCGCCAGGGCGTAGGACCGCTGCGGCGTGGTCGTGATGTTGGCGACCAGGATCGTGCCTGCGACCGCGGTGCCGAGCGACGAGCCGAGGTTTGAGACGCTGCGCGACAGGCCCGAGATCTCGCCCTGCTGGGTCTCCGGGAAGGCGGACTGCACGATGTTGACCGACGGGGTGAGCATCGCGCCGAGGCCCAGCCCGATGATCAGGAGACCCGGCACGAAGCTCCACACCCCTGACTCGTCGCTGACCATGGCCAGCAGCACCACGATGCCGCCGGTCGTGACCGTGAAGCCGGCCAGGATGAGGTTGCGCTGTGCGACGTGCCGCACCAGTCGCTCGGCGGCCAGCGAGGCGGTCATCAACCCCAGCGTCGTGGCGGTGAAGATGCCCCCGGTCTCGATCGCGCCGTACCCGCGGACCACCTGCAGATACGCCGAGACCACGAACGAGATGCCGCTGAGGAGCAGCCACTGCGCGTTCTGGGTCACCATCCCCAGGTTGGAGGTCCGGTTGCGGAACAGGCTCGGCGACAGCAGCGGCTCGCCGCCGGCACGCTCCTTGGCCCGGGCGGTCAGGAAGAACCCGACCAGGACCAGGGCACCCAGCACGACCAGGACGAGCATCAGCCAGACGTTGTCGTCCGTGGCCAGGATGCCGAGGACCACGAGGACGAGGCCGACGGCGGACAGGACGGCGCCCCGGGTGTCGAACGACCGGCCGGGATCGGCCGGCAGCGGGTCGTCGATCTTGCGCCCGAGAAGCACGATGATCACGATCATCAGGGCCTGGAACGCGAACGCCGCCCGCCAGCTCACCGCCGACGTGATCAGGCCACCGATGAGTGGTCCGGCCGCGGCGCCGATGCCGCCCAGCGCGCTGATGACCCCGAAGGCGCGGGCCCGCGACCCCAGGTCGGCGAACAGCATCGTGGTCAGGATGTAGACCGGCGGGATGAGCAGGGCGGTGCCGACGCCCTCCAGGATCGAGTTGCCAAGGATCAGCACCCCCAGACCCGGGGCGAGCGCGCTCAGCACGGCGCCGACCCCGTAGATCACGAGGCCGACGAGGAAGCACCGCTTGCGACCGTACTTGTCGCTCAGCTTCCCGCCGGGGATCATCAGCGCCGCCATCACCAGCAGGAACAGCGTGATCGAGACCTGGACGCCGTGCACCGTCGTGTCGAGGTCCTTGCTGATGTCGTTGATCATGACGTTCATGTTCGAGCCGGCGAAGCTGCAGATGAACTGGGCCAGCGCGAGCGGGGCGAGCACACGGCGCATCGCGCTCCTCGACGCGGCGGACGGCGGCGGTGTGTCGACCATGCAGTGGCTCCTGTCCTGGGTGCCGGGCCCCACCACCAGCGTGCCGGTCCGTCCGGGGTGCGCGTCACCCGCGGCAGGTGATGCCCGACCGATGTCCCGGCAGCAATCTGGGTCCCCCACACGCCCACCAAGGAGTGCCGATGTCCGCCTACCCGCTCATCTCCGACCACGGCCTCGTCGGAGACCTGCAGACCGCCGCCCTCGTGTCGACCGACGGGACGATCGACTGGTTCTGCTCGCCGCGCTTCGACTCGCCCAGCATCTTCGGGTGCCTGCTCGACCACGAGCGCGGAGGGCACTGCCGGATCCGTCCGACCGCTCCGGAGGTCACCCGCAAGCAGCTCTACATCCCGGACACCGCGGCTCTCGTGACCCGCTTCCTCACCGAGGACGGGGTCGGGGAGGTCGTGGACTTCATGCCGGTCAACGACCCGACCACGGCCACCGACGAGCACTGGATCGTCCGGATGGTCCGATGCGTGCGCGGGACCATGACCTTCGCTGTCGACATCGCTCCGCGGTTCGACTACGGGCGGGCGCGGCACGAGGTGCAGGTCACCGACTCCGGCATCGCCTTCACCAGTGACGCCGGCCGCCTGACGGTCCACCTGGTCCGCGAGCCCGACGACGAACGGCTGGCCGCCGCACACGTCAGCGACGCGGGCGACGTGCACGCGGAGATCACGCTCACCGACGGGGAGATGCGCGGCCTGGTCCTCGCCGCCGGCAGCACCGAGCGCCCCCGCGAGATCAGGCCCGCCGAGGTCTGGGAGATGTTCGAGGCCGCGACGACGTACTGGCGCACCTGGCTGGACGGGTCGACGTACCGGGGCCGCTGGCGGGAGACCGTGCAGCGGTCCGCGATCACGCTCAAGCTCATGACGTACGCCCCCAGCGGCGGCCTGGTCGCGGCACCCACAGCGTCGCTCCCGGAGCAGATCGGAGGCGAACGCAACTGGGACTACCGCTACACCTGGGTGCGGGACGCGTCGTTCTCGGTCTACTCCCTGCTCGGCCTGGGCTTCACCGACGAGGCCGCCGCACTCGGGCGGTGGCTGCGCGACCGGGTCCAGGAGCAGCGGCACGGCGCGAGCGGACCGCTCAACATCATGTATCGCATCGACGGCTCCAGCGACCTCAGCGAGGAGGTCCTCGACCACTGGGAGGGTTATCGCGGCTCAGGCCCGGTGCACATCGGCAACGGCGCGGCTGACCAGCTGCAGCTCGACATCTACGGCGAGGCGATGGACAGCCTCTACTTCGCCGACCAGCACGGGCTCGAGATCGGCCATGAAGGCTGGCTGGGCCTGGGCAGCCTGCTCGACTGGGTGACCGACAACTGGAACCAGCCCGAGGAGGGCATCTGGGAGACCCGTGGCGGGCGGAAGGACTTCACGTACGGCCGGGTCATGAGCTGGGTGGCCCTGGACCGGGGCATCCGGCTGGCGCTCGACAACGGACGTCCCGCCCCCCTCGAGCGGTGGCGGGCCGAGCGGGACGCCATCTACACGCAGGTCATGGAGCGCGGCTGGCACCCGCAGCGGCAGGCGTTCGTGCAGCACTACGACACCGACGTCCTCGACTCCGCGCTGCTGCGGATGGCGACCACCGAGTTCATCTCCCCCACGGACCCCCGATGGCTGTCCACCCTGGCGGCGATGGACGAGGAGCTCGTCACCGACAGCCTCGTCTACCGCTACAACCCCGAGGCGTCACCCGACGGCCTCCGCGGCTCCGAGGGCACGTTCTCGCTGTGCACGTTCGCCTACGTCGAGTCCCTGGCCCGGGCGGGCCAGCTGGAGAAGGCCCGTCTCACGTTCGAGAAGATGCTGACGTACGCCAACCACCTCGGGCTGTACTCCGAGGAGATCGCCCCGACGGGCGAGCAGATCGGCAACTTCCCGCAGGCGTTCACCCACCTCGCCCTGATCGACGCGGCCCTGACGCTCGACCACCTGCTCGACACGCAGCCGGCACCGCATCTCGAGAGGCCCATGAGGGTGACGTGACCATGCGGACCGAGCGCATCGACAAGTGGGTCCGGGCGTACTTCGATGGCGTCGCGATCGTGGAGAGCCGGGACCCGCTCCTGTTCTGGGAGGAGGACTTCCCGGTCCCCTCCTACGCGTTCGCCCACAGCGACGTGCGGACCGACCTGCTGACCGAGTCGCACGGCGAGCCGCCGCAGAAGCCGTCCTTCTTCCTGCCCAAGGGCCCGGTCTCGCAGTGGTACGACGTCACGGTCGGCCGACGCACCGCCCCGCACGCCGCCTGGGTGCGGGACGCCCCCGAGCTCAGCGACCGGCTGGTCCTGAGCTGGCAGCCCGGGCTCCTGGACCGATGGCTGGAGGAGGACGAGCAGGTGGCCGGTCACCCCCGGGACCCCTACAAGCGGGTCGAGACCCTGGCCAGCAGCCGGCACGTCGTCCTGCGCCTGGGCGACCTCACGCTGGCGGACAGCGCCCGGCCGATCCTCCTCCTCGAGACCAGCCTGCCGACGCGGTACTACCTGCCCCGTGAGGACGTGAACCTCGAGGCACTGACGCCGAGCAGCAACCGAAGCCACTGCCCGTACAAGGGCATCGCCGACCAGTACTGGAGCGTCACGGGCAACCCCGACGCCGTCGACATCGCCTGGTCCTACTCCGCTCCGCTACCCGCCGTCGAGAAGGTCGCGGGCCGGGTGGCGTTCTACAACGAGCTCGTCGACATCACGGTCGACGGTGCGCCCCAGCCGCGACCGACCTCGCCGTTCAGCGCCAAGGAGCACCGGCCGACGATCTGACCTCAGGACCGGTTGAGGTCGACCGCCTCGCGGATCAGGTCCACGAACGCGCCCTCGTCGAGCGAGTCGTCCTCACGGATGTCGATCGCCCGACGGGTGCCGGCATCGAGGCTCGCGTTGAACAGGCCGACGGGGTCCGGCAGCGACGCGCCCTTGGCGAAGGTCACCTTGACCTTGTCCTTGTAGGTCTCGAGCGTGCAGACCAGACCGGAGGACGAGAACGTCGGCACGCCGTCAGGGTTCGTCGCCTTGCGCCACTTGGCCTCCTCGACGATGGCCGGCTCCGCCAGCACCACGAGCGAACGCACCTTCTCGACCGTCTGGGTCCGCCAATCCGCGCTCATGATGCCGACCCTACTCATTGCCGGCGGCGAAGGCAGCCCCTTCCTCGGGCCCGGACGCGATGACGGCTGCGAGTCTCCGGCGGGGTAGGCTCGGACCAGTTCCGGACCGCCCTATCTAGCGGCACCGGGCTCGACGTCCCCGGCCGCACCAACGGCGCGGGGACACTTCTTTGCCCCGTGCCGTTGGTGCGCGCCTACGCGGGCTCGGCGGGGTCCTCGTCGGCCAGCACCGCGGCGAGCGTCGGACGGACCCGGAACAGCTGCTCCAGGCCCGCGATCCGGAAGATCGCGACGACCCTCCGGGTCGGGGCGACGATGCCGACAGTGCGGCGGCGCAGGAGCATCTTCTTGCGGACCAGGATGAAGACGCCGAGACCGATCGAGTCGACGAAGGTCACTCGTGACAGGTCGAAGACCAGGCGGTCAGCGCCGCCGTCGGTGACCTCGGTGACGATCTCCCGCAGTCGCGGGGCCGACTCGATGTCGATCTCGCCGATCACCTCGATGACGGTGAAACGGTCGTCGTGCCGGACATTCACGTCCATCGAGTCGGTCATGGTCGGTCCACTCCACACGCAAAGGTTCCTGTGATGAGGGAGGCGTCGTAGGCCCCCCGCGTGGCAGCTTCATTACCGCTCCCGATCATAGCGAGACCGGGCTGCCATGATTGACCCATGTCCCTCGAGACCCCCGCGCACCGGATGACCGCCGAGTGGCTCGACACCTGGATGCACGTCCGGGGCCTCACCGCTGCGGAGCTGGACGGCTGGCCGCTCGTCCACGTCGGGTCACGGACGCGTGAGACCGAGCTGGTGTGCGTCGACCCCGGCGTCGACGCGTTCCGCCGCCTGATGGCTTCCATCGCCGGCGATCCGCGGGGCATGCTCACGGTCCTCGCCGACGACGTCGGGCCCTACCGGATCTCCCGCCTGCCGCCCGGCGTGCGGGTCGACCGCGACGACGAGACCCTCATGACGACGATGCTGCGGGACGAGCCGGTCCCTCCGCTCGAGGACGACTTCACCTTCCGCTGGGACGTCGACGGCAACGTCGTGACCTACACCGTGGAGTGTGGGGACGCGGTGGCCGCCGAGGGCACGGTCGGCGTGCTCGGACCCGTCGCGACCTTCGACGCGGTCGAGACGACGCCACGGTTCCAGCGCCGGGGCCTCGGTCGCCACGTCATGGCGAGCCTCACGGTGCAGGCGATGGGGCGGGGCGCTGATCGCGGTGTGCTCGCCGCGTCGGCACCGGGCCGGGCGCTCTACCGCTCGCTCGGCTGGGACCCCGCGCTCGAGATGCTGTCGCTGATGGGCGCCGACTGACCTCACGGCTCGGCGGAGCGGCGGCAGACCTCGTCCCACGGCGTCGGCGCCATCGCGAAGTGGGCCCGGGCGGCGCTGTCGTCGAGGACGTACGGCCGAGTCCACTGGTAGGACAGCTGGTGCAGCTCGCGGACGATCGACACGATCGGCGCCAGGGTCGCGAACACCGGCCCGGGGATCGCCGAGACCTTCGGCGCCGGCCGGCCGACCGCGGCCATGACATCCGTCAGCGCCTGCTCCTGGGTCCGCGGAGGGTTGCTCGGCACGTGCCAGACCCGGCCGTGCGACGACTCGTCCTCGGCGGCGGCCACCAGCAGCCGGGCGGCGTCGCGGACGTCGGTGAACGTGTGCGGCAGGTCCTTGCGACCGATGACCCAGGCGCGCCTGCCCCTCAGCAGGCCGGGGACCTGACGCGTCACGTGACCGTTGGGGCCCACGCCCGCCCCCATGTAGTCCGAGCCGCGGACCTCGACCGCGCGCAGACGCCCGGCGGCGTGCGCGGCCTTCGCCTCGGCCCACATCCGCGCGCGCAGGATGCCCTTGTGGTCCTTCGCCGCGTCGGGCAGGCCTTCGTGCATCGGACCGTCGACGGGACCGTACGGATAGAGGTTGCCGGTGATCGCGTACACCGCACCGGTGCGCTCGGCCGCCGTCAGCATCGCCGCCGCCAACGGCGGCCAGACCTCCTCCCACGACCTGTAGTCGGTCGGGTTGGCACAGTTGTAGAGCACCGCGACGCCCTCTGCGGTCACCGACAGGGCCTCGGCGTCGGAGGCGTCCAGGCGCACGTGAGTCACGCCGGGGATCGCGGTGTCGGTGCCGGAGCGGGTCGCGACGACGACCTGCGACCCACGGTCGGCGAGCAGCCCGGCGACGTGCCGGCCGACTGGGCCGGCTCCGATCACGAGGTGGCGGTCGGACATGGCTGATCCTTCCCACGGGGCGAACGCTGCTCACGTCGAGCATCGCACGCTCCGGCGGCGAGGTGAGAAATACCTCACGCTTCCGACGCGACGTGGGGCGGTTCCGCGGGGTTCAATGGGGGGAGACCTGTTCAGCATCCCGCAAGGACTCACATGCCCCGCATCTCACGCCGTACGTTCGTCGCCGCACCGGCCGACGTCGTCTGGTCGCTCGCCGACGACTTCGCCGAGTGGCACCCCAAGCTCCGCATCTACACCGGCGGCCCCGAAGCCTCCGCGGAGCTCGTGGTCTCGATCGTGGAGCGCGATGAGGAGGGCATGACCCTCTCGTACCACATGCCCGACCCACCGTTCGCGATCAAGGACCACCGCGCCACGATCCTGGTCGAGTCGGCCAGCGACTCCACGTCGTACGTCACGTGGTTCGCCGAGTTCACCGCGGACCCCACGCAGCTCGCGACGCTCGAGGACACCCTCGGCGACGACGTCTTCTCCCAGGCGCTCGACAACCTGGCCACCGCGGCGCAGGACACCTTCGGCGCCCGCCAGGTCGCCAACAGCAACTGAGCTTCGCTCAGCTCTTCCAGTCGTGGAAGCCGATCACGATCAGGCGCATCTGACGGCGAGCGCCCTCCTTGATCCTCTCCTCGAGGTCGGGGCGGTGGTCTGGCATGTCCACGACCTCCTCGGCGTTCGAGACCATGTTGCGGACGAACAGCCGTGACACCATCTGGACGTCGTCGGACGACCAGGTCTCGATGTTGGGCAGTCGGGCCAGCACCACGGCCAGCTCGCTGACGAACAGGTCCAGCTCGTGCTGGATCGCCCGCCGCACCGCCTCGGAGCCCCCCACCCGCTCACGGGCGACGAAGGCGAAGTGGGCCTTGCTCTGCTTGACCGTCTCGACCAGGACCTGGGCCGCCGCGTCGATGATGTTGTCGAAGACCTTGGGATCGCGCTGCGCCTCGCGGATCATCCGCCGCAGCGTCGAGAAGGACTGCTCGACCAGCGCGAGCCCGAGCTCGTCCATGGAGTCGAAGTGCCGGTAGAACGCCGTCGGCACGATCCCGGCGTGACGAGCCACCTGTCGGAGGCTGATCTGCGCGAAACCCTGCGTCTGGCTGAGCTCCAACGCGGCGTCGAGGATCAGCTGCCGCGTGCGCTCCTTCTGCGCCTGACGCGAGGCGGTCTGGGCGGACTCGGTCATGACGACAGCCTAGTGCCTACCTTTCAGTGCACGCGTGTACGCATCGTGGGACAGGTCACGCGGCGTGCCGGTTGCACGCAGCGCACGCATCGGGCAGTATTTGAGTGTACGCACGTTCACTCAACCGTGAGGAGGTTCCGGTGGGCATCATTCGCAAGGCACTCACGTCCAAGCCCGTCGCCTCCCTGACCTCCCCGTTCACCGTTGACCACTACCTCGAGCAGATCCACCCCATGCTGGCCGCCGAGAACGTTCGCGCCCGCGTCGTGGAGGTCCGCCGTGAGACCGGCGCCGCCAGCACCGTCGTGATGCGCCCCAACGGCGCCTGGAAGGGATTCGTCCCCGGCCAGCACGTCCAGTTCGGCGTCGAGGTCAACGGCAAGCGTCGCGTCCGTGTCTTCTCCGTCTCGAGCTCCAAGGCCGCCAAGAAGGGCACCTTCAGCGTCTCGGTCAAGGCCCATCCCGACGGCTACGTGTCGCAGTTCCTGCATCAGGAGCTCGAGCCGGGCACGATCGTCTACCTCTCGCAGGCCGAGGGCGAGTTCGTCCTGCCCCGCGAAGTCCCCGCGTCCCTGCTGCTGGTCAGCGGCGGCTCGGGCATCACCCCGGTGATGTCGATGCTGCGCACCCTGCGCGACACGCGCCACAGCGGCCAGGTGACCTTCCTTCACTACGCGCGGTCGCGCGAGGACGAGATGTTCACGTCCGAGCTCGACGAGATCGCCGCGACCACCGACTTCCGGGTGGTCCGGGTCTACACGCGCCAGCCCGAGCCGGGCGCCGCGCTGGCGGGACGGTTCATCGTCGACCACCTCAAGCACCTCGGCGTCGACCCCGCCGGCACGCTGACCTTCGCCTGCGGGCCGGCCGGGCTGATCGCGGGAGTCCGCGACACCTACGCCGAGCTCGGCGCCGCCGACCAGCTCCGCATGGAGTACTTCAAGGTCCCTTCGGTGGACCTCGATGCGGCCGACGCCACCGGCATGCTGTCGTTCGACGACTCGAAGATGGAGGCGTTCAACTCCGGCGCCACGATCCTCGAGCAGGCCGAGACCGCCGGACTGAAGCCCGACTTCGGCTGCCGCATGGGCGTGTGCAACACCTGCGCCATCAAGAAGAACAGCGGCGCCGTCCGCCACGTCGTCAGCGGCGAGGTCAGTGCCAGCACCGACGAGACCATCAAGATCTGTGTCCAGGTCCCCATCGGCGACGTCAACGTCGCCCTCTGAGCCAAGGAGATCACCCGTGGCCGCACTCACGACCGCCATCGCCCGCACATTGAAGAAGAACAAGAACGCGCCGATCAAGCCCCGCAGCGCGAGCCGGCACAACGCCGCGCCCCTGACGCTGATCAACCCGTTGTCGGAGACGCCGGCGACGATCGGCCTGGACTACATGACGTACGAGCAGCTCGACGAGTTCGGTCGTGAGCTCGACACGGTCCGCCAGCGGGTGCTCGACGACCTCGGCCAGAAGGACGCTGACTACATCCGCCGCATCATCCGCCTGCACAAGGCCGCTGAGGTGCTGGGCCGCATCGGCGTCTTCATGCCGTTCTTCTGGCCCGCGTTCGTCGCCGGCATCGTGCTGCTCGCGGTCGCCAAGATCCTCGACAACATGGAGATCGGCCACAACGTCATGCACGGCCAGTACGACTGGATGAACGACCCGATGATCGACGGCGCCCGCTACGAGTGGGACAACATCGCGCCGGCGCAGGACTGGAAGCACGGCCACAACTACATCCACCACACCTACACCAACATCCACGGCATGGACCGGGACATCGGCTACAACATGTTCCGCATCGACGAGGACCAGCCGTGGTACGCCAGCCACCGGTTCAACCTGCCGCTGGCGTTCGTCCTGATGCTCGTCTTCGAGTGGGGCATCATGTACCACGGTGTCGAGCTCGACCAGTACCTCCAGGGCAAGATCACCAAGGAGGACTTCCAGGGCCGCAAGAAGCGCGCGCTGAAGAAGATCCGCAAGCAGGTCTTCAAGGACTACGTCGCGTGGCCGCTCCTCGGCCTGGCGCTCGTGCCGTTCGTCGGCTGGTGGGCCCCCGTGGCCATCCTCGGTGCCAACATCGTCGCCAACGTCATCCGCAACGTCTGGTCCTTCCTCATCATCTTCTGCGGCCACTTCCCCGCCGACGTCCAGACGTTCGCCGAGGAGGACGCGCAGAACGAGACCCGCGGCCAGTGGTACCTCCGCCAGCTGCTCGGCTCGGCGAACATCAAGGGCCACACGCCGTTCCACGTCCTGACCGGCAACCTGAGCTACCAGATCGAGCACCACCTGTTCCCCGACATCCCGGCCCGT
>NZ_JAOPXQ010000154.1 GCF_025965075.1 Aeromicrobium sp.
TCGAGCAGGCCCGGGTCGTCCGCTCGATCTCGTCGTCGATCGACAGCAAGGAGATCGACGACATCAACGAGAAGTGGGACCGGGTCCAGAAGCTCAACCTCATGAGCAGCCAGAAGATGCTGAAGAAACAGCAACCCGCGGCCGCGAGGGACTCCGAGCTGGGCAAGTACCCGGCGTTCACGGATCGCTTCCTGCTGCTCGAGGCACGACGCCTGATCGCCGATCTCGCGAAGGAACGCAGCGCCGTCGAGAGGCTCTAGCCGGACGGGGACCGGCCGGTGTGGGCCACGAGGGACATCCCCGGCGGCACCGGGACGGCGCGCCCCGACTGAGCCGGGCCGGGGTGGGTACGGGGGTGGCCCCGACGAAAGGACCCCCATGAGCGAGACACCCATCGAGCCCGACGACGCGCCCGGCGCGGACGAGGGACAGGGCGAGGAGTTCGACCCGGTGCAGACCGGCGAGCCCGCGACCGGGCCGGAGGCACCCGTGCCGCCGGGCGGCTCGGACGACGCCGACGCCTGAGGCCGGACGCCTCTCTCAGTCCAGGGCGAGCTCGAAGTCGGCCCGATCGGAGATGTGCTGTGCGTAGTCACGCACCGTCGCCTCCGGCACGCTGGCGTCGAGCTCGCCGAGCGACCGCTCGATCTCGGGGATGAACTCCTCGATGTCGAGCCCCGCGTAATTCTGCCGGAGCGACTCGTCGGCGGCGCGAAACTTCTCCTCGGCCTCACCCGTCAGCGGCTGGCCCTTGCTCGTCACGATCGTCTGCATGCCCAGACCGTATGCCGGTCCGGCCTCGCCCGCATCGTGACCACCGGCCCGCGCTGATCCGTGGACATCCTGTCTACAGTGGCTTGCGTGGACCCCACGCCTGCCCGGATCGACCTCGGCCGCCTGATGGAGCAGCCGACCGCAGACTTCCAGTCCGAGGACAGCCAGCAGCTCCGCCACGACTTCACGCGCTTCATGATGCGCTACAAGTTCGGCATGGAGGAGATCGTCACCAAGCTGTCGATCCTGCGCGACGAGTTCGCCCATCTGCACGACACCAATCCGATCGAGAACGTGTCGTCGCGGCTCAAGAACCCCGACAGCGTGCTCGAGAAGATCGGCCGCAAGGGGTGCGAGCCGACGTTCGAGTCGATCGCCGAGAAGATCACGGACATCGCCGGCGTCCGGGTGACCTGCAGCTTCGTGTCGGACGTCTATCACGTGTTCGACCTGCTGACGGGCCAGTCAGACGTCCACATCGTCGAGATCCGCGACTACATCACGAACCCCAAGCCCAACGGTTACCGCAGCCTGCACGCCCTGATCGAGGTGCCGGTCTTCATGAGCGATGGCGAGGTGCCGGTGCTGGTCGAGGTGCAGATGCGGACCATCGCGATGGACTTCTGGGCCAGCCTCGAGCACAAGATCCACTACAAGTACCGCCAGGACGTGCCCGAGGCGCTGCTGACCGGGCTGCGTGAGGCGGCCGACACCGCCCGCGAGCTCGACGCGACGATGGAGCGGCTCCACACCGAGGTCAAGACCTCCGGGGAGCTCCCGGTCGAGCTGCAGCGCAAGCTGCGCGGGACGGCGGACGTCGTCCCGGACGAGGACTTCGTCGAACGCCTCAAGCGGCTCCAGCCCTGACGCCGTGACGACGGCTCAGGCCAGGACGTCGCCCAGGTCGTACCTCGCGACCTCCTCGAGCTGCTCGTAGGTGCAGGACTCCGGCTCGCGGTCGGGGCGCCAGCGCTTGAACTGCGCCGTGTGCCGGAACCGGGTGCCCTCCATGTGCTCGTAGCCGACCTCGGCGACCAGGTCGGGCGCCAGCGTCACGAACGACAGGTCCTTGGTGCCGGTCCACCGGCTCTGCCCACCGGGAAGCCGCGACGAGGCCTGGGCGTCGGGATCCTGCCACTTCCCCCACGGGTGGTCAGCGGAGTCCACGACCAGCACCGCGAGCTGCTCGACGAGCTCGGCCCGCCGGGACTCGGTGAACGACGCGGCGACGCCCACGTGCTGCAGCAGCCCCTCGTCGTCGTAGAGCCCCAGCAGCAGCGAGCCCAGCAGCGGGCGCGCCTCGGTCGAGGTCTTGTGCAGCCGGTAGCCCGCGACCACGACGTCGGCGGTGCGGGCGTGCTTGATCTTGAGCATCTGCCGGACGTTGGGGGCGTACGGCTTGCCGAGCGCCTTGGCGACCACCCCGTCGAGGCCGGCGCCCTCGAAGATGCCGAACCACTCCTCGGCCAGCGCCCGGTCCGTCGTCGTCCGGGTCACGTGCACGGGCGCCGCGGCGTCGGCGAGCGCCTCCTCCAGGCGTGCCCGGCGCACCGCGAACGGCTCGTCGAGCAGGGACTGGTCGCCGACCGCCAACAGGTCGAACGCGACGAACGACGCGGGCGTCTGCTCCGCGAGCATCGCGACGCGGGACGCCGCGGGGTGGATCCGCTGGGACAGCGCGTCGAAGTCGAGCCGGCCGTCGATCGCGAGGAAGATCTCACCGTCCAGCACACAGCGGTCCGGGGTCTGCTCCTTGACCGCCTCGACGACGTCGGGGAAGTAGCGGGTCAGCTCCTTGGTCGACCGGCTGGCGAGGGCGACCTCGTCGCCGTCGCGGAACACGAGGCAGCGGAAGCCGTCCCACTTCGGCTCGTAGGACAGCCCGCCGTCGAGGGAGTCCGGTGCCGGGACGGCCTTGACCGACTTCGCCAACATGGGTCGCAGCGGGGGCATGACGGGAAGATCCATGCCCTGCAGCCTAGGGGCCGGGACGGACGGACGGCGAGGCGTCGGGGCCAGACCCCCACACCTACACTGGACGGGTGACTGAGCCGGTGAGAGTGGGGCCCGCCGTCGAGGTCGACGCCCTCGTGATGCGATACGGCGCGGTCACCGCGGTCGACGGCCTGGACCTGACTGTCGAGACCGGCACCGTGACCGCGATCCTCGGACCCAACGGCGCGGGCAAGACCACGACGATCGAGACCTGCGAGGGCTTCCGCGCCCCGCAGAGCGGGGCCGTGCGCGTCCTGGGCCTCGACCCGATCGCCGACGGTGCGGCCCTGCGCCCCCGGGTCGGCGTCATGCTGCAGTCCGGCGGCGCGTGGTCGGGCGCCCGGTCGTACGAGATGCTGCGCCACATCGCCTCGTTGCACGCCCACCCCCTCGACGTCGATCAGCTGATCGACCGGCTCGGGATGGGGTCGTACGGCGCGACCCCCTATCGCCGGCTGTCCGGCGGCCAGCAGCAGCGGCTCAGCCTCGCGATGGCCGTCGTGGGCCGACCGGAGCTGTTGTTCCTCGACGAGCCGACCGCCGGCCTGGACCCGGCCGCGCGACGGTCGACCTGGGAGCTGATCGCCGAGCTCCGCTCCAGCGGCGTGACGACGGTGCTGACGACCCATTTCATGGACGAGGCCGAAGCCCTGTCGGACCAGATCCACATCGTCGACGCGGGCCGGGTGATCGCGTCCGGCACGCCCCAGTCGCTGGCCTCCTCGGGCGCCAAGAACACCGTCCGCTTCACGGCCCGCGCCGGCCTGGACGTCGAGAACCTCATGCGCGCACTCCCCCACGACACCAAGGTCGACGAGGTGGCCCCCGGGTCGTACGTCATCGCGGGCGAGGTGGACCCGCAGCTCCTCGCGACCCTCTCGGCGTGGTGCGCCGAGCAGGGCGTGCTGACCGAGTCGCTGCTGGTGGAGCGCCAGACCCTCGAGGACCGGTTCCTCGAGCTCACCGGGAAGGCCCTCCGATGACCTTGGACTTCTCCCCTCGTCCGGGCGCCGCACCGCGTGCGGCCATGCTGCGCGCCCAGACGACGATGGAGCTGCGCCTGCTGGCCCGCAACGGCGAGCAGCTGCTCCTGACGATGGTCATCCCGCTCGTCCTGCTGCTGCTGAGCTCGGCGTCGGACAAGATCGTCGACCTCGGCCCGGGACGGCCCATCGACATCATCACGCCGGGCATCCTGGCCCTCGCGGTGCTGTCGACGTCGTTCACGTCGTTGGCGATCGCGACCGGCTTCGAGCGTCGCTACGGCGTCATCAAGCGGCTCGGCGCCTCCCCGCTGCCCCGCTGGGGGCTGCTGTTCGGCAAGGTCGGCGCCGTCGTCGTCGTCGAGGTCGTCCAGCTCACGGTCCTGTCGGTCGTCGGCCTGCTGCTGGGCTGGGAGCCGCAGGGCGGGGCCACGGCGTTCGTCGCGATGATCGTGCTGTCGATCCTCGGCACCGCCGCCTTCGGCTCGCTGGGCCTGCTGATCGCGGGCACCCTGCGCGCCGAGGCGACGCTCGCGGTCGCCAACCTGGTGTACGTCCTGCTGCTCGTCGGCGGCGGCCTGCTCGTCCCCCTGAGCCGCTACCCGGAGGCCGCGAGCCACGCGCTGCAGCTGCTGCCGTCCGGCGCCCTCGGCCAGGGGCTGCGCGACGCGTTCGACGGCAGCGGGGCGAGCCCCTTCACGTACGTCGTCCTGATCGTCTGGACGGTGTGCGCCAGCCTCCTGGTCGCGAGGACGTTCAAGTGGGAGTGAACCTCGGCGTGATCCGTCCCGTCCAGTCGTCGGTCGAGCGGTGGGCGTGGGCCGCCGTCGTCGCCAACACCGTCATCATCCTGACCGGCGGGCTCGTGCGCCTGACCGGCTCCGGGCTCGGCTGCCCGACCTGGCCGCGGTGCACCGACGAGTCCTTCACGCCGCACCGCGAGCTGGGCGTGCACGGCGTCATCGAGTTCGGCAACCGGATGCTGACGTACGTCCTCGTGGCGGTCGTCGTGGCGACGTTCGTCGCGGTGTGGCGCTGGAGCGGGACGAACCGCGAGCTGCGCCGCCTCGCCGGGCTGATCGCGCTCGGCGTCCCGTTCCAGGCCGTCATCGGCGGCATCAGCGTGCTGACCGACCTCAACCCCTGGGTCGTGTCGCTGCACCTGGTCCTGTCGATGTCGCTGGTGGCGATCTCGATGCTGCTGGTCTTCCGCGTCCGCGGCGGCACCCCGCTCGACGTCTCCGCCGGGCGCCGGGGGCTCGTGGTCGCCACGTATCTCGCGCTGTGGCTCGTGGTCTACCTCGGCACGGTCGTGACCGGCAGCGGACCGCACGCGGGCGACGCCCAGGCCCCCCGCAACGGGCTCGACCCGCACGTCATGAGCCACGTCCACGCGTTCAGCGTCTACCTGCTGGTCGCACTGACGCTCGCGTGCTGTGTGCTGCTGCGTGACACCGCGGCGGGTCCGCTGTCGGTGCTCCTGCTGATGACCGAGCTGGCCCAGGGCACGATCGGCTTCGTGCAGTACTTCACGGATCTCCCGATCGCCCTCGTCGCGATCCACCTGGTCGGCGCGGCCGCCCTCGTCGCGGTCGGCACCCGGCACCTGCTCGCCGTCACGTCCCGCCGCCCCGCCCTCGCCGACCGCTGGGCCTGACGTCTAGACGGACACGCCGACGGCGTGTCTGTCACAAGGTCAGGCCCAGCGGTCGTGGGCTCGTCAGCGGGTCCAGGGCGTCGTGGCCTGCAGGACCGCGTCGGAGAGCGACTCGGTGCGCAGCCGGGTGATGCCCTGGTAGTCGGGGTCGGCGACCATCGCGCTGAACGCGGCCCGGCTCGGGTACTCGACCAGCAGCACGGCGTCCCAGTCGAAGCCGTCCGGGGCCACCAGCGCGGTCGAGGTGTCGCCGAGGTAGACCACGGCGGCGCCGACCTTGTCCAGGTAGGGCTGGATCTCCCGGGCGTACTCCTCGTAGGTCGGTCGGCCCGTCGCGGTGAACTTCAGCAGGTTGAGCATCACGACACGGCCGCCCTGGTCGTCGGCGAGATAGCGCTTGAGATCGGCACCGGTGGGATCGACAGACATGCGAGCAGGCTAGTGGGTCCATCGGTCACGGTCGATCCACAGGAGCCACCGCCGGCCCGGCCACTCGGTGAGGGTCCACAGCTGACGGCGCTGCGGCAGGTAGGTGATGTCCTCGGGACCGGTGGGGAGGACACCGCGGTGGCGCGTGTAGTCCCCCGGACGCCCGACCCACAGGTCGCCCGGACGCCCCTCACCCGTGCTGGCGGTGATGAACCAGACGCCCTCCGCGACGGTCGCGCCCTGCATCCGCTCGACCTGCTGGTCGTGCAGGTCCGTCGGGGAGACACGGCCGCGCTCGTCGCCGCGCAGCAGCCCGGTCTCCCGGTCGATGGGATAGCGCAGCAGCCGGTGCGAGCCGCCGCGGCGGCCGTACTCCCCCGCGACCAGGCGGTCCTGGGTCGCGCCGCGCTCGAGCGACAGGAACGAGTACGTCAGTCCCGGCGTGTCCTCGTCGGCCTCCGCGGCGTATCGCGTGGACTGCGGCAGGGCGTAGCGGTAGCCCTTGAGCCGGACCCGGTTGCGGACCCGGACGATGTCCTCCAGGCGGAACACCCGGATGCCGCCCGCGCTGCCGGCGACGAACAGGTGCGGTCCGTACCAGACGATCCCGCCGGCGTGGACCCGCACGGGCCGCAGCCGGGTGAAGCCCCACCGGCGGCGCGGCTCCACCAGGAGCACGTGGCGGTAGCGCGGCGGCTCGTCGTCGCGCCAGTCGACGACCGAGACCCGCGAGCCGAGGAACCGCCGCAGCCGGCCCCGGGCGTACCAGCTCACCAGCACGACGTCGTGGCCCTCGAACGTGCCCTCGGGCGGGTCGGTCACGGCGTCGGCGGACGTCGTGATCCCCTGAGGCCACCACCGGGGGGTGCGCGCGTCACCGTCCTGCCAGGCCATGCCGGCGACCGCAGCGTCCGCGGGGACCTCGGCGTGGGTGCCGCGACGGTTGGTGTCGAGCAGGGCGCCCAGCAGGCCGACCCGGCGGAACCGCCCCGACAGCCCCTGCCCCGGCAGCGCGGCGGAGACCACGAGCCGGTGCGGGAAGGATGTGGGTCGCTCCATCCGCCGGCAGCCGTCGCAGTCCGGGTCGCCGGGCAGCAATGTGAAGCCGGCCCGCTCGTAGGCGCGGATCGCCGGATCGTTGCCCGGGATGACCCGCAGGCCGACCGGGGCGCCGTCCGCCAGCCCGAGCACGCGGTCGATCAGCTCGGCGCCGACGCCGACGCCCCGCGCCTCCGGGGCGACCCACATCGAGATCAGCTCGACCGCACCGTCGGTCCGGTGCTCGGCCGCGACCATCCCCACCGGACGCTCGCCGTCGTACGCGAGGAAGCACGTGTCGCCGTTCGAGAGTCGCTCGCGCCAGCGGGCCTCGGTGTCGAGGTCCCCGGTCCACGCGGTGACGGACTCGGCGAACGCCGCCCGGTCCTCGTCCAGCGACCGGAGCCGCAGCGCACGCCAATGGGCCCAGTCGTCGGGACCGACCTGGCGGATCACCTGACCCCCGGCTAGCGGAGGAACGGGTCGATCGCCGCCGCGACGAACAGCAGCGCCAGGTAGGCGTTGGAGTAGTGGAACAGGCGCATCGGCTTGATGACCGACAGCTCCTCGGTGTCGTCCGCGCGGGACTTCAGCTCGTACGCCTCGATGAGGAACACGATGCCGAGGGTGATGGCGACGGCCGGGTAGAACCAGCCCGTCGCCAGCGGCCACAGCAGCAGCGACGTGCCGACCATGACCCACGTGTAGGCCACGATCTGCCGCGCGACCTCGGCCGACGTCACGACGGACGGCAGCATCGGGACGCTGGCCGCGGAGTAGTCCTCGCGGTAGCGCATCGCGAGTGACCAGAAGTGCGGCGGCGTCCAGAAGAACACCACGAGGAACAGGACGACGGGAGCCCAGGCGAGCTCACCGGTCACGGCGGTCCAGCCGATCATCGCCGGGAAGCAGCCGGCCGCCCCGCCCCACACGATGTTCTGCGTCGTGCGGCGCTTGAGGATCATGGTGTAGCCGACGACGTAGAAGACGTTGGCGGCGAGCGCGAGACCGGCCGACAGCCAGTTGACCCAGTAGGCCAGGACACCGGTCGACACGACCCCGAGCACGAGCCCGAAGACCAGCGCGTTGCGGGTCGGGATCTGGTGACGGGCCAGCGGGCGGCGCGAGGTGCGTCGCATCATCTGGTCGATGTCGGCGTCCACGACGCAGTTGAGCGCGTTGGCGCTGCCGGCCGAGAGGGCGCCACCGACGAACGTCGCGATGACGAGCCACAGCGAGGGCACGCCCTGCTCCGCCAGGAACATGACCGGGACGGTCGTCAGGAGGAGCAGCTCGATGATGCGCGGCTTGGTCAGCGCGACGTACGAGGTGACGACGTCACTGAAGCCCGGCGAAGTGGGTACAGCGGAGGAGCTGGCGGGCTTCACATCGACGGCAGGCACGTGCACCAGTCTAAGGGACGCGAGTAGGCTCGATCATGACGGCCTGCGAAGCGGCCGACCCCCACGAACGTTCGACGATCAGGAGCCACCGCTGTGACGTCCGCAACCCCCTCCCTGGAGTGGACAGACCTCGACAAGAAGGCGGTGGACACGGTCCGTCTTCTCGCCGCCGACGCCGTGCAGAAGGTCGGCAACGGCCATCCCGGCACCGCGATGAGCCTGGCCCCCGTGGCGTACCTCCACTACCAGAAGCTGTTGCGCCACGATCCCACCGACCCGCACTGGGCCGGCCGCGACCGCTTCGTGCTGTCGTGCGGTCACTCGAGCCTCACGCAGTACATCCAGCTGTACCTCGCCGGCTACCCGATGACGCTCGACGACCTCAAGAGCCTGCGCACGTGGGGCAGCCAGACGCCGGGCCACCCGGAGTACAACCACACCCCCGGTGTCGAGGTCACGACCGGCCCGCTCGGCCAGGGCGTCGCCAACGCCGTGGGCTTCGCGATGGCGGCCCGCCGCGAGCGCGGGCTGCTCGATCCGTCCGCCGCTCCCGGCGAGAGCCCGTTCGACCACCGCGTCTACGCGATCTGCTCCGACGGCGACCTCGAGGAGGGCGTCTCCGCCGAGGCGTCGTCCCTGGCCGGCACGCAGCAGCTCGGCAACCTGACGCTGCTGTGGGACGACAACCGCATCTCGATCGAGGACGACACCAACATCGCCTTCACCGAGGACGTCGCCAAGCGCTACGAGGCCTACGGCTGGCACGTCCAGACCGTCGACTGGACCAATGGCGGCACCGAGTACGTCGAGGACGTCCAGGCCCTGTGGGACGCCTACCAGGCCGCCGAGGCCGTCACCGACCGCCCGAGCTTCATCCAGCTGCGCACGATCATCGCGTGGCCCGCGCCGACGGCGCAGGGCACCGGTGGATCGCACGGCTCAGCGCTCGGCGAAGACGAGATCAAGGCGACCAAGGAGCTGCTCGGCTTCGATCCCGACAAGACCTTCATCGTCGACGACGACGTCATCGAGCACACGCACCTCGCCCGAGACCGCGGCGCTGCCGAGCGCGAGACGTGGCAGAAGTCGTTCGACGCCTGGGCGGCGGCCAACCCCGCCGACGCCGCGCTGTTCGAGCGCCTCAAGAAGCGCGCGCTGCCCGAGGGGTGGGACTCGGACCTTCCTGTCTACGAGGCCGATGCCAAGGGTGTTGCGACCCGTGTCGCCTCGGGCGAGTTCCTCTCCGCCGCCGTGGCGCACCTGCCGGAGCTGTGGGGCGGCTCGGCCGACCTCGCCGGCTCCAACAACACGACCCCCAAGGGCGAGCTGTCCTTCCTGCCGCCCGAGCGGTCGTCCGCGAAGTTCCAGGGCGACTGGTACGGCCGCGTGCTGCACTTCGGCATCCGCGAGCACGCCATGGGCGCGATCATGAACGGCATCGTCCAGCACGGCCTGACCCGCCCCTACGGTGGCACGTTCCTGGTCTTCAGCGACTACATGCGTCCGGCGGTCCGCCTCGCGGCCCTGCAGGAGCTGCCGGTGACGTACGTCTGGACCCACGACTCGATCGGTCTCGGCGAGGACGGCCCGACGCACCAGCCGATCGAGCACCTCGCGGCGCTGCGGGCGATCCCCGGCCTCGACGTCGTCCGTCCCGCCGACGCCAACGAGACCATCGAGGCCTGGCGCACGATCCTGGGCATCACGGACCGGCCCGCGGCACTGGCGCTCAGCCGCCAGAACCTGCCGACGTTCCCCCGTGGCGTCGATGGCTACGCCGAGGCGAGCCACACGGCCAAGGGCGCGTACGTGCTGCTCGACACCGACGGCACGCCCGATGTGATCCTGTTCGGCACCGGCTCGGAGGTGCAGATCGCGGTCAAGGCCCGTGAGCTGCTGGCGGCCGAGGGCATCTCCGCCCGGGTCGTGTCGATGCCGAGCCGGGAGTGGTTCGAGCAGCAGGACACGTCGTACCGCGACGAGGTCGTCCCCCCTGCGCTGCGTGCCCGCGTGTCCGTCGAGGCGGGCGTCTCGCTCGGCTGGCGCGACATCGTCGGCGACGCCGGCCGCATCGTCAGCATCGAGCACTACGGCGCATCGGCTGACTACCAGACGCTGTACGACAAGTTCGGCATCACCGCCGAGGCCGTCGTCGCCGCCGCCAAGGACTCGATCGCCGCCGCGGCGTGCGAGCCCTCCGCACCGTTCCACGCCCGGCCGTCAGGACCTGTCGGTCCGGGTGACAACGCAGACGCGCCAACCACGCACTGAACGATTCCTCACGAAGGAGCACGTATGAACGACCGTCTCAAGGCCCTCGCCGACGCGGGAGTTTCCATCTGGCTCGACGACCTGTCCCGCGAGCGCATCGAGTCCGGCAACCTCGCCGAGCTCGTCAAGGACTTCGGAGTCGTCGGGGTCACCACCAACCCGTCGATCTTCGCCTCAGCCCTCGCCAAGGGCGAGAAGTACGAGCCCCAGGTCAAGGAGCTCAAGGCGTCCGGCGCCGACATCGCGGCGACGGTCTTCGAGATCACGACGACCGACGTCCAGAACGGCTGCGACATCCTCATGCCGGTCTACGACGCGACCAACGGGGCCGACGGCCGGGTCTCGATCGAGGTCGACCCCGATCTCGCCCGTGACACTGACGGCACGGTCAAGCTCGCGCACCGCCTCTGGGAGCGCGTCAGCCGACCCAACCTGCTGATCAAGATCCCCGGCACGCTCGAGGGCCTTCCGGCCATCACGGCGACGATCGCCGAGGGCATCAGCGTCAACGTGACCCTGATCTTCTCGCTCGAGCGCTACCGCGGCGTCATGGACGCCTACCTCACCGGCCTCGAGCAGGCCGACGCCGCCGGCCGCGACCTGTCGACGATCCACTCGGTCGCGTCGTTCTTCGTCAGCCGCGTCGACACCGAGGTCGACCGTCGTCTGCCCGAGGACAGTCCGCTGCGTGGCACCGCGGCGCTCGCCAACGCGCGCCTGGCCTACGAGGCGTACGAGGAGTTCTTCGGCTCCGACCGGTTCAAGGCCCTGGAGGCCAAGGGCGCCCACGCCCAGCGCCCGCTGTGGGCGTCGACCGGCGTCAAGGACCCCAACCTCCCCGACACGCTGTACGTCACGGAGCTCGTGGTCGCCAACACCGTCAACACGATGCCGGAGAAGACCCTCCGGGCCGTCGCGGACCACGGCGAGATCATCGGCGACCGGGTGCACGGCACGTACGAGGAGTCCCGCGACGCGATCGCGGCCCTCGAACGGGAGGGCATCGCGTACGACGAGGTCGTCAGGATCCTCGAGGACGAAGGACTGGACAAGTTCGAGGTGTCGTGGAAAGAGCTCCTTGAGACGGTCTCGACAGAGCTCGACAAGGCCTGAGCCATGGTCGAGGTTG
>NZ_JAOPXQ010000162.1 GCF_025965075.1 Aeromicrobium sp.
GAATCGGGCCGTTCAGGGGCGCAAACGTCACGCCCAGCGGAGCTCAGCCCCAGGCGGTCTCGAGCTCGGCCAGGGCCGCCTCGAGGTGGATCAGCAGTCGCTGCAGGTGAGGGACCGAGCGGCGGCAGCCGATCAGGCCGAAGTCGAGGAACTTGCCCCGGCTCGTCAGGGTGATGTTGAGCGCCTGGCCGTCCAGGACGATCGACACCGGATACATCCCGTCGAGCTTGGCGCCGTTGAAGTACATCTCCTCGGTGGGGCCCGGGACGTTGGAGACCACGACGTTGAACGGCGGGTGGGTGTACTTCACGAAGCCCGGCACCGGGGTCAGCGCGAGCGGCAGCATCTGCACCGCCGAGAACGCCAGGATCTGCGCCGGCGTCAGGTCCTCCATGATCTTCTTGGCCCGGCGCGAGGAGAACGCGATCTCCTCCAGCCGGGTCGGACCGCTCTCCCGGTCGGTCGCCAGGTTGACGATGATCGTGCCGACCGAGTTGCCGCCGCCGCTCGACGAGCCGGCGGAGTCGGCGCGCAGGGCCAGCGAGACCGGCACCATCGCGGTCATCGGCTCGCTCGGGAGAGCGTGCTGCTCCTGCAGGTACGCCCGCAGGGCCCCCGACACCATCGCGAGGACGACGTCGTTGAGCGTCGTCGCGGAGGACTTCGCGACCCGCTGGATGCGCTCGATCTCCCACGACTGCGCGGCGAACCGGCGGGCGCCGCCGACCGGGCCGTTGAGGATCGTCTTGGGCGCCCGCGGCAGCGTGACGTCCCCCTCGCGGAGGATCTCGTTGCCGACCCGCAGCGTGGCCGGCAGCATCCCGGCGGCGCCCCCCACCGCGGAGGCGCCGGCCCGCAGCAGCCCCTTGGCATCGAGCCCCTTGCGGCCCCCTCCGCCACCGCCCCGGGCGGGCAGCGCCCACGGCGGCACGCAGTCCTGGGCGTCGGGGTCCTCGCTGAGCGAGCGCTGCATGAGCCGCAGCGCCGAGACGCCGTCGATCAACGAGTGGTGGACCTTGGTGTAGACCGCGAACCGGCCGTCGGCGAGACCCTCGACGATGTGGGCCTCCCACAACGGTCGGTGCCGGTCCAGCAGCGACCCGTGCCAGCGCGAGGTCAGCTGCAGCAGCTCGCGGATCCGTCCGGGCTGCGGGACCGCCGAGTGCCGGACGTGGTGGTCGTAGTCGATCGTCTCGTCGGTCTTCCACCAGGTCTGGCCCAGCGAACCCACCGGCTCGGCCGGACGCTTGCGGAACAACGGCGAGACGTGACCCGTCGTGCGAAACGTGTCGAGCAGCTCGCGGACGTACTCCGGGCCCGCGCCCTCGGGTGGGACGAACAGCTGGAGCCCCCCGACGTGCATGGGGTGCTCGCGCGACTCGGCCAGCAGGAACATCGAGTCCGTGGGCGGGATGAACGGCATTCGGGCAATCCTTCGACGGGAGTGATCCTGACTTCGCGCTACGCTGCTGACAGGTTGTGACGCAAGTCACGATAGGTGACGTCCGGGTGAACGCCCAGGTTGACCGGTCCACCGCTGAACAAGGGAAGCACCATGGCACATCTGACGCTGGCGGCAGAGCCCCAGTACTTCCGCGGTTCCAGCGTCCAGTCCAAGCTCCTCGGCATAGGGCTCCGTCTCACGGTCCGGCCCGCGATCGGCGTGTGGACCCGCCTGCCGTTCGACGTCTTCCCGCCCAACGTCGTCGAGCACGCCGCCAAGCTGCTGCCCGTCCACGAGGGCACGATGTGGCGCTCGGTCGACCTGCCCACCAGCAAGAGCGAGTGGCTGCAGGCCAAGGGCGTCACCGACATCAGCGGCGGCAACGAGCACGCGATCCTCTACTTCCACGGCGGCGCCTTCCTGACCTGCGGCCTCAACACGCACCGCCGGCTGGTGTCCCGCGTGTCCTACGCGTCAAAGCAGCCCGTGCTCAACGTCGGCTACCGCCAGATGCCCTATGAGCCCATCACCGAGTCGGTCGCCGACGGGGTAGACGGGTTCCGCTGGCTGCTCGACCAGGGCTACGAGCCGGGCAACATCACGATCGCGGGTGACAGCGCCGGGGGCTACCTCGCGTTCAGCGTCGCCCGCGCCGTCATCGACAAGGGCTGGGGCCGCCCGGCCGGCGTGGTGGCCCTCTCGCCGCTGCTCGACTTCGACCCCACCCGCAAACAGGGGCACCGCAACGCCAACCGCTGCCAGACCTTCCCGTTGTCGGCCTTCACCAAGCTGCACGAGGTCTCAGGTCGCATCGACTCGCGCCGCGGGATATCCGGCTCGCGCGCCTGCCCGGTCGACATGCCGCTGGCCGACATGCCGCCGGCCCTCGTCCAGATCGGCTCACGGGAGGTCCTGATGGCCGACGCCGAGCTCATGGCCAGCCGCCTGGTGGCCGCCGGCGTGCCGTGCGACCTGCAGGTGTGGGAGAAGCAGGTCCACGTCTTCCAGGCCGCGGCATCGTGGCTCCCGGAGGCGCGTCACGCGATCGACGAGATCGGTACGTTCGTGCGCGGCCTCGAGGAGCGCAAGTCCGTGCAGACCTCGAGCGCGCCCTCACCGGCGGGCGCCGGCACGATCGCCGCCGTACGCTGAGCTTGTGACCACCACCGACCTCGTCGCCGACCTGGCCAAGAAGTCGGGACTGGTGTGGGTCTCCTACGCCGGCCGGTCCCACGCCGTCTGGCACGAGTGGGTCGGCGACGCCGTCGCGGTCGTCTCCGGCGGCACCGAGCAGGCCCTGCCCGACATCGCGGCCCAGCCGGTCGTGACCCTGTTGCTGCGCAGCAAGTCGACCCGCGCCCGGGTCGCCGAGGCCGAGGCCCGGGTCGAGGTCGTCGCCCCGGGGTCCGAGCACTGGGACACCGTGACGTCAGCGCTGAAGTCCGGCCGGCTCAACCTCACCGACAGCGGCGACGCGATCGAGCGCTGGGGCCGCGAGTCGGTCGTCGTGCGCCTCGTCCCGACCGGTGTGGTCGCGGTCCCGGGCGAGATCGACGCCACCCTGAGGGCGACGCGGCCGTCGCTCTCCCACTAGCTCACCACGACTCCAGGAGGACACATGTCCAAGGCACATGACGTCAACGAGGACGATCTCGAGATCCACGGACCCAAGAGCGCGGCGGCGGGGGTCACCGCGGTCCGCGTCTCGATGCAGCGCGCGATCGGCCACATGGGCGTCAAGAACACCGCCAAGACCCTGCTCAAGCTCAACCAGGCCGATGGCTTCGACTGCATGAGCTGCGCGTGGCCCGACCCGGATCCCGAGCACCGTCACGCCGCGGAGTTCTGCGAGAACGGGGCCAAGGCCGTCGCCGAGGAGGCCACCAAGGCCCGCGCGACGCCGGAGTTCTTCGCCCGCCACAGCATCGCCGAGCTCGACTCCCACGACGAGCACTGGCTGGGCCAGCAGGGCCGGATCACCCACCCGATGGTCAAACGCCCCGGCGGGACCCACTACGAGCCGATCGCGTGGGACGAGGCGTTCAAGCTCGTCGCGGGCCACCTGCACCGCCTCGACTCCCCCGACCAGGCGCTGTTCTACACGTCGGGCCGCGCGTCGAACGAGGCCGCGTTCTCCTACCAGTTGTTCGCCAGGGCGTTCGGCACCAACAACATGCCGGACTGCTCCAACATGTGTCACGAGTCGACCAGCATCGCGCTCGCCGAGTCGATCGGGATCGGCAAGGCCAGCGTCTCGATGAACGACGTCTACCAGGCCGACGTCATCCTGATCGCCGGGCAGAACCCCGGTACCAACCACCCCCGGATGCTGTCCGCCCTCGAGATCGCAAAGCGCCGCGGCGCCAAGATCATCGCGGTCAACCCGCTCCGCGAGGCCGGCCTGCACAACTTCCGCAACCCCCAGGTGCCCCGCGGCATCGTCGGCAAGGGCACCGAGATCGCCGACCTGCACCTGCCCATCCGGATCAACGGCGACCTCGCGTTCTTCCAGGCCCTCGGGTCGCTCCTGGTGGAGTGGGACGCCCTCGACCACGACTTCATCGAGCGGCACTCGACCGGCTTCGAGCAGTGGGCGCAGCACGTCGCCGCGGTGGACTGGACGACCGTCGAGACCGCGACGGGGCTGACCCGCCAGCAGATCACCGAGGCGGCCGAGATGATCCGCGCCTCCGACAAGACGATCTACTGCTGGGCCATGGGCCTGACGCAGCACCGCAACGCGGTCGCGACGATCAAGGAGGTCTGCAACGTCGCCTTCGCGCGCGGTGACATCGGCAAGCCCGGCGCCGGTCTCTTCCCGATCCGCGGCCACTCCAACGTCCAGGGCGACCGGACGATGGGGATCTGGGAGCGTCCGCCGGCACAGTTCCTGGACGCCCTGCAGGCCGAGTTCGGCTTCGACCCGCCGCGCGAGCACGGGTTCGACACGGTCAACGCGGTCCGCGCGATGCGCGACGACGAGGCGCACGTGTTCGTCGGCCTGGGTGGCAACTTCGTGCAGGCCGCCCCCGACACCCCGGTGACGGCACGCGCCCTCATGCGTACCCGGCTGACGGTGCAGATCTCGACCAAGCTCAACCGCTCGCACCTGGTGTGCGGCGAGACGGCCCTGATCCTGCCGACCCTGGGTCGCACCGAGAAGGACGTGCGCGGCGGCAAGGAGCAGTTCGTCTCGGTCGAGGACTCGGTCTGCGCCGTCCACGCCTCCCGGGGCGTGCTGGAGCCGGCGAGCCCCGAGCTGCGGTCCGAGACCGCGATCGTGTGCGGGATCGCCGAGGCGACCCTCGGCGACCGGTACGGCATCCGGTGGGCCGCGATGGCCGACGACTACGACGTCGTGCGCGACCACATCTCGCGCGTCGTGGCGGGTTGCGAGGACTACACCGCCAAGGTCGACCGCCCCGGTGGCTTCATCCTCCCGCACCCGCCGCGGGACACCCGGACGTTCGACACCAAGTCCGGCTCGGCCGAGTTCGTCTGCTCCCCGATCGACGTCCTGCAGGTACCCGACGGGCATCTGCTGCTGCAGACACTGCGCAGCCACGACCAGTTCAACACCACGATCTACGGGTTCAGCGACCGCTACCGCGGCATCGAGGGCGGTCGACGGGTCGTGTTCGTGCACCCCGACGACATCGAGGCGCTGGGCTTCCGCGACGGCGACATGGTCGACCTGTCGACCCGCTGGGACGAGGACGAGATCGACCGGGTCGCCCCGGCGTTCCGGATCGTCTCGTACGACACGCCGCGCGGCACGGCGGCGGCCTACTACCCCGAGACCAACCCGCTGGTGCCGCTCGACTCCACCGCCGAGGGCAGCAACTGCCCGACGTCGAAGTCGGTCATCGTGAGCCTGGCGCCGATGGACTCCACGGTCCGGCGCACGGGCTCGTTCGAGAGCTTCTCGGCGCAGGACTCGACCGGCAGCGACGAGGGGCACAAGAAACGCCCCGAGATCAAGCACCTCAGCTGAGCGGCCGATCCGGCTGGGCGGTGCCCAGCCGGATCGGGCTCTGGGGTCAGAACAGGTCCGCGGCCTTGACGATGGTCTCGTAGATCCCGTACGCCAACGGGATCGCGACGACGACCCAGGCGACCACGATCAGCGGTCCGGCCGATGCCACCGGGACGTCGTGCTCCGCCGATGCGGCGTGCTCCTCCGCGGTCGGCCCGGCGCCGCCCGGCTCCTCGTGGAAGCGCGCGTCGACCGGCCGGATCAGCAGGTTGGAGACGAAGCCGACCGCGAGGATCGCAACCATCGTCAGCAGGGCCGGCTTGTAGTCGCCGGCGTTGAGGCTGCCGGGCTCGCCCTGGGTGTCGAGGATCCGGTTGACGATCAGCGGTCCGGCGACGCCGGCGGCGGACCACGCCGTCAGCAGCCGACCGTGGATCGCGCCCACCTGGAACGTGCCGAACAGGTCCCGCAGATACGCCGGGGCGGTCGCGAACCCGCCGCCGTAGAAGCTCAGGATCACGCCGGCGAGCAGGGCGAACAGGGTCGTCGAGCTGGAGCCCTGGAAGGCCAGGAGGGCGTACAGGATGACCCCGACGCCGAGATAGACGACGTAGACGTTCTTGCGGCCCACGACGTCCGAGGTCGTCGACCAGAGGAACCGGCCAGCGAGGTTGAACAGCGAGAGCAGCCCCACGAAGCCGGCCGCGGACGCGGCGCTGACCGATGACGTGTCACCGTCGCGGAAGAAGTCCTGGATCATCGGGGCGGCCTGCTCGAGGATGCCGATGCCGGCCGTGACGTTGCAGAACAGGACCACCCACAGGAACCAGAACTGCTTGGTCTTGATCGCGTTGTCGGCCGAGACGTTGTCGGTCGTCACGAGCGCCTTGCCCTTGACCTTCGACGGGTCGAAGCCCTGCGGCTTCCAGCCGTCCGCCGGGACGCGGATGAGCCAGGCGCCGAACAGCATCAGCACGAGGTAGATCAGCCCGAGCGTCACGAACAGCTTGGCCACGGCGGACCCGGACGCGATGCCCGTCGCGGTGTCGTACTGGTCGTCGAAGATGCCGAGCAGCTTGGACGACAGCGGGCTCGCGATCATCGCTCCGCCACCGAAGCCCATGATCGCCATCCCGGTGGCGAGACCCGGCCGGTCGGGGAACCACTTGATCAGGGTCGACACCGGCGAGATGTAGCCGATCCCCAGCCCGATGCCGCCGATGAACCCGTAGCCCAGGTAGACGAGCCACAGCTGGTCGGTCGCGATGCCGAGCGAGCCGATCATGAATCCGCCGGACCAGAACAGCGCGGCGGTGACCATCGCCCGGCGCGGGCCGCCGGAGTCGACCCACGTGCCGAAGATCGCCGCGGACAGCCCGAGCATGACGATCGCGATCGAGAAGATCACGCCGATCTTGGTCAGGCTGGAGTCGAAGTGCTGCACGAGCGACGCCTTGTAGACGCTCGTGGCGTACACCTGACCGATGCACAGGTGGACGGCCAGCGCGGCCGGCGGGATCAGCCAGCGGTTGAACCCGGGCTTGGCGACCGTGTGACGGCGGTCGAGGACGGCTAGTGACATGTTCCCCCCAATTGAGACGTGTGTCGCAGGTCTCAACGTACGGGCGCGGGAAGCGAGCCGCATTCCGAGAGCGCGGGCCCCCGGTACAGTGCCAGCGTGAGCGCAACCCCCGGCCGTATCTTCCTGTCCCGTATCGTGGGTCAGGCGGTCTTCGACCCCGCGGGCGACCAGGTCGGCAAGCTGCGTGACGTCGTCGTCGCGGTCCGGTCCGCCAAGCAGCGCCCGCGCGTCCTGGGCATCGTCGTCGAGGTGCTGGGCCGCCGGCGGGTCTTCCTCCCGATCACCCGCGTGACATCGCTCGACTCGGGCCAGATCATCACGACGGGCGTCCTGAACGTCCGCCGGTTCGAGCAGCGCAAGACCGAGACCCTCGCGATCCACGAGCTCCTCGATCGGACCGTGACGCTGCCCGACGGCACCGCCGGCACGGTGTACGACCTCGCGATGGAGCAGGACCCCCGCCGCGACTGGTACATCAGCAGCCTCGCGGTGCAGGCCGGCGGCAAGCGCTTCGGCCGCCGAGGCCAGCACCAGGTCCTGGAGTGGGACGAGGTCACGGGCCTGACCCGGGAGGAGACCGGCCAGGGCGCGACCCATCTGCTCGCCACGATGGACGAGATGCGCGCGGCGGACGTCGCCAACGCGTTGCGCGACCTGACCCCCAAGCGGCGCATGGAAGTCATCACCGAGCTCGACGACGAGCGGCTCGCCGACGTCCTCGAGGAGCTGCCCGAGAAGTTCCAGATCGAGGTCCTGGGCGTCCTCGACCCGGACCGTGCCGTCGACGTCCTGACCGAGATGGACCCCGACGACGCGGCCGACCTGCTGGGCGAGCTGCCGCCGGCCACCGCCGAGCAGCTGCTGGCGCAGATGGAGCCGGAGGACGCCGAAGACGTGCGTCGCCTGCTGTCCTACGAGGAGCGCACCGCGGGCGGCATGATGACGACCGAGCCGGTCGTCCTGCCGGCCGACGCGACGATCGCCGAGGCGCTGGCCCGTGTCCGCAACCCCGACCTGATCCCGGCGCTCGCATCCTTGGTCTACGTGTGCCGGCCGCCGCTGGAGACGCCCACCGGCAGGTTCCTCGGCATCGTGCACTTCCAGGCCCTGCTCCGCGAGCCGCCGTCGACCCTGGTCGGCGCGATCGTCGACAACGACATCGACTGGCCGCGTCCGACCGCTTCGCTCGAGCACGTCGCCAACCTGCTCGCGGCCTACAACATGGTCGCGCTGCCGGTCGTCGACGAGAACGCCCACCTCCTCGGGGCGGTGACGATCGACGACGTGCTCGACCACCTGCTCCCCGAGGGCTGGCGCGAGAGCGACCCCGACGACGGGGAGGTGGTGGCGCATGGCTGAGCGCGCCCGGCTCGACCAGCCCCGCGAGGTGCGTCGCACGTTCCGACCGCCGCGCCGCGAGAGCGACCCCGAGCGGTTCGGACGCTTTGCCGAGTCGACCGCCCGCTTCCTCGGCACCGCGACGTTCATCGCGTGGATGACGGTCTTCGTCGTGGTCTGGATCGCGTGGAACATGCCGTACGGGCCCGACCGTCACCGTTGGGACGACTACCCATTCATCTTCCTGACCCTGATCCTGTCGCTGCAGGCGTCGTACGCCGCCCCGCTGATCCTCCTGGCGCAGAACCGGCAGGAGGCCCGGGACCGGGTCACGCAGGAGCAGGACCGCGCGTCGGCGGCCCAGGCCAACGCCGACATGGAGTTTCTCGCCCGCGAGGTCGCGAGCCTGCGCCTCGGCATCGGCGAGGTCGCGACCCGCGACTTCATCCGCGGCGAGCTCCGCAATCTGCTGTCCGACCTCGACGAGCGGTCCGAGGCCGAGGACAGCTAGCGGCGCGGAGGCCTGTCTCTTCTCTGAAAAATACTGGAACCGCAGAATATATGTGTCGGTGGCGACCTCTAGAGTTGAGGCATGTTCGAGGACGCGCCGATCGACTCCCTGTCCGGCCACCTCCGCCAATAGCGGCTCAGAGGCACGGGCGGCGGTGACTTCGCAATCCCATGCGGCGATTGAGGTGGCCGGTCCACCTCCACCTGCCGAGGGGTGGGCCAGATCAGACCGCGGCACCGTTCGCGAGCTGCTGGGCCCAGCGCTGGAACAGCACGACGTGGCCGGGCAGGAATCCGTACCAGTACACGATCCCGATCGCCCCACGCGGACGGAACGACGTGCGGATCACGAGGCGTGACCCGGCCCCGATGGGCTCGACCGTGAGGTCGACGAGCGTCCGTCCTGGGATCTTCATGCGCGGCCGCAGCCGGACGGAGCGGCCCGGCACGACCCGGTCGACGGTCCAGAAGTCGACGACGTCACCCCGGCCGAGGGCCCCGTCCTCACGCCCCATCGCGAACCCGGGCCCGCCGAGCAACCGGTCGACCGTGCCGCGGACCCACCACAGCGGCGCGAACGGGTACGCGCCCGCGGTCCCGCCGATCGCCTCCACACCCCGCCACAGCTCGTCCGCCGGGAGGGCGGTGTCGACCGTGCGGACGTCCTCGAGGTCCGCGGGCCCGTCGCCGGGCTCGTCCGGAGACTCGAGGGCGCGGACCACCGCTTCCCGGAAGGTCAGCCGCCGCTCGGGTGGCTCGGGGAGGTGGTCGGTGATGTCGTTCTCCCGGCACACCATGTCGTGCGCGAGGCTCGCGACCAGCGCACTGACCAGGCTCGTGGGGACGGGCGCGACGATGCCAGCCGCGAGCGCGGTCGTCCGCGGCAGCAGGACCGGCACCGTGACGATGGGGCGCCGCCGCAGCCCGGCCTCCTCGGCGTAGACGTGCAGCAGGTCCCGGTAGGACAGCGCGTCGGGACCACCGATGTCGAAGGCCCGGCTGACGTCGGGCGGCAGGTCCGCCGCGGCGACGAGGTAGTGCAGCACGTCCTCGATCGAGATCGGCTGCACGAGGTGGTCGATCCAGTCCGGCGCGACGAGCGCGGGCAGCGCCTCGGCCATCGTGCGCAGCAGGTCGTACGACACCGACCCGACGCCGACCACGATGCCGGCCTGCAGCACCGCGGTGGGCACCCCCGAGTCCAGCAGGATGTCGCCGACCTGCCGGCGGGAGACCAGATGCGGGGACAGCTTGGCGTGGTCCGGGTAGAGGCCACCGAGGTAGACGATCCGGGACACCCCGTTCGCCGAGCAGGACGCGCCGAACGACCCGGCGATCTCGCGGTCGCGGGCCGCGTAGTCCCGCGCACCGCTCATCGAGTGGATCAGGAACCACGCGGCGTCCACGCCGAGGGTCGCCTCGTCCAGCACGGCTCGGTCCTGCGCGTCGCCGACCACGATCTCGACGTCGTCGACCCACGGCTCGTCGCGGAGCCGGCCGGCGTCCCGGGTCAGCACCCGCACGCGCCAGCCGTCCGCGAGCAGCCGGGGGACGAGCTGGGCCCCGATGTATCCGGTCACTCCGGTCACGAGGGCGAGGCGTCCGTCAGTCGTCACCGGATCACGGTGCCACGGGATGGCGGGCCGCGCCTCCCGAGCCGATCAGCGGCGGTACGACCCCAGGTGCCCCGTGAGCTCGGTGAACAGGCCGCCGTTGAGGCGGAAGACGTCCTTGACCTCGGCCAGCACCCGCGCCCGCTCGGCCTCGTCCAGCGGCAGGGCGTCCAGCCGGGCGCGGTAGGCATCCTTGTAGAGCTTGGGCTTGGGCACCGCGGCGAACTCGTAGAACGCGACCCCGGCCCCGTCGAGGTCGAACTCGCGGGTCAGGATCCGGCCGATCGCCTGCCCGCCGGACAGGTCGCCGAGATAGCGCGTGTAGTGGTGGGCGATGAACAGCCCGCCCCACCCGGTGGTGGCGTGGATCCGCGCGACGTACGCATCGGCGGCCGGGCTCGGGACGTCGACCCGTCCCCAGTGGTCGAGGTCGGCGTCGATCGCGGCGAGCCGCTCGATCGTGGGGTCGATGACGGCGGCCGCGACCGGGTCGTCGGTGAGCTCGCGCGCAACTCCCTCCAGCGCCTCGTAGACCCGGCGAAGCAGGCCCAGGTAGTGCGCGTAGCCCGCCTCGGCGACCCCACCGGCCAGCAGCTCGGACATGAAGCTCGACGACTCGGCAGCGGTGTGCTCGGCCTGCGAGCCCGAGCGCAGCAGCGCCGACAGCGACCCGGTCCGGTCGTCCGCGGTCAGGGTCATGCGGACTCCTCGATCGGCTGGGCTCCCTCCTATGATCCCGGGCCGGGGCAAGGGGACCCTCACCGGGTCAGCGTCGCCAGTCGATCGCGTGCAGCCCGTGGCTGCCGGGTACGCCCTTGAGCACTGCTTCCCGCGACTCGAGCACCCGGTGGTCGTCCTCCGCGAGGGCGGCCAGCACCGTGTCGCTGACCAGCACCTCACCGCCCTCGGCCTGGGCGGCGACGCGGGCGGCGTAGGCGACGTTGCGGCCGAACAGGTCGCCGTCGCGGTGGACCGCCGAGCCCCGGTGCGCCCCGATGCGTACCTTGACGCCGGACAGCCGGGACCCCGGACGCAGTCCTGCCAGCCTGCGCTGGACGTCGCACGCCGCGCCGACGGCCTCCGACGCCTCGGCGAACGCGACCATGAAGCCGTCGCCCTGCGTCTTGATGACGTGACCGGAGTGAGCGGCGACGGCCTTCTCGATGATCCGGTCGTGCCGGCCCAGCAGGCGGACCCAGCCCTGGTCACCGAGCCGGTGGTTGAGCTCGGTCGAGCCCTCGATGTCGGAGAACAGGATCGTCACGGTGCCGTCGGCCGCCGCCATCCGGGCCAGGTCGGGACGCTCGACGTCGGCCCACAGCGCGAGGTCGTCGATCGAGCTGCGGAGCGCACCGCTCAGGCCGTGGTCGCGGACCTTCATCGCTGTCCCGACGACGGTGCGGACAGCATCCTCGGGCCGGGGCACGAGCCGCCGCCGGGGGACGCCGGACCGCAGGTCCTCGATGTCGCGGCGGGCCACCCGCAGCCGGGTCGTCGTGACGACGAGCAGCACGGCCAGGACGGCGGTGACCGCCAGGAGCGCGATCTCGAGGACGGACACGGGAACACGGTAGCGGCAGCGGGCGGTTGCGGTCCGGCTGCGCGGGTACTCCCCCCGGGACCCAGACCACCCCGCCAGGAGGACCCATGTCGACCGACGCCATCGTGCTGCTCAAGAACGACCACCAGGAGATCCGCAAGGTCTTCAAGGACTTCGAGGACGCCGGCGAGAACGCCCACAAGACGAAGGGCAAGCTCGTCGACAGGATGATCGAGCTGCTGACCGTCCACACGTACATCGAGAACGAGATCATGTACCCCCGGGTCCGCGACCTGCTGCCCGACCTCGAGGACGATGTCCTCGAGTCGTACGAGGAGCACCACGTCGCCGACGTCCTGGTCGTCGAGCTCGCCGCCATGGAGCCCGAGCACGAGAGGTTCACCGCCAAGACGACGGTCCTGATCGAGAACGTCACGCACCACATGGACGAGGAGGAGCAGGACTGGTTCCCCAAGGTCCGCGAGGGGCTCGGCCGCACCACGCTGCAGGAGATCGGCGCCGAGATGATCGAGAGCAAGAAGACCGCTCCCCGTCGCCCGTCACAGCCCAGCGCCCTCAAGAAGACGGTCGACGCGATCGTCAAGTGAGACCCGACTAGTGCGTCGGGGGCTCGAGCGGGGTCTGCTCCCACGCCGTGGCGAGGTCCTCGGGGCGGAGCGGCCGCTCGGCGCCGGGCTCGATCTCGGCCCCGTCGATCAGCTTCTCCCAGAACGTGCGGTGCCCGTCGCAGATCAGCACAGCGGTGGCCGTGCCGTGGATGGGGCTGCGGTGATGTGCGGCGCTCACCTGGACGTACCTCCTGTCGGACTCCAGCCCGCGCCACGCGATGACCTGCGGTGACGGCAGCG
>NZ_JAOPXQ010000166.1 GCF_025965075.1 Aeromicrobium sp.
GTCGCCGACAGCGCCTCGCCGTCGAGCATGTGCACGATGCCGAGGACGATCGTGTCGAGCTCGGCGGTCGGCATCGCCCCGGCGATCGGCAGCGTCCGGCCGATCTCGATGATCTCGCGGTGGTAGCGCTCGGCCAGCGGCTCCAGGCGGGACCGCAGCTCGGTGTCGGTGCGCGCCGCGAGCAGCAGCTCGTACCAGGCGGCGTTGATCGGGGCCCGGGTCGCGCGGCGCAGGAGCCGGACCGCCTCGGCGACATCGAACTCGGTCATCGCGCCGAGCCCGGCCCGGAAGTCGACGAACTGGCGGCTCCGGACGGCGTCCGCGGCGGCCAGGATGACGTCCAGGCGGGACTCGAAGTGCCGGAACAGGCCGCCCTGGGACACCCCGGCCCGCCGGGCGATCTCGGTCGTCGTCGTGCGGGCGTACCCGACCTCGCCCAGCAGCTCGACCGCCGCGTCGACGACGGCCGCGATCGTGCCCTCCCGACGTTCCGCCTGGGTACGTCGAGGGGGCGCCGTCACGACCCCTACTGTGCCACCACCGGATCGAGGCGCCGGACCGGTGCGACCGTGCCGCGGGCCTCGCCGGCCCGCAGGAACCGGCCGGTCCCGAGCGTGCGGCCGTAGCCCTCGGCGAAGTCCCCGCGGTCGTACACGACCTCGCCCGTGACGACCGTCGCGGTGACGGCGGCGTCGTTGCGGTTGACCATCCGGCTCATGTTGCCGAACTCGGGCATCAGCGCCTCGTGATAGCTGTCGACCTCGTCGCTCAGCCCGGCCGGGTCGACGACCACGATGTCGGCCCGGTCGCCGACCTGGATCCGGCCGGCGTCGATGCCGTAGAAGTCGCCGAGCTCGCCGGTCAGCTTGAAGATCGCCTTCTCGACCGTCATGAACGGCCTGGCCTTCGACTGGGCCTGGTGGACGCGGTTGAGCAGCCGGATGCCGAAGTTGTAGAACGCCATGTTGCGCAGGTGCGCCCCGGCGTCGGAGAACCCGATCGTGATGCCGTAGCGGTTGACCAGGCTGTCCTGGACGTCCGGGCGGGTGTTGGCGATGTTGGTCTTCCAGCGCAGCCTGGTGCCGTGCTCGACGACCAGGTCGAGGTAGCAGTCGACGGGGTGCAGCTTCCGCTGGCGGGCGACGTCGCCGATCATCATCCCGATCAGCGACGCGTCGGGGCACTCGGTGATCTCGGCGTCGTCGAAGTCGCGGTGCCAGACCCGCGGGGAGAAGCGCTTGTCGAAGTCCCGGCGGAACCAGCGCCGGTAGGCCTCGTCGGTCAGCAGCTCGTTGCGGCCCATCTCCTCGCGCAGGTGCAGCGCCTCGCGGCCCGAGCCGAACTCCTCGAACACGACCAGGTCGATCCCGTCGGCCCAGACCCGAAACGTCGTCGGCAGGTGCTGCCACGTGAAGCGGCCGCGGCCGATCTTGTTGGCCAGGAACGCCAGCGGTTCGAAGATCCGCTGCACCCAGGGCTCGGCCTTGGTGTCGGCGGCGGCCAGCAGGGACACCCGCAGCGGCTTGCGAAAGATCCCCGTCGCGGTCGCGAGGTAGAACGCGATGTCGTACTTCTTGTTGAGGTTGGGCACGCCCTGCAGGACCCGGCCGCGACGGCGGAGCACCCGGCTGAGGCCGCGGAACTCCTTCCAGCTCGAGTACGTCGACGGGAGCGAGCGGGAGCGGTAGCGGTCGCCGTCCAGCTTGTCCCACGGGTTGGTCATGGTCGAGATGCCGAGGAAGCCCGCGTCGAGCGCGTCCTCCAGGCGGCGCTCGATCTCGGCCTTCTCCCCCGCGGTCGCCCTCTGCGCCGGGTCGGTCGAGCGGCCCATGCCCATGACGCTGGCGCGGACGTCGGAGTGGCCGAGGAACGAGGCGACGTGCGGGCCGAGCGGCAGCCGCTCGAGGGCGTCGACCCAGCCCTGCGGCGTCGTCCACGTCTTGGCCTCCTCCAGGGAGGACAGCACGTGCGCCCGGGGCAGCGCCTCGACCCGGCTGAACAGGTCGGCGATGTCCAGCGGCGTGGAGTAGACCGTCGAGATCGAGCAGTTGCCGACCAGGACCGTCGTCACCCCGTGGCGTACCGACTCGTTGAGGCCCGGCGCGACCTGCACCTCGGCGTCGTAGTGGGTGTGGGCGTCGACGAAGCCCGGCATGACCCACTGGCCGGTGGCGTCGACCACCCGGGTGCCCGCCGCGACCTGGATCGGGGTCGGGCTGACGACGGCGACCTTGCCGTCCTTGACGCCCACGTGGGCGATGACGCCCGGCGCGCCGGTGCCGTCGAAGTAGGTGCCACCAGCGATGACCAGGTCGAGCTCGTGCATGTGATCGTCCTCACATTGTCGGGACGGCCCAACATAGCGAGTGACCTCTCGCTATGTCCAGGGTTGCGTACCGACTGGCGCACACCGATCCGCGAGTGGCGCAGAAATGGACGACACGCCGTCTCGTTTTCTTCAGCTTGCGCCAGTCGCGGATGGTTGTGCGCCGGTCGCGGAGAGGAAGTTCTGGAGCATGTCGTGACCTCGGGCGGTCAGGATCGACTCCGGGTGCATCTGGACTCCCTCGACGGGGTGGGTCCGGTGGCGCACGCCCATCACGATCCCGGACGCCGTGTGGGCCGTGGGCTCGAGCTCGTCCGGCAGGGTCGCGGGATCGATGACCAGCGAGTGGTAGCGGGCGCAGACCAGCGGGGACGGCAGCCCGGCGTAGACCCCGGCGCCGTCGTGGTGCACCAACGAGGGCTTGCCGTGCACGACCTCGGCGGCGCGGACGACCGTCGCCCCGTAGACCTCGCCGATCGCCTGGTGGCCGAGGCAGACCCCGAGCGTCGGGGTCGTGGGGCCGAGCCGGCGGATCGCCTCGCAGCTGATCCCGGCCTCGGCGGGGGTGCCGGGTCCGGGCGAGACGACCAGGTGGGTGAACTCCCCGCGCTCCCGGGCCGCCACGAGCTGGTCGACGGTGACGGCATCGTTGCGGACGACCTCGGTCGTGGCGCCGAGCTCCCCGACGTACTGGACCAGGTTGTAGACGAACGAGTCGTAGTTGTCGATGAACAGGACCCGGGCCCGGGGAGGCGGCGCGCTGGCGTCCACCTGCGGCGCCGGCGTGGACGCCAGCGCACCGCCTCCCGGGGCGGACCAGCGGCGCAGCAGCTCGGTGCGGAGCCATGCCGTCGTCCGCCCGACGGGCCAGTCGCCGATGCCCCGGCAGGCGGTGACCGGGACGACGCCGCGCAGCGCGTTGGTCGCGAAGACCTCGCTCGCGGCGGCCAGGTCCGTCGCGGTCAGCCGGCGCTGGAACACCGGGACGTCGGCCGCGCGGAGGATCTCGACGACCCGCTCGCGGGCCGTGCCGGGCAGGATCCGGCCGTCCGTCGGCGGGGTCAGGACGCCGTCGTCGTGGACCACGAACAGGCTGGCCCGCCCGGTCTCCAGGATCGCGCCGTCCTCCGCGACCAGGAGCAGGTCCTCGGTCGGCGGGCCGTCGTGCTCGAGGGCGCTGCGGTCGGCCCACTTGTGCTGGCCCAGCCCGCCGGGGATCGTGCGCGGCACGAGGGTCCACGCCTCGGCGTCGTCGTCGATCGGCCGGGTGCTGATCGTGACCCGCACGTCGGGACCCGCCGGGACCGCGTCGACCCGCAGGCGCTGCCGCCCGACCAGGCCACCCGCCCGCCGGACCACGGCCTCGTCCAGGCCCGCCCGGATCGTCGTCCCGTGGACCGCCCGGACGCTGGCGTCGAGCCGGGCCAGGTGGGCGTCGAGGTCGACCACGACCCCGTCGACGACCAGCAGGGTGTCGTAGATCCCGGCCGAGTGGTCGACCGCCGGGGCGTCCGAGAACCCGGTGACCGGGGTCGGCGCCACGGCTGGCGCCTCGGCCACGAGGTCGAGGACCCCGCCGATCGCCTCCACCAGCGGCCGGGCCTTGACGAGGCACTCGGCGAGCTCGCCGTCGGGGGTCGAGTCCGCCACGACTCCCCCACCCACCCCGAGCCACACCCGGTCCGCCGCGGCCGGGAACTCGAACGTCCGGATCACGACGTTGAGCTCCAGCCCGGCGCCGGGGCTGACGTGGCCGATCGCCCCGGTGTAGGCCTCGCGCCCCGTCGCCTCGAGGTCGTTGATGATCGCCATCGCCCGCACCTTGGGGGCCCCGGTCACCGAGCCGGGCGGGAACGTCGCCCGCAGCAGGTCGGAGTCGCGCACGCCCCGGCCGACATGGCCCACGACGTCCGAGACGAGGTGCCACACGGCGTGCCGCTCCGCGCGGGTGATCGCGGGGACGCGGACCGATCCCGGCACGCTGACCCGACCCAGGTCGTTGCGCATCAGGTCGACGATCATGATGTTCTCGGCACGGTCCTTGGCCGAGGCGACGAGCTCGTCCGGATCGGTGTCGAGCGGTGCGGTGCCCTTGATTGGCGAGCTCAGCACCTCATCGCCCGTCCGGCGCAGGAACAGCTCGGGCGACAGGCTCGCGAGCGTTCCCTCGGGGCTGGAGACGTAGGCCGCGTAGGCGGGGTGGAGCCGCTCGACCCCGGCGCAGAACGCGTCCAGCGGGTCACCGTCGAACGGCGCCTCCAGCCGGGTGCAGAGATTGGCCTGGAAGATGTCGCCGGCCGCGATGTGGTCGAGCACCCGCCCCAGCGCCGCCCGGTGCGCGGCGGGCGTCGGCGTCATCTCGAAGGTCCCCACGGTGTACGTCCGAGGGGCCGCCGGCGCCCCGGCCAGCGTCGCGAGGACCGCGGCGTCCCGCGCGGGGTCACGGGTCAGCGACTCGAACCACCAGGTGCCGTCGGTCAGCCGCAGCACGTGGTCGTAGAACGCGATGCGGTGGTCGGGCTGCCGCAAGGGCCGGTGCGGCGCGGCGGGGAGCTGCTCGACCAGGCGCCCCAGCTGATAGCCCCACGCCCCGATCCAGCCGCCGCCGAAGCCGGCGACCCCGGCCGGGAGCGGCTCGAGGTCGATGCCGGTGAACGGGTCCCCGTCGAGCACCTCGACCGGGTCGAAGGCGATCAGTGCCTCGCCGTGGTGCCAGGCCCCGAGCAGCGCGACGAGCCGGTCCCGGCCACGGAACAGGCGCAGGACGTCCAGCGGTCCGATCGTCAGGTCGAGACGCTGCCGGACGAGCTCAGTCGTTGCGGGTCTCGTCAATGACTTGCGCCCCCAGCTCACGGCTCAGCAGGGCCTCGGGGTCGATCTCCTCGTTGTCGATGACCGGGTCGTTGCGGTCGGCCGCGGCGTCGGGGTCGATCCGGGCCTGGGGCGTGCCGGGATCGCGCATCGCCTGGCGCACCGAGTCGGGCATCGTCGCGGCGGGCGTCGGCGGGGCGGCGGGAGCGGTCGGGGCCTGACGCGGCTCGTCGTCGGGGACCCCGGGGCGGGCACTCGGGTCGACGATCGCCTCGATCCGCCAGGTGACCCCGAGGACCTCCTGCAGGGCCTTCTGGACGTACTCGTCGGACTTGCTGTTGATGAAGGAGTCGCGTGCACCGGCGTTGACCAGCGCGATCGTCAGCGTCGAGCCGTCCAGGCCCGTGATCTGCGCGTTCTGGCTCAGCATGACCCACGCGAACCGGCGCAGGTCCCGGATCTTGTCGAGGATCTCGGGCCACAGCCGGCGGACGTCGGCGATCGTGAGATTGCCGGCCGAGGCCTCGGCAACGGGGGCTGCGGCAGCGGGGGCCGCTGCCGCGGGGCTGGCCTCCACGGGCGGCGCGACCGGGGCCGGCATCTCGGCGGCGGGTGCGGCCGTGGCGGGCCGGACGACCTCGGCGGGCGGGGCGGGCGGCGTCGCGACCGGGGTCGCCTCGACGGGCTCGACCAGCGCTGGTGGGGCGACGGGCTCGATCGTGCGGGGCACCGCGATCTCCTGCACCGGCGCGGGCGCCGGGGCAGCAGGGGCGGGCGCGGCAGCGGGAGCCGGGGCAGCGGCGACCGGAGCCACGGCACCGGCGCCGTCCACCCCCAGCCGGCGCTCGAGCCGGTCGAGCCGGGCCTGGAAGCCCTGCGTCGAGTTGTCCGAGCCGGGCACCAGGATCCGGGCACACATCAGCTCGAGCAGCAGCCGCGGCGCCGTGGCGCCGCGGAACTCCATCAGCGCGGCGTTGACGATGTCGGCCGCCCGGGTCAGCTCGGACGGGCCGAAGCCGCCGGCCTGGGCGACGAGGCGCTCGGCCCGGTCCCCCGGCACGTCGAGCAGGCCCTTGTCGAGCGCATCGGGCACCGCCGCCACGATCACGAGGTCACGCAGTCGCTGCAGGAAGTCCTCGGCGAACCGGCGCGGGTCCTGGCCGGACTCGATGACCTTGTCGACGACGCCGAACACGGTCGACCCGTCCCGGGCGGCGAACGCGTCGATCGCCTCGTCGAGCAGCGAGTCGGGGGTGTAGCCGAGCAGCTGGACCGCGAGCTCGTACGTGACGCCGGCGGGGCCGGCCCCGCCGAGCAGCTGGTCGAGCACGCTGAGCGTGTCACGCACCGAGCCCTGCCCGGCACGCACGACGAGCGGCAGCGCCGTCGGCTCGAGCGACACGCCCTCGGCGGTGCACAGCTGCAGGAGGTAGTCGCCCAGCGCCTTGGGCGGGACGAGCCGGAACGGGTAGTGGTGCGTCCGGGAGCGGATCGTGCCGATGACCTTGTCGGGCTCGGTCGTGGCGAAGATGAACTTCAGGTGCGGCGGGGGTTCCTCGACGAGCTTGAGCAGCGCGTTGAAGCCCTGCGGGGAGACCATGTGGGCCTCGTCGATGATGTAGACCTTGTAGCGGCTGCTGACGGGGGCGAAGAACGCCCGCTCCCGCAGGTCACGCGCGTCGTCGACGCCACCGTGGCTCGCGGCGTCGATCTCGATGACGTCGATGCTGCCGGGTCCGCCGCGGGCCAGGTCGCGGCACGACTGGCACTCGCCGCACGGGTCCGCGATCGGTGCCTTCTCGCAGTTGAGCGCCCGGGCCAGGATGCGCGCGCTGGTCGTCTTGCCGCAGCCGCGCGGCCCGGAGAACAGATAGGCGTGATTGACCCGGTTGGCCGCCAGGGCGTGGCGCAGGGGGTCCGTGACGTGCTCCTGACCGATCACCTCGGCAAACGTCTCCGGCCGGTAGCGGCGGTACAGCGCGAGGGGGGCATCCACGCTGTGAACTCTATCGACCCGTCACGACACTGACGACCCCGCGCACACCGCCCGCGGCCGGAGCTCAGCTCGCGAGGAGGCGGGTGGCCCGGAGCCAGGTGTCGACCGCGGCGTAGGCGGCCTTGCGCGGCCCGTCCTTGGAGATGAACACGTCGTGGCGGGCGCCCTCGACCGGCAGCGACGTCACGGAGCCGCCGAGGCAGCCGGCCCACTTCGCGATCTGCCGGACATCGAGCACCGCGTCGGCGTCGTCGACGTCGGGCGAGTACGCCCGGGCGAACCGCGTCCGGCCCGAGCGCAGCACCAGCGAGGGGACCCCGACATCGAGCCCGCGGTGCAGCCGCGAGTGCCCCTTGCGGACCGCGGTCAGCCAGCCGTACGTCACGGGGAAGCCCTGGAGCGGCTTGTAGACCGTGTTGAAGTCCCACTCGCCGTGGGCGCTGACGTGCAGGCTCGTGCCGTACGCGTCGGTGGGCGGCAGCTTGATGACCGACTTGGGCCGGACCTTCGCGATGCCCTCGATGACCCGGGTGCCGACGGTGCGCATCGCGGGCTTGCCCTGCAGGTCGAACCACGGGCTGTTGAGGATCAGCCCGGCGATGCCGGCGCCCTGCGAGCCGCCGGGACGCCGGTTGAGCCGATCGAGCCACAGCGGGAGGATCAGGCCGCCGGTCGAGTGCGCCGCCAGCACGACGGGCCGGCCGCCGGTCTCGGCGCGGACGATCGCCAGCGCCTCGTCGAGCTCGGCGTCGTACAGCGCGAGATCGGAGACGTAGTGGCCGGTCTGGCCGGCCTGCCGGGAGCGGCCGCACTTGCGCAGGTCCAGCGCGTAGAACGCGAATCCGCGCTCGGTGAAGAAGTCGGCGAGCTCCTTCTGGAAGAAGTAGTCGCTGAAGCCGTGGACGTAGATGACGGCGGCCTCGGCCGTCGTGGGGGCCGAGCGGCGTACCAGCGTCGCCTCGATCGTGCCCTCGCCATCGGGGTCGGCGCCCAGGGGGATCGTCCGCTTCTCGTAGCCGTCGCCCAGCTCGTCGGGCCTCCACTCTGTCATGGGCTCGAGCGTACGCCCGGCCGGGGGCCGCGTGCTCAGGACCGGCCAGCATGATGGACGGCATGGCCGAGACACGCGACATCCACCGCACGCTCGACCTGGCGCTGCGCGTCGGGGAGATGCTGCTGTCGAACGGCGCCGGCGCCGCCGACGTGACCGCGACGATGTCCTCGATCGCCCACCACCTGGGCCTGCGACAGGTCCTCGTCGACGTGACCTTCACGTCCCTGGCGATCAGCCACCAGCCGAGCTTCGACGAGCCGATGCTCAGCCTGACCCGCCACATCAACCACCGCGAGACCGACTTCGCCGACCTCACCCGGGTCGACCAGCTCGTCGCCGACCTGCTGGCCGACGAGATCGACCTGGAGGCGGCCCGGTCCCGGCTCGCTCAGGTCGCCTCCACGGGGCACGAGCGGCCCCGTTGGGCGGTGTCACTGAGCTGGGGCGCCATCGGCGCGGGGATCGCCCTGCTGATCGGCGGTGACCTGGTCGTGACGGCGGTCGCGGCGGTCGCGGCGATCGGGGTCGAGATCCTGCAGCGCTACCTGTCCCGGCTGCGGCTGCCGTTCTTCTACGCCCAGGTCGCCGGCGGGCTGTTCGCGACGCTGCTGGCGGTCGGGGTCAGCGCCCTCGACGTCGGGGTCGACCCGTCGCTCGTCATCACCGCCAGCATCGTCATGCTGCTCGCCGGGCTGGGCTTCATCGGCGCGATCCAGGACGCCCTGACCGGCTTCTACATCACCGCGGGGGCCCGGATCCTGGAGGTCATGATGTCGACGGTCGGCGTCATCGTCGGGGTCAGCGGTGGCCTGACGGTAGGCGGGATGCTCGGGGTCGACATCGCCCTGGACCCCAACGCCGCGGGCCTGTCCCGGTTCCCCCTCATGGTCACGGGAGCGGCGATCAGTGCCGCGGCCTTCGCCTACGCGGCGTACGCCCCCAAGCGCATCCTGGCGCCGATCGCGGTGATCGCCGGCGGCGCCGCCGCGATCTACATCCTGCTGGTCGAGCACGACGTCGGCCGGGCGTGGCCCGCCGCGGTCGCCGCGATCTTCATCGGCTTCGTGAGCTACACCGTCTCCGGCTGGGCCCGCGTGCCGCCGCTCGTCGTGGTGGTGTCCGGGATCGTCCCGCTGCTGCCCGGCCTGTCGATCTACCGCGGGCTGTCCCTCCTGGCCGACGACGACCTGGCCGGCATCCTGGCGATGATCAGCGCGATCGCGATCGCGGTGTCCCTGGCGGCCGGCGTGATCCTCGGGGAGTATGTCGCGCAGCCGCTGCGCCGCGAGTCCCGCCGGCTCGAGCAGCGCCTCTCCGGGCCACGGTTGGTCGGCCCCCTGCGCGCACGCGCCAAGCGGCGGTGGCCAGTCAGGTGATATCAAGGGTTACGCGCCAGTAGGTTTCCCCCCAGGAGGATCAGATGAGACTGCAGCTGTCAGATGAGGACGTCGAGTTCCGCGAGGAGATGCGTACGTTCTTCACCACCCAGATTCCCCAGGACATCCGGGACACCGTTGCGGCGCGCCGCGAGCTGTCCAAGGACCAGATCGTCCGGTCGATGCGTGCCATGAACGCCGCCGGCATCGCCGTGCCCAACTGGCCCGTCGAGTGGGGCGGCAAGGACTGGACCCCGCTGCAGCGGCACATCTGGCACGAGGAGATGCAGCTGGCCGGCGTCATGCCGCCGCTGGCGTTCAACGCCTCGATGGTCGGCCCGGTCATCGCCGCGTTCGGCTCGCAGGAGATCAAGGAGCGCTTCCTGCCCCGGACGGCCAACCTCGACATCTGGTGGTCGCAGGGCTTCTCCGAGCCCGACGCCGGCTCCGACCTCGCCTCGCTGCGCACGACCGCGGTGCGCGAGGGCGACGAGTACGTCGTCAACGGCCAGAAGACGTGGACGACCCTCGGCCAGTACGGCGACTGGATCTTCACCCTCGTCCGTACCGATCCGGCCGCCAAGAAGCAGGCCGGCATCTCGTTCCTGCTGATCGACATGACGTCCCCGGGCCTGACGGTCCGCCCGATCGAGCTGATCGACGGCGGCGTCGAGGTCAACGAGGTCTTCTTCGACAACGTCCGCGTGCCGGCGGAGAACCTCGTCGGCGAGGAGAACAAGGGCTGGGACTACGCCAAGTTCCTGCTCGGCAACGAGCGGGTCGGCGTCGCCCCCGTGGGCTCGACCAAGCGCACCCTGGCGCAGGCCAAGGAGTACGCCGCGACGGCCGGCCCCGGCGGCACCTCGCTGCTCGAGGACCCGCTGCTCGCGGCGCAGATCGCCGAGCTGGAGAACGACCTGCTGGCGCTCGAGCTCACCGCGCTGCGAGTCGTCGCCAACTCCGCCGACGGCAAGCCGCACCCCGCCTCGTCGGTCCTCAAGCTGCAGGGCACGGTCCTGCAGCAGGCCGTGACCGAGCTGTGGGTCGACATCGCCGGCCCCAACGCGCTGGCCACGGGTGCGGGTGAGGGCTCGGACGTCCCCGACCTCGCCCGAACCGCCACGACCAACTACCTCAACTTCCGGAAGGCGTCGATCTACGGCGGCTCCAACGAGGTGCAACGACAGATCATCGCCGGGACGATCCTGGGACTGAGGGGCTGACATGGACTTCACACTCGACTCCGAGCAGACCGCGCTGCGCGACGCCGTCCGCGGACTGCTCTCCAAGGCGTACGACTCCACCGAGACCCGCCGCGAGGTCACCAAGACCGATCCGGGCTGGGACGAGAAGACCTGGCAGCGGCTCGCCGAGATGGGCGCCCTCGGCCTCCCGTTCGCCGAGGAGGACGGCGGCTTCGGCGCCGGTCCCGTCGAGGTGTCGATCGTCGCGGAGGAGATCGGGCGCGTCATCGCCCCCGAGCCCTACGTCGAGGCGGTCGTGCTCGCCGGTGGCCTGATCGCCGCGGCCGGCACCCCGGCGCAGAAGACCGAGATCATCGGCGCCCTCGCCGAGGGACAGCTCGTCCCCGCGTTCGCGCACACCGAGCCGGGCTCGCGCTACAGCGAGGTCGCGACGGTCACGGCCTCCGGCTCGGGCGACTCCTGGACGCTGACCGGCGTCAAGGAGCCCGTGCTGGGCGGCGCGCGCGCCGACCTGCTGATCGTCAGCGCCGCGGTCGACGGCGGGACGGGCCTGTTCCTGGTCCAGCCCGACGCCGACGGCCTGACCCGCACGTCGTACCCGACGTTCGACCGCGGCCGCGCGGCCCATGTCGCGTTCGCCTCGACCCCGGCGGTCCCGCTGGGCGAGCCCGGGGCCGACCAGTCGGCCGCTATCGCCGCGACGATCGCCTCGGCGCAGATCGCGTACGGTCACGAGTCGCTCGGCGCGATGTCGTTCGCGCTGGAGACGACACGGGACTACCTCAAGACCCGCAAGCAGTTCGGCGTCCCGCTGATGACGTTCCAGGCGCTGACGTTCCGGGCCGCCGACATGTACGTCTCGCTGGAGCTGGCCCGCAGCACCGTCACCTGGGCGACGCTGGTCGAGCTCGACGGCGGCGACCCGGCCGACCTCCTCGAGGCGGCCTCGCGCGCCAAGCTGCAGGTCAGCAAGGCCGGGCGGCACAGCGGCCAGGAGGCGATCCAGCTGCACGGCGGGATCGGCAAGACCGCGGAGTACAGCGTCGGGCACTACATGAGCCGGCTCACCGCGATCGACCACGCCCTCGGCGACGGCCGACACCACCTGACGGCCCTGTCGAAGGCGCTCGGCGGCCACACCGTGGTCGAACCCCTGCCGTAACGACCCGCCCGCCCCGGGGCGGTGCGTTGGCGTCCACGGACGCCACACGCCCGTCCCGGGCGCCAGCGCACCGCTCAGGGGCGAGTCAGGGCCCTGGCGTCGGCCATGACCCCGGCGACGAAGATGTCGATCGCGGAGCCGGGGATAGCGGTCCTGCGGCAGCGACTCGAGCAGCGCGAGCTTGGCGGCCTGCGCCTCGTCGCGATCGGCCGGCTCGACGGCGGTCTCCGCGCCGGGCTCCCCCGTCACGAGGGTCAGCGCGATCATCAGCGCGTATAGGGGTGGATCTTCTTCATCAACGTCCCGCTCGGGATCGCGACGGCGGCCCTCGCGGTGTGGGCGATCGACGAGTCTCGCGACCCCCGTCGAGCGGACGCTCGACCTGTGGGGTCGCGATCGCCTCGGTCGCGATCTTCGGCCAGGACGCCGGGATGCTCGACCTGATGCCGAGCTTCATGGCGATCGGCATCGGCGGCGACCTCACGATCCCGCTGACCGCGACGGTCCTCGGCGTGATCCTGACGAGCCGGCCGCCGACGAGGATCTCGTCTCCGTGGCCCGACCCACGAGCTGGGGCGGTGTCCCGGGCATGAAAGGACCCCTCGCGTACCCGACAGAGCTCACTGACCCTTGCTGCCTTCCGGCCCTGGGGGAGTTGGGTGATGTGTCGCCACGCGAGGGGCTGCCCCCATCATACGGAGCCATCCCGGTTCGCCCCAAGCCGGGGACGACCGGTAGCCTTCTCGACGGAGGATTCGCATAGTGGCCTAGTGCGCTCGCTTGGAAAGCGGGTTGAGTGAAAGCTCTCAGGGGTTCGAATCCCCTATCCTCCGCCGAAACGCAAGGAGCCAGTTTCAGTCTGGAAGAACAGACTGAGCTGGTTCCTTCGCATATGTACCCGGCGGAGGCCCGCCTCCGTGGTGAGGCGAAGGACCGCCCACCCCCTCGCCGCGAGCCGAAGAGCTCACCGAAGGCGCGGCCCACGGCGCAACCCACGCCTCACCCCAGCGCAACCCACGCCTCACCCGGCGCAACCCACGCCTCACCCG
>NZ_JAOPXQ010000199.1 GCF_025965075.1 Aeromicrobium sp.
GGCTGGATCGCGCTCCACAGCGGCCTCGCGGGCGGCGCCAACATCATCCTGATCCCGGAGCGTCCGTTCGACATCGCCAAGGTGTGCGCGCAGGTCGAGAGCCGCTTCGCGACGCACTACTCGCCGATCATCGTGGTGTCGGAGGGCGCGGTCCCCGCCGAGGGCGGCGACATGTCGCTGGTCAACGGCGAGAAGGACGCCTTCGGCCACGTCCGCCTCGGTGGGATCGGTGACCGCCTGGCGCACGAGATCGAGCAGCGGACCGGCAAGGAGGCCCGCGCCGTCGTGCTGGGCCACATCCAGCGCGGCGGCACCCCCACGGCGTTCGACCGCTGGCTCGCGACCCGGTTCGGCCTGCACGCCATCACGGCGGTGCACGAGGGCGACTTCGGCACGATGATGGCGCTGCGTGGCACCGAGATCGCCCGGGTGCCGCTGTCGGAGGGCACCGAGAAGCTCAAGACCGTGCGGCCCGATCTCTACGACGAGGTCGAGGTCCTCTTCGGTTGAGCCGCGTGCGGCTCACCGCCGTACGCTCGGCACATGAGCTCCCGTCCGGTCGAGAATGTCTGGGACTATCCGCGACCACCGTCGATCGAGCCCAGCGACGAGCACCTCGTCGTGACGCTGGGCGGGATGAGGATCGCCGACACGATGACGTCCTACCGGATCTGCGAGACGAGCCATCCGCCGACGTACTACCTGCCGATCGCGGCGTTCGCCGACGGTGTCCTGGTGCCGATCAACGGGACGACCTTCTGCGAGTGGAAGGGCGCCGCGTCGTACTTCGACGTCGTGACGCCCGACCGCACGATCCCGGCGGGCGCGTGGACCTACGAGAGCCCCACCCGGGGCTATGCCGACCTGGCCGGCCATGTCGCGATCTACCCGGGCAAGGTCGACGCCGCCACGATCGACGACGAGGTCGTGCAGGCGCAGGAGGGTGACTTCTACGGCGGCTGGATCACGTCCCGGGTGACCGGGCCGTTCAAGGGCGCGCCGGGGACGATGTCGTGGTGAGTCCACGCCCCGACGGCGTGTCATCGGCACTTCGAGGGCGCCGTATCATTGGCTGGTGAGCATTCCCAGCCTTGACGAACTCCACGCGATCGGCGCTGCCCAGCAGCCCACGTATGTCGATCAGTCCGCCCGCGACGCCGCGGTGCAGACCCTGCGCCGGATGCCGCCGCTGGTCTTTGCCGGCGAGTGCGACGCGCTGCGCGACCGGCTGGCCGACGTGGCACGCGGTGAGGCGTTCCTGCTGCAGGGTGGCGACTGCGCCGAGACCTTCGAGGGCGTCACGGCCGAGAACGTCCGCAACAAGCTCCGGGTCCTGCTGTCGATGGCGGTCGTGCTGACGTACGCCGCGAGCGTCCCGGTCGTCAAGGTCGGCCGGCTCGCCGGGCAGTACGCCAAGCCGCGCTCCAGCGACACCGAGACCCGCGACGGCGTGACCCTCCCGGCCTACCGCGGCGACGCCGTCAACGGCTTCGACTTCACGCCCGAGTCCCGGGCCCACGACCCGCAGCGGCTCGTCGACGTCTACCACGCGTCCGCGTCGACGCTCAACCTCGCGCGCGCCTTCACGACCGGCGGCTACGCCGACCTGCGCCAGATGCACGCGTGGAACACAGACTTCGTCAAGAACAGCCCCGTGGGGGAGCGCTACGAGCGCATCGGCGCCGAGATCGACCGGGCGCTGGCGTTCATGGACGCGATCGGCGTCGACCCCGACGAGTTCCACACCGTCGACTTCTTCTCCTCGCACGAGGCGCTGATCCTCGAGTACGAGCAGGCCCTGACCCGCATCGACTCGCGGACCGAGAAGCCGTACGACGTCTCGAGCCACTTCGTCTGGATCGGTGAGCGCACCCGTCAGCTCGACGGTGCCCACGTCGAGCTGCTGAGCCGCATCGCCAACCCGATCGGCGTCAAGCTGGGCCCCACCACGACCGCCGACGACGCGATCGCGCTCTACGAGAAGCTCAACCCCGAGCGGATCCCCGGCAAGGTCAGCTTCATCACCCGGTTCGGGGCCGGCAAGATCCGCGAAGGCCTGCCCAACCTGGTCGAGAAGGTCACCGCGGCCGGCATCGAGGTCGCGTGGATCTGTGATCCCATGCACGGCAACACGTTCGAGACCAGCAACGGCTACAAGACCCGCGAGTTCGACGACGTCATCGACGAGGTGCGTGGCTTCTTCGAGGTCCACCGCTCGCTCGGCACCTGGCCCGGCGGCGTCCACGTCGAGCTCACGGGTGACGACGTCACCGAGTGCGTCGGCGGCGGCGCGAAGCTGTCGGCCGAGGACCTGACCCACCGCTACGAGACGCTCTGCGACCCGCGCCTCAACCGCGCGCAGAGTCTCGAGCTGGCCTTCCTGGTGGCCGAGATGCTGTCAGGGCGTGGCTGAGGCCGCGTCACTTCTTGTACGGCTCGGGCGCGTGGACGGTGCCTTCGTTCGGTCGCTAGTCCTCGGGCTGGACCTTCAGGGTCAGCAGGGTCGTGGCCAGGGAGTCGTACTGGCCGCACAGCAGCAGGAGCTCGATCGTGTCGGGCTCGTCGAGGTGGGTCCGCAGCTCCGCCCAGGTGGCGTCGTCGAGGTTCTTGGTCTCGACCAACGACGTCGCCGCAGTCAGCAGCGCCAGTTCGCGGCGTGACCAGCCGCCCCATGCCAGGTCGTCCAGGTGGGCGATCTGCTCCTCGGTGACCCCGGCCCTGCGCCCGAGGCGCAGGTGGTGGCGACGTTCGTACTCGCAGTCGCGCAGCGTCGCGATGCGCAGGATCACGAGCTCGGACTCGCGGCGGGGGAGCCGCCCGCCGGGCATCAACCGGCCGCTGAAGTGCAGCCACGCGCGGAACAGTCGTCGCTGGCGGCCCAGGGTCGTGAAGACGTGCGGCTTGCTCCCACCGACGACCCGGCCGGCCAGGGTCGCGAAGGCGTAGTTGACGAGCCCGAGCTCGCGGAGGCCCCCCGGGGCGATCCGTGGTGGTTCCATGGCGGTCACTCTACGGGAAGTGATACGGACGTCTCAGTACGTCCGGAGGACTCGGCCAGCACCATCGCGACCAGGACGAACGCCCCGCCGATCAGCAGGCGCCAGCCCACTCCCTCATCGCCCAGGACGATCGCGAACGTCGCGGCGAAGACCGGCTCCATCGTCATGAGCAGGGCCGCCCGCGCGGCGTCGAGCTGGCTCTGGGCCCAGGTCTGCGCCAGCATCGCGACGGCGCCCGCCACGATGGCCATGTAGGACACCGCGACCCAGTCACCGGGACGGTCGGGCAGCGTCAGGCCGTGCGGTGTCGCGGCGACCAGGCTCACGAGGGCGATGACGCCCATCTGGATCGTCGCCATCGCGTACGCCTCGCGGGCCGTCGACCAGCGGGACAGCAGCACGATGTGGACGGCGTAGAGGATCGCGCAGACCAAGGTGATCGACTCGCCGAACCCGATCGACAGGCCGCGCAGGGACAGGATCCCGAGCCCGAGGGTCGACAGGACGACGGCCAGCCACACGGTCCGTGGCACCCGTAGCCCGAAGGCCGCCGAGGCGATGACCGGTGTCGCGACGACGTACAGCCCCGTGATGAATCCGGAGACGCTGGCATCGGTGTGCCCGAGACCCGTCGTCTGCAGGATCTGGGCGACGCCGTAGACCAGGCCGGCCAGCACGCTGCGGCGCCGAGCCAGGGGGCTGATGCGCGCGATGGCTCGCGGTGCGACGAGCAGCATGACGACGAACGCCATCGCGAACCGCACGGCGAGGAAGTCCGCGGCCGGCACCCGGTCCAGCAGGTCCTTGATGAGGAAGAACGTCGATCCCCAGACGGCGGTGACGCTCAGGAGCGCTGCCGCGGCGAGCCGCGGCCTCATTACAGGAAGGGGACCGAGGTGATGGTCACGGTCGAGCCCTTGCGGCGCTTGACCCCGCCGTTGGGGCTCTGCGAGGACACCGTGAAGTTGCCCGGCCCGAACGTGCGGACCTTGAAGCCGCGCTTCTCGAGGATCCGGGTCGCCTCGTCCCGGGGGCGGCCCTTGACGTCGGGCACGGCGACGAGCTCGGGGCCCTTGGAGACCGTCAGCGCGATCGTGTCGCCCTTGTAGCCCTTGCCGTCGGCCGGGTCCTGCGAGACGACGATGCCCTTCTTGACCTTGTCGTCGAACGCCGTGGAGGTCGTGACCAGGAAGCCCGCGCCCCTGAGAGCCGCGGTGGCCTCGTCGACGGTGCGTCCCACCTGGCTGTCGATCGCGATGGGCTTGGGGCCCTTGCTGACCACGACGGGCACCTTGTCACCACGCTTCAGCAGCGTGCTGGCGGTGACGCCGTCGGCCTTGACGATGCGGTTCTTGGGGACGTCCTCGTCGTAGGCGGTCGTCCGCTCGCCCAGCACCAGGTCGACCTTGGCCAGCTCGCGCTTCGCCTCGCTGAGCTTGAGTCCGGTGAGGTTGCCCTTCGGGATGCTGACCCGGTCAGGGCCCTTCGACACGACGGCCTCGATCGTGCTGCCGGGCAGGATCTTGTCCCCGGGACCGGGGTCGGTGCTGATGACGGTGCCGAGCGGATCGTCCTCGGAGAAGGTGCGCTCGACGACCTTGAACCTGAAGCCCTCGGCCTCGGCGTTCTGCCGCGCGACCTTCTCGGTGCTGCCGTTGAGCACGGGCGTGGAGGAGTAGCGCAGGTCGGTGTAGTACCACGTGAGGCCGCCGGCCAGCAGCGCGAGCAGGACGGCCAGGATCAGCAGGTTGCGGCCGCGACGTGAGTGCGGCTTGGCCGTCGCGCGGTCGTAGTCCTCGCGCGACATCTCGGGGTGGAGGCCCAGGGGCTTGGCGGCATCCCGGGCCACGACCGGCGGCGTGTCGGTCAGGCCGGCACTCCACTGCATCGTGTCGTCGGACGACCTGACCATCTCCGTCGGCGCGGAGCGCCCGGCCGACTGCGCGACTCCCGCGGCGACGGCGGCACGGGGCACGGAGACGGTCGCGGCTGCGTCCTGGTCGACACGTCCGCCCGGGGCGAGGTCCGCCACGAGCTCGGGATCGTCGGTCAGGCCCGCGCCGAGCGCCCGCTGGACCGAGCGGACCTGCTGGAGCATGACCCGGGCGTCCGTCGAGCGCTGGTCGCGGTCGCGCACCGTGGCGCGCGCGACGAGCGCGTCGACGTACGGCGGGATGCCCTGCTGGACGGTCGACGGGGGAGCGATGTCCTCGTGGACGTGCTTGTAGGCGACCTGGATCGGGGACTCGCCGGAATGGGGCTTGATGCCGGTCAGCATCTCGAAGAGCATCGCCCCGCAGGCGTAGACGTCGGAGCGGGCGTCCGCGCCGTCGTTGGTGACGATCTCCGGAGCGAGGTAGGACACCGTGCCGATCAACGTGCCGCCGGTCGCGGTCGTCGCGGCGCTGACGGCGCGGGCCAGGCCGAAATCGGCGACCTTGACGTCCCCGTCGGGCGTGATGAGGACATTCTCGGGCTTGACGTCGCGGTGGATGATGCGCGCTGCGTGAGCGGCGGACAGGGCGATCAGCACCTGCTCGAGCAGCTCGAGCGCGCGGTAGGGGGTCATCGGCGACTCGGCGCGCATGACGTCGCGCAGCGTGTGGCCGGGGACGTACTCCATGACGAGGTAGGTCACCTCGCCGTCCGTGCCCTGGTCGAAGACCGACACGACGTTGCGGTGGTTGAGCTTGGCCGCAGACTTGGCCTCGCGGACGAACCGCTGGGTGAACTGCTGGTCGTCGCCGAGACCGTGGTGCATGATCTTGATCGCGACCTCGCGGTCGAGCCGCTGGTCGGTCGCCTTGAAGACGCTCGCCATGCCGCCACGGGCGATGCGTTCGCCGATCAGGTAGCGCTCGCTGAGGACACGCCCGACGAGGGCTTCGTCGCCCGTCAGTGCCACGCCAACCCTCCCTCGTCATGCAGGGCACGGTCGTGACCCTCAGAGCAGTCTAGTGACTGTGCCACATCGGTCCGTGACCTGCGTCGACGCGTGTCACATCTGTCTCGTGATGTCGCGCACGACGCGGCATGCGCCACGATGTGTCCATGAGGCGGTCGACGGGGTGGCAGGTGCTCGGGATCCTCGTCCTCGTGACCGCCGTCCTCTGGGGCGTGGGCCGGGTGGGCCCGGACCCGGATCGCCCGGCGGCGGAGGCGGGTACGTCGCAGCTGCCGGCGCAGGCGCGGGACACGCTCGCGCTGATCGATGCCGGTGGGCCGTTCCCGTACCACCGCGACGGCGCCGTGTTCATGAACCGGGAGCGGCTGCTGCCCCGCCACGAGCGGGGGTTCTGGCGCGAGTACACCGTGCCGACGCCGGGGGAGAGCGAGCGTGGTCCGCGGCGGCTGGTCGTGGGCGAGGACGGCTCGGCCTACTACACCGCGGACCACTACCGATCGTTCCGCCAGGTCAGGGAGGCGGCCCCATGACCGCGACGTACGACTCGCTGCTCGCGGGCACGACCACCCCGGGGCTCTACGTGTGGCGGGGGGACCCGGCGCGGGACCTCGGCCGCGAGGCCGAGGGGGCGGGCTGGCGTGTCCTGTCGCTCGACACGCGGGACGTGGCGTCGGTCGAGCAGTTCTGGGACGCGGTGGCCGCGGGCTGGTCGCTGCCGGAGTGGTTCGGCCGCAACCTCGACGCCCTGTTCGACGCCCTCGCCGACCTGACCGGGATGCCGGTGGTGCTGGTCTGGGACGGCCTCGGCCGCGTGTCGGACATCGACCCCGTCCTCGTGGAAGCGGTCGTGGACGTGCTGCGGGACGCCAGTGGGCAGGCGGCGGCGTTCGCCGTCGTCGTGCGCGGCGAGCCGGGGGTCAGCGGGCTCGACGGGTTGCGGTGAGGGCCAGCGGCCCCAGCACGTCCCGCGCGCCGAGGCGGTCGATCGCCGCATCGGCCGCGTCCTCGAGGCGGGAGATGTCCGCCTCGACGGCGTCCAGCGCGCCGCACGCGCGGATCAGCTCGGCGACCGGACCGACGCCGTCGACCGTGCCCAGACCCTCGGCGAGCAGGGTGCGCCCCGCCTCGTCGGCGAGCTCGAACGCGCGGGCGACCAGCACGGTGCGCTTGCCCTCGCGCAGGTCGTCGCCGGCGGGCTTGCCCGTGACCGCTGGATCGCCGAACACCCCCAGCACGTCGTCGCGGAGCTGGAACGCCTCGCCGAGCGGGAGGGCGACCTCGCTGAGGCCCGCGACGAGCTCGGGTGAGCCACCGGCCAGCGCGGCACCGATGTGCAGCGGGCGCTCGACGGTGTACTTGGCCGACTTGTAGCGCACGACCAGCATGGCCTCCTCGACCGACAGGGACGCGCGGGTCTGCCCCGCGACGTCGAGGAACTGGCCGGCGACGACCTCGGTCTTGCAGAGGTCGAGGAAGCCGAAGGCCGCGCGGGTCGTCGGGAGGTCGCTGGACCGGAACAGCTCGTCTGTCCACGACAGGAGCAGGTCGCCCAGCAGGACGGCCGCGGAGGCGCCGAAGCCGGCGGCGTCGCCGTGCCGGTGCTCCGCGACGTGTCGCGCCTCGAAGTCGCGGTGGACGCTGGGACGCCCGCGGCGGGTGTCCGACCCGTCCATCAGGTCGTCGTGCACCAGGGCACTGCCCTGGAGCCACTCGAGCGCTGCGGCGGCCCGCACGATCGCCGGCTCGTCCGGGTCCCCGCCCGCGACGAGCCAGCCGGCGTAGCAGAACTGCGGCCGCAGCCGCTTGCCGCCGGCGACGAAGGCGATGGCCGCGTCGGCCAGGGCGTCCAGGTCGGGTCCGAGAGGTGACAGCACGGCGCGCTGGGCGTCGACGAACTCCGTCAGGGTGTGATCTATCCGCGTCCTGAAGCCGGGAAGATCCGCGCGAGTCGTCACATCTGGAACGGTATCGTTGGCGCATGAGCACCGAACACCAGTCCCTGGTCGCCGCCCTGCGCGCGCCCTCGCCGTGCTGCTCGTTCGAGTTCTTCCCGCCCAAGGACGACGACGGCGAGGCGGTGCTCTGGCAGACCATCGCCGACCTCGAGCCCCTCGACCCGACCTTCGTCTCGGTGACCTACGGCGCCGGCGGCACGAGCCAGGAGCGGACCGTGCGCATCACGGCCCGCATCGCCGAGCAGACGTCGATGCGTCCGGTCGGGCACCTGACCCTCGTCGGGCAGACCCGCGGCGAGATCGAGTCGGTCCTCAAGCAGTACGCCGCGTCCGGCGTCGACAACGTCCTGGCGCTGCGGGGCGACCCCAAGGGCGGACCGCGCGCCCCGTGGGAGCCGCACCCGGACGGCATGACGTACGCCGTCGACCTCGTCGAGCTCGCGTCGCAGATGGGCCTGTTCGAGATCGGCGTCGCGGCGTTCCCCGAAGGTCACCCCGACGCGGAGAGCCTCGACCGCGACGCCGAGGTGCTCGTCCAGAAGGCGCGGGCCGGCGCCCAGTACGCCATCACGCAGCTGTTCTTCCGCGCCTCGGACTACTTCGGGCTGGTCGACCGCGTCCGGGCGCTCGGCAGCGACATCCCGATCATCCCGGGCATCATGCCGATCCTCAACTTCGCGCAGGTCGCCCGGATGGCCGAGCTGTCGGGGGCCGAGATGCCCGCCGAGGTGCTGGCGGAGATCGACCCGATCCGTGACGACAAGGTCGCCGTCCGGGCCAAGGGGATCGAGCTCGCGACGCAGCTGTGCCGGGACCTGCTGGCCGGCGGGGCGCCGGGGCTGCACTTCATCACCCTCAACCGGTCGAAGGCGACCCGGGAGATCTTCGAGCGACTGCGCGCCGAGGGCCTGGTCTGAGCTGACGCCTCAGCGGGGCGCGGGGCCGATGTCGCCCGCGATCGCTGCGGTCGCCATGCCGATCGCCTCGAGCGAGCCGCCGGGGTGGGCATGCGCGCCGGCGAAGTAGAGGCCGCCGCGGGGCGCGACGCCCGGCAGCTCCAGCGCCGTGGTCCACGTGTTCCACGCCCAGCCCCAGTGGCCCAGGCCGACGAGCTCGGTCGGCGGCAGGTCGGTCCGCACCAGCACGTGGGGACGGAGATCGATCCCGGACCGGGCGAGCACGTGCAGCGGGTCCTCGCCGCTGCGGTGCTCGATCGTCCACGCGACGCCGTCGGCCGACCACAGGCGGATCGGCGGGTTGGCGTGCACCAGCACGTCGTGCGGCAGCACCGGGGCGTCGGGTCCCAGCGCGACCAGCGTCCGGGACGCCGGGATGACCGGGAGCATCGGGACCGGCGGCAGGGGAGCGGGACGGTTCGGGGCGCACCAGACGACGACGTCGGCCGAAAGGGCGCGGCGATCCGTCACGACCGTCCGGACCCGGCCGGCGTCCAGCACCAGCTCGTGGGCAGACTCGCGGAGCTGGACCGTGACGCCGCGCTCGACCAGACGCTGCTCGAGGGCGGCGGCGAGGGCCGGCCGGCCGCCCTCGAAGCGCCAACGCCCGAACGACCGCTCGACGTGGTGGGCCACCGCCACGAAGCCCGGGGTCATGCGCCGGTCCTGCCCCGCGAGGCGCACCGGGTCGAGGACGATCTTGGCGAGGCGTGCGTCGGCGAGCTCACGGTCGAGCCCCTTGACGGTGCGCCGCGGGTGAAGCGTCCGACGGAGCTGCCGGTCCACGGCGGCCTTGCCCGCGAACACCTGGTCGAGCGCCGTGCGCCGGATGACGTCCCACTGGTCGCCGAACCGGTCCAGCCAGGGGGACCACTCGTCCTCCCCGAAGGCCTCCACGACGGCGTTGTGCTGGTCGCCGCGGCTGCCGAGCGGGAGATCCAGCACCGTACGGTCCCCGAAGACGTGGCGGCGACCGGCGACCTGGGTCAGCCCGAGCACGTCCTCCAACGGCCGCCCGGACTTGCGGAACAGGTCGCGGAAGACCCCCGGCAGCGTGACGGTGTCGGCATCGAGCTGCCAGGTGCGGTCGCCCACGCGGTGCCCGTGGAGCCGCCCGCCGAGGCGGTCACCGGCCTCGACCAGCGTGACGTCGTGCCGCAGCTTGGCCAGCCGCGCAGCGGCTGACAGTCCGGCGAACCCGCCACCCACGACCACGACGTTCGCCATGCGCGCACCCTACGGGGTGCGACGGGCCCGGCGGCGTCGTGCCGTGCGAACGAAGCGCCAGGAGCAGCGCGGTGAGGAACGCCTGCCCGTCCCCGGCGCGTCGCCGCCGAGCTGGTACGCGACCAACGCTCCGACGGTCGGCCGCACGACGGTCGACACCGAGTCCCACACCGAGTCGAGCCACGGGACCTTGTCGACGACGAGCTCGACCGTGAACATCAGCAGGCTGACACCAGCACGTCCGTGCGACCCAGCAGGGCGGGGACGACGTCGGTGTCGGTCAGGCGCTGGACCAGGCCGAGCACGGCGACCGTCGCATACGCGTTGACGCCACTGGCCCAACCGCTCGAGAACACGAGTGCCGCGAGGTCCATGACCGGACGCTACCGGGAAGCCGCTCCGGGCGCTGTGGCACAGTGTCCGTCATGGGTCCCGTCCGCTCCGAGCTGATGTGGCAGGCCGTCGTCGACGCGGTCGCGATCGCCGGTGCCGGTCAGCTGCTCGACGTCCTCGACCTCGGTGGCGGCACGGGCGGTGACGCGGTGCACCTGGCTCGGCTCGGCCACCGGGTCACGGTCGTCGACCCGAGCCCCGACGCGCTGGCGTCCCTGCACCGCCGTGGCATCGAGGCGGGACTGCCCGAACCGGTCCGCGGGGTCCAGGGTGACTCCGGCGACCTGCTCGACCACGTCGAGCCGGCGTCGTTCGACCTCGTGGTGTGCCACGGCGTGCTCGAGCACGTCGACGACCCGGCGCTGGCTCTGGACACCGTCGCCACGGCGCTGCGCCCCGGGGGCCATGCCAGCGTCATGGTCGCGGGCCGCAACGCCGCGATCGCCGCCCGCGCCCTCGCCGGCGACTTCGTCACGGCGCACACCCTGCTCGGACGCACGGTCGACACGTGGGACCTGCGCTCGATGGGCCCACGCCGGTTCGCTCCGGCCGAGCTCGAGGCGCTGCTCTCGTCGCACGGATTCGTCACGGTGCGGACCAACGGGGTGCGGGTGTTCGCCGACCTCGTCCCCAGCGCGATCGTCGACATCGAGCCGGGCGCGAGGGACGCGTTGTACGCCTTGGAGCGTGAGCTGCGTTCGTCCAGCGAGTTCTCAGCCCTTTCCGCTGGCTTGCAGTCGATAGCCCGCCTAGACTTGCCAGCAGCAGCAACACCCGATCCAGGAGGCAGAAGTGCCGCTCTCTGATGAAGAGGCCCGATTGCTCCACCAGCTGGAGCAGTCGCTGGCCGCCGAGGACCCCGATTTCGCGTCGACCCTCCGTGGGTCGAAGTTCATGGCACACAACCGTCGTGTCGCGCTGCTGGCTGTCCTCGGCTTCATCGGTGGTCTGGTCATGCTCTTCGCCGGTGCGGTCTCCAAGATGACCTGGCTGGGTGTCCTGGGCTTCCTCGCGATGCTCGGCGCGGCCTACCTGTTCACGATCGCGTGGAAGCGCGGGATCGGTGGCCGGGACGAGGTCGCCACCGGACCGTCCGGCAAGTCCAGCCGGTCGGGACGATCGCACCGACCCGGCAAGCAGTCCGGCTCGTTCGTCGACCGCATGGAGGAGCGCTGGCAGCGCCGCCGGGACGGGGACGAGCGCTAGAACGGGCCGGGGGACCGGATTTCCCTCCACTTCGCTCCACTTGCACGCTGACCGCCCCCACGGGGGCGGTTTTTCTTTGCCCTGACGCGGAATCCGGCGTCTTCCACCACGGTGGGGGGCGCCCTTCGGCATACCCGAAAAAGGTGCTCGAATGTGCACCCAGTGGGGGAACGTGGAGTACAGTGGGGCGAAATGGAGCAACTGCCCGGCGATGAGGAGGAGCGAGGTGAACCCGGATGTGTCCAACTTCTTCGGCACCTACACCCCTCGCCTCGACGACAAGGGCCGGCTGTTCCTCCCCGCGAAGTTCCGCCCCCGCCTGGAGACCGGCATCGTGCTCACCCGCGGGCAGGAGAACTGCATCTACGGGTGGACGACCGAGGCGTTCAACGCCTTCACGGACCGCATCCGCAACACGCCTTTCACCAACCAGGCGGCGCGCAACTTCAACCGCATGTTCTTCTCCGGAGCCTCCTCGGAGGTGCCGGACAAGCAGGGTCGTGTCTCGATCCCGTCGGTGCTGCGCACCTGGGCGCAGCTCGACAAGGAGTGCACGGTCGTCGGTGCGATGGATCGCATCGAGATCTGGGACTCGGGTCGATGGGACGAGTTCTCCGCGGCCCAGGAAGGCCCGTTCGCGGACATGTCGGAAGAAGTGATGCCCGGCATCTTCTGACGCTCGTGCGGCGAGATCTGCGCCCGCGTGGTTCTGACATCACTTCCCCGGTGTCAGACCCAGCGGTCGCGGATCTGGCCACACGACAGGACCGGGCACACCAGCACCACGAGATCGAGGACAGGAACCGATGAGGATCGAGCAGGGCACCAGACGCGTACGGCACGAGGTGGCCGACGGCGTCCGGGTCATGGCCTTCTCCCTCGCCGCGTCGATCGCCCTCGCCGTCGCGATCGCCGTCGGGCTGGGCCTGTTGTGAGCGAGGCGAGCCACGTCCCGGTCCTGCTCGGGCGCGTCCTCGACCTCCTGGCCCCGTCCCTCACCGGTGATCGCCCCGTCGTCGTCGATGCGACGCTCGGGCTGGGCGGTCACACCGAGGCGATGCTGAACCGGTTCGAGGACCTCCACGTCATCGGGATCGACCGCGACCCCGAGGCGCTGGCCCGGGCCGGGGCCCGGCTCGCGCCGTTCGGCGACCGCGTGACGTACGCGCACGCGGTCTACGACGAGATCGCCGACGTCGTCCGCGACGCGGGGTTCCGGACGGTCGACGGCGTGCTGTTCGACCTCGGGGTGTCATCGATGCAGCTCGACCTCGCCGACCGCGGCTTCGCCTACGCGCAGGACGCCCCGCTCGACATGCGGATGAACCCCGAGGACGAGCTGACCGCAGCCGACGTCCTCAACACGTACACGTCCCGCGAGCTCTCGAAGGTCCTGCGGGAGTACGGCGAGGAGAAGTTCGCCAAGCGCATCGCCGACGCCGTCGTGCGGGAGCGGGCCACCGAGCCCTTCACCACCAGCGCGCGGCTGGTCGACCTGATCCGCGACTCCATCCCGCAGGCCGCACGACGGACGGGTGGCAACCCGGCCAAGCGGACGTTCCAGGCGCTGCGCATCGAGGTCAACGACGAGCTCGGCGTCTATCGGCGCGCGCTGCCGGCCGCGCTCGAGGCGCTGGCACCCGGCGGACGCGTCGTCGTGCTGGCCTATCACTCGCTGGAGGACCGCATCACGAAGCGGGCCCTCACGGAGGTCACCACGACCGACGTCCCGCGGGACCTGCCATTCGTCCCCGAGGGGCACGAGGCCAAGTTCCGGCTCGTGACCCGTGGCGCCGAGATGGCGACCGAGCAGGAGATCGAGGACAACTCCCGGGCCCGGTCGGTCCGCCTCCGCGTAGCAGAACGGATCACCGCATGAGCTCGACGACCTCCTTCGCGCGGGCCTTCGCCCCCTCACCGAGCCGGATCGACGACGCCAAGGCCGCCGGCCTGCGCCTCGTCCGCCCGGTCCGCAGCCGCGCCCGCAAGGCGCCGTTCGTCGTCGTGGTCATGACGATCCTGTCGATCGGCCTGGTCGGGCTCATCATCATGAGCACGGTCCTTCAGGCGCAGTCCTTCGAGGCCGCCCGGCTCGACCAGCGGGCCGCGCAGCTCAAGACGCAGCAGCAGGCGCTGGCGCGTGACGTCGACCGCATGCAGAGCCCGGCCAACGTCGCCGCCCGCGCGGTGCAGCTCGGGATGGTCCCCAACGCCAACCCGGCCTTCCTGCGGCTGTCCGACAACAAGGTCCTCGGCAAGGCCGAGCCCGCCGTCGCTGGCAGCAACATCGGGAGCGTGACGCGATGACCCAACGGCAGCTGCTCACCCGCCGCCGGCTCCGCTGGTGCCTCGTCATGGTGCTGGTCGTGTTCGGCCTGTTCGGCGCCCGGCTGTTCCAGATCCAGGGGATCGACGCCAGCGCGTACGCCGCTGCGGCCGTCAACGCGGGAACCGCGACGTCGACCGACCCCGCACCCCGCGGCACGATCCTCGACCGCAACGGCGAGGCGCTCGCCACCAGCGTCGACGGGCTGACCCTGACGGCGGACCCGAGCATGACGGCCGACACCGCCCCGCAGATCGCCCGCATCCTGCACGAGAAGCTCGGCAACCGGATCGACTACTTCGAGACGATCGACAAGCTGCGCAAGCCCAAGTCGCGCTTCGTCTACCTCGTGCGCGACGTCCCGAAGTGGACCGCGGACAAGGCGCTCGACGCCGTCGCGAAGGCCGGGCTGACCGGCGTGTTCAGCGAGAAGGAGACCCTGCGGTCGTACCCGGGCGGCAAGCTCGCGGCGAACCTCCTCGGCTACGTCAACGGAGCCGGCAAGGGCGTCGCGGGCCTCGAGCAGCAGTACGACAAGACGCTGACCGGCACCGACGGCTCGAGCACGTACGAGGTGTCGCCGACCGGACAGCGCATCCCCATGGCCGACAGCACGGTCAAGGAGATGGTCCCGGGCAGCAGCGTCAAGACCACGATCGACCGTGACCTGCAGTGGTACGGCGACCAGCGCCTCGCCGACGCCGTGCAGGAGTCGAGCTCGGACTGGGGCCTCGCGATCACGATGGACGTCAAGACGTGCCAGATCGTGCAGATGTCGCAGGCGCCGACGTTCAACGCGGACGATCGCACCGGCATGACCGACGACAAGACCGTGTCGCGTGCGGTGCAGAACGTCTACGAGCCCGGCAGCGTGCTCAAGACCGTCACGATGGCGTCGCTCGCCGATCGGGGCAAGGTCTCCTCGAGCACGCCCATCGTGGTGCCGTCGAGCATGACGATCGACAAGTTACGCATCGGCGACTACTGGCAGCACGGGACGATCCACCTGACCGCTGCCGGCGTCATCGCGCTGTCGTCCAACCTCGGCACGATCGTCGCGGCCAAGCAGATGAGCGACCAGGTGCAGTACGACTACCTCCGCAAGTTCGGCTTCGGCCAGAAGACCGGCGTCAACCTGCCGGGGGAGTCGAAGGGCATCCTCCCGAACGGCGACGAGTGGACCGACTCCAACAAGGCCACGATCTCGTTCGGGCAGGGCATCTCGGTCACCGCGATGCAGATGATGCGGGCCGTGGGTGCGATCGCCAACGCCGGCAAGATGTGTGACCCGACGGTCGTCTCCGGCACGGTCGACGGCGACGGCAACGAGACCAAGACCCCGGTCGCGGCGAGCCACCGGGTCGTCTCGAAGGACGCCGCGGCGACCGTGACCCGCATGATGGAGGCCGTCACGGCTCCGGACGGCACCGCCCCGGCGGCAGCCATCAAGGGCTACCGGGTGGCCGGCAAGACCGGCACCGCGTGGCGCGTCGACCCCGCGACGGGGCGCTACATCCGCGGGCAGAACACCGTGTCGTTCATGGGCTTCGCCCCGGCCGACAACCCGCGGTTCCTGACCTACATCGTGCTCGACAAGCCGTACAGCAACGCGGGTGGTGGCTCGACCGCCGCTCCGGTCTTCCACGACCTGATGTCGATGGCGCTTGAGCGCTTCGGCGTCGCGCCCAGCGGCTCGAAGAGCCCCAAGGTCGCACAGGAGTGGTAGGCGGCACGCGCTCGTTCCTCGCGCTCGCTTCGCTGCTCGCAGGGCTCGCAGCGGGCCGCCTGTCCGGCTCCGCCGGACCATGGTCACGACGCTGACGCGTGGGTTGCGCCGGGTGACGCTTGGGTTGCGCCGGGTTACGCGTGGGTTGCGCCGGTTGACGCGTGGGTTGCGGATTCTGATGATTCGTTGCAACCCGCGCGTCAGGGGCTGCAACCCACTCCTCAGCGGGTGTAACCCTCCCCTCAGCGGGCGCAACCCACGCGTCAGCGGTCGTGGCGTGGGCGTCAGCGTTGGGTAGGGTTCGGGGGTGACTGAGAGCATGCGGGTACGACCTCGGGAGACGCCGCGCTGGACCCTCGCCGAGCTGGCTGCGGAGCTCGACGCCACCGCCACCGGGGACGCCGTGGTGACCGGCATCGCGCTCAACACCGCGCACCTGCTCGAAGGGGACCTGTACGCCGCGCTGCCCGGGGCCAACGCCCACGGTGCGACGTACGCGGGTGTCGCCCGCGACCGCGGCGCGAGCGGGGTGCTGACCGACGCCGAGGGCGCCGCGCTCGTCGGCGACCTCCTCCCGGTCGTCGTGGTCGACGAGCCCAGGCGGCTCCTCGCCGAGCTCAGCGCCACGTTCTACGGCCATCCGGCCGAGTCCTTCACGACCCTGGGGGTCACCGGCACGCAGGGCAAGACCACGACGACGTACCTCGCCGAGGCCGCGCTCGGCGATCACCCGTCGGCCGTCGTCGGCACGATCGGCACGCGGATCCGCAGGACCCCGGCCGCCTCGACGCTCACGACGCCCGAGGCGCCGCAGCTGCAGGCACTGTTCGCGGTGATGCGCGAGGAGGCGGTCGAGGTGTGCGCCATGGAGGTCTCGAGCCACGCGCTCGTGCAGGGGCGGGTCGCCGGGTTCACGTTCGACGTCGCGGTGTTCCTCAACCTGGGGCGGGACCACCTCGACTTCCACACCGACCTCGAGGACTACTTCCTCGCCAAGGCCGCGCTGTTCACCCCGCAGCACGCCCGGCACGCCGTGATCAACGTCGACGACGCCCACGGTCGCCGGCTCCGTGAGCTGACACCGCTGCCCGTCACGACGTTCTCGACCGACGGCAACCCGGCCGACTGGCGGGCGGTCAACATCCGGCCCCACCGCCTCGGGACCGACCTGGAGGTCCTCGGCCCCGACGACGTGGCGGTCGACCTCTCGGTGCCGCTGCCGGGTGTCTTCAACGTCTCCAACGCGCTCGCCGTGATGGCCGCGCTGGCGCAGGCGGGGCACGACCCCGCCGAGCTGGCCACCGGGATCGCGGCCAGCACCGGCGTGCCGGGCCGCATGGAGCGGGTCGACGCGGGTCAGCCGTTCACGGCGCTGGTCGACTACGCCCACAAGCCCGACGCCGTCACGGCCGTGCTGACCGCGCTGCGCCCGGTGACCGCGGGACGGCTCATCGTCGTCATCGGCGCCGGGGGAGACCGCGACCACGGCAAGCGCCCCATCATGGGCGAGGTCGCAGCGCGCCACGCCGACGTCGTCATCGTCACCGACGACAACCCCCGCAGCGAGCGGGCCGCGACGATCCGCTCCGCCGTCATGGCGGGTGCCGCCGCGGGACCCGGACTGGCGATCGAGGTGGCGGGCCGCCGTGAGGCGATCGCCCAGGCCGTCGCGATGGCGCACCTCGGTGACACCGTCGTCGTGGCCGGCAAGGGCCACGAGCGCGGCCAGGAGGTCGACGGCGTCGTGCACCCGTTCGACGACCGGGAGGTCCTGGTCGAGCTGATCGGGGAGCACGCATGACCCCGTTCACGCTGCAGGAGATCGCCGACGTCACCGGTGGCGCGGCACGCGGCGAGGCCATCGTCTCGTCCCCGGCGACGATCGACTCGCGTGCCGTCGTCCCCGGCGGCCTGTTCGTGGCCCTCGCGGGGGAGCACGTGGACGGGCACGACTACGTGCGGGCCGCGATGGACGCCGGAGCGGCAGCCGTCCTGTCGAGCCGCCCGGTCGACGCCCCGGGGGTGCAGGTCTTCGACGTCACGAGGGCGCTCGGTCTGCTGGCCAGTGAGAACCTGCGCCGGATCAGCGCGCCCGTCGTCGGCATCACGGGCTCGCAGGGCAAGACCAGCGTCAAGGACCTCGTCGCCCACGTCCTGGAGCGATCGGGACCCACGGTGTCGCCGGTCGGCTCGTTCAACAACGAGCTGGGCGTCCCGCTGACGGTGCTGCGGGCCAACGCCCACACGGCCCACCTGGTCGTCGAGATGGGCGCCCGGGGGATCGGCCACATCGCCGACCTGTGCCGCATCGCCCCGCCGACGATCGGCGCGGTCCTCAACGTCGGTCACGCCCACGTGGGGGAGTTCGGGTCGCCCGAACGCATCGCCGAGGCCAAGGGCGAGCTCGTCGAGGCGCTGCCCCGTGACGGGGTGGCGGTCCTCAACGCCGACGACCCGCTCGTGTCGGCCATGGCCTCCCGCACGTCCGCGCGGGTCCTCACCTTCGGCCGTACCGGCGATGTCGCCCTCGGCCGGGTGACCCTCGACCCTGCGGGCGAGCCCCGGTTCGCCCTGGCGCACGACGGGGTCGTGGTGGACGTGCATGTCCCGCAGATCGGCGCGCACCACGCGATCAACGCCGCGGCCGCCGCCGCGATGGCGCTGGCCTCGGGCGTCCACCTCGAGGAGGTCGCCGCCCGGCTCTCCACCGCCGTGGCCGCCTCGCCGATGCGGATGGAGCGGCGCGTCCGCGACGACGGGCTGGTCGTGGTCAACGACGCCTACAACGCCAACCCCGAGTCGATGGAGGCCGCCCTGCGTGCCATCGCGGCGATCGGCGACGGTCGGGCCATCGCGGTGCTGGGGGAGATGCTCGAGCTCGGGGACGACAGCGTCGACTCCCACGTACGCATCGGGCGCCTGGCGGCCGAGCTGGGTTTCGTCCGGGTCGTCGCGGTCGGCGAGGGCGCACGCGGCATCGCCGTGGGCGCCGGCGGAGTCGGCGAGCTGGTGGCCGATGTCGATGAGGCCACTCTCACACTCTCCGCGAGCCTGTCAGGGGACGAGGTCGTTCTTGTGAAAGCATCGAGGGGCGGCCGGCTCGAGCGAGTCGCGCACGCCCTGCTGCAGGGCTGACGACATACTCGACGGAGCAGGTCGAGAACACCGCCGAAAGGATCCACCAGTCGATGAAGGCCATCCTGATCGCGGGAGCGCTGTCGCTGCTGGTCACCCTGATCGGCACCCGGTTCGCGATCTCGGTCCTGGTCAAGCAGGGCTACGGGCAGCTGATCCGCGACGACGGCCCGACCTCGCACCACACCAAGCGCGGCACGCCCACGATGGGCGGCCTGGTCGTCATCCTCGCGGTCGTGCTCGGCTACTTCGCGGCCAAGCTCTTCACGGGCCTCACGACGGACTTCGAGCCCGGCTGGGGACCGAGCGCCTCGGCGCTCCTGCTGCTGTTCCTCTTCGTCGGCCTCGGGGTCATCGGCTTCCTCGACGACTTCATCAAGGTCTCCAAGCAGCGCAACCTCGGCCTGCGCAGCAAGGCCAAGCTCATCGGCCAGACGGTGGTCGGCCTCGTCTTCGCGGGGCTCGCGATCGGCTGGGAGGACGACACCGGCCGGACGCCCATCACCCACGGCATCTCGTTCACGCGCGACATCGACGGGTTCAAGCTGCCCACGATCCTGCTCGTGATCTGGGTGCTGGTGCTCGTGGCGGGTGCCAGCAACGGGGTCAACCTGACCGACGGCCTCGACGGTCTGGCGGCCGGGGCCTGC
>NZ_JAOPXQ010000225.1 GCF_025965075.1 Aeromicrobium sp.
TCTCGCCACCCTGACGCTCGACGGCGTCAACCGCGGGCAGATCCCCGTCTACTTCAAGAACGGCAAGGAGCGGTACCTGGGCGGCGAGTTCCAGGACGGCGTCGAGCCGTACCCGGGCGTCGACATCCCGCGCACGTGGGGCTCGGGCGTCGCCCAGCTGACCAACATCGTCGTGTTCACGACCAAGGGCGGAGTGGCGAGCCAGACCCCTGTCGGCGGAGCGAGCCACCGGTTCTTCGTGCGCAAGAACATCAAGGTCATGCGCGCGGACAACATCGGGCTGTTGATCAAGCGGTCCAACAACACCGTGACGTTCAAGGCACAGCGCATCCGCATCATCAACCCGTCCACCGGCAAGTATCAGTCGGCCGGCTCGGTCAAGCTGCAGTACCGGTCGGACGGCGTCTGGCGGACCACGAAGACCATCCGGCTCAACAGCCTGGGCGACGGCTCCTTCAGCCGCACGATCTCGCGGAAGTACCCGTACCGCCTCCGCATCGCGAAGACCTCGCGCAACATCGAGTTCCTCACGAAGGTGTCGGGGCGCATCTAGGGCGCCGACGTCCAGTCATCGTTCACAGCTCGAGGCCTCACCGGCCCGGCGCGCTCTAGGCTCTTGCCGTGAACCCTGGGTACTCCGGCACTCCGCAGCTCAAGAAGCTCGGCATCAGACCGGGGCTCCGACTCGTCGTGGTCGACGCAGACCCCACGTGGGAGTTCGCCGAGCCCCTCGTGGACGTGGAGACCGTCGCGCCGGGCGAGACGGACGTCGCTCTCGTCTTCGTACGGTCGGCCACCCTCCTGGAGTCGATGGCCGAGTGGGGAGCGTGGGTGTTCCCGGCTGGCTCACTGTGGGTGGCATGGCCCCGCAAGGCCGCCGGACACGTCAGCGACGTCACTGACAGTGCGATCCGTGAAACGGCCCTCGCGCTGGGCATGGTCGACGTCAAGGTCGCGGCGATCGATACGGACTGGTCAGGGTTGAAGATCATGTGGCGGAGGCAGAACCGCGTACGCAGGGACGAACGCGTCTCCTGAGCGTCAGTCGAGACCGAGCCCGGACGTGAACGGTGGCGGTCGTCAGCCGAGGTTCCTACGACTCGCGCGGATGCCGGGTCATGCCCTCGGGCAACGCGTCCAGCGTGAAGGTGTCGACTTCGTCTTCCCGTCCTTTGCGAACACATCAATCTTCGGCCACCCTTGCTCGCGACAGTCCGCGCACGCGCGAGGAGCTGAGCTACTGGTCGAGATCGGCGGGCTCAGACCCCGCCGGCTCCCTCATCCACGTGATGTCGTCTCGTGTGGCGCGCTCTCTGCTGGTGCCGGGCGAGGCGGCCTCGCCCGCGGCGTGGCCGGCGGTGCCGAACGCCGTCATGCTGGTCACCTCCCAGGCCGGCGACACGTCGAATTCAGCAGTCACGGCGTCCCGGTCGAAGGCGCGGAACTGGTGCGCATCAAGCCCGATGTGCAGGCCTTGGATCGTCATGTGCGCGACAGCTTGGCCCAGGTCGTAACGAGAGAACTCCGAGTACTCCCAGTCAGGTGTGCCGTCGACGTACAGGTGCGCAAGATTGACCATCAGCAGCGAGGCGTCCGGCGCCCACGCCGATGAGCTCCTGGCCAGATGACGCACGATTCGTTGATGGACGGCGTCACCTCGGCGGCCGACGATGAACTTCCACGGCTGAGAGTTCCCCGCCGACGGAGCCCTGCGGGCCGCCTCCAGCAGCGTGTCGACCTGCTCGGGGTTGATTGAGACGTCCGGGTCGAACGACACCGGACTGAACCGGCCCGCCAGCGCCGGGTGCAGCGTGGGATGAGCGGGCACCTCACAGACCGTCATGCCTCTAGTCTGACGTCAACTTCTCCGGAGGCGGCGCACCGTCCGCCTTCGTCTAGCTGGTCGGTACTTATCCGCAGGCCACGCGGGACGCCGGCTGGGTCAGCGTCTCGTAGGCGGCGCGGATGTTGCCCCGGCCGTTCGAATCCGGCTTGGCGGCGGCGATCGCGAACGATGGTTCGGTGGCTAGCGGTGACGCGTCCGACACCCACATGCGCTCTCCCGCGCCGGCGCGGCGTTGCGCCTCGAGGCGGATCGCGGTGAACAGCGACCGGCGAAACTCCGGCGCCTCGGCCTCACCCTGTTCGCGACGGAGCGAGTTCAACACCTGCGCGAAGCAGTCCGAGACGACATCCTCAGCCTCCGTACCCAGACCCAGACGGCTCGCGAGCCGGCGTGCTCCGAAGCTGTGCCGATCACACAGCTCCGCATACGCCTCGTCGAGGCCCGCGCGGCTCAACTCGAGCAACTGAGCATCGTCGTGCTCCGTGGAGGTCGTCTCGGTGGGCTGACGGTCGAGTGGTTGGGGGTATGGCATCGCGATGTCTCCGAATTCTGATATCGCTGCACCTCCCACAGAGGTGCCGCGCCCCCGGTTATCTGGTCGTGTCGGCGACCGCTGCATCACTTGCAGCTCACGCCGACATGTTCCATTCGAAGCTCAGAATGTGTCGGATTGGTGTGCCTTAGGTCACGATTGATGACACCTCCGAGGCCACGCGCGTCAGCACGGCTGCGCGGCGGGATCGCAAGCGACGACGCCTCGGCCCCCTAGAGCCGAGGCGTCGCGCGGTGCACACTCTCCGACTCCCTGGGGTGGAGAGGCTGCACGTGGTCCAACGAGTCTTGAGATCGAAGGTGACGGCCTCTCTCTCGGCCGACCGAAGGCAACCCGCCGTCACGGGGCGGGGGACGGCCGGTGACGCCCGCTGAGCAGGACGGGTCGCCACCGGCGCCTCGCCAATCTACCTGCGGCCCTCCAAAGACGCGCTCCCGTCCTCGTCGATCCGCCACAGGTGCCACCCTCGCGCAGCGAGTGCGATGTCAGGCGAAGTCGCCGGCTGCTGACCGGATGGCCTTGAGCAGCTCGAAGGTCTGATCCTGCTCGGCAGGCGTCAGGCCGCCGACCGCGAAGTCGATGGCCATGACAGCCGCCGTCGCCTGCTCAAGCACCGCCGTCCCTTCCGGCGTCAGCTCGGCAAAGGTGCGTCGACGATCCGCGGTGTCGGCGACCCGGTTGACCAGCCCCTGCGCCTCGAGGCGGTCCATCGCGCTGGTGACCGACGTCGGATGCACCATCAGCCGCTCGCCGATCTTGCTGAGCGGAAGCTGGCCGGAGGAGCTGAACGACAGAAGCACCAGCACCTCGTAGCGGGCGAACGTGATGCCGAACGGCTTGAGCGCCGCGTCGAGCTCGGCGCTGATGAGCTGCTGAACCCGCATGACCGATGTCGCCACCCGCATCGCGGTCGACACGCCGATGCGCTGCTCCCACAGGTCCGAGGCGCGTGCGATCGGGTCGAACGGCAGCGTGGGCTCGGCAGGCACTCACCCATCGTAGGGGCGGTCATCCCTGCGAGACGACGTCTACCGCGAATTAGTTGGATGTCCTAGTATTGGATGTCCACGAAGTTTGGGGAGCCCGCATGACCGACTTGCACGTGCCGCAGCACCCGGTCCGTCTGGTGACGGCGTCCGCGCTGTTCGACGGGCACGACGCCTCGATCAACATCATGCGGCGCATCTTCCAGTCCCAGGGCGCCGAGGTGATCCACCTCGGGCACAATCGCTCGGTCAAGGAGGTGGTCGACGCCGCGATCGAGGAGGACGTGCAGGGCATCGCCGTGTCGTCCTACCAGGGCGGTCACGTCGAGTACTTCGAGTACCTCGTCGAGTCGTTGCGCGAGCAAGGGGCCGGGCACGTCCGCGTCGTCGGCGGGGGTGGCGGAGTCATCGTTCCTGACGAGATCGCCCGGCTCCGAAGCTCCGGGGTCACGATCTTCTCCCCCGAGGACGGTCAGCGGCTCGGCCTCGTCGGCATGATCAACTCAGTCATCAAGGAGTGTGACGTCGACCTGACGGCCCTGCGCGAGCTCGACGTCGACGGCGTGCTGACGGGTGAGCGTGCTGCCCTCTCCCGGGCACTCACGTTTGCCGAGAGCGGATCCCTCAGCGACGCGCAGGTCGCCCGCGTCCGCGCGGCCGCGGCGGCCCACCCGGCTCCCGTGCTGGGCATCACGGGCACGGGAGGATCCGGCAAGTCGTCGCTCACCGATGAGCTGGTGCGCAGGTTCCGGGTCGACCAGCAGGACAAGCTGCGCATCGCGGTGATCGCGGTCGACCCGACCCGGCGCCGCGGCGGGGGTGCTCTGCTGGGTGACCGCATCCGCATGAACGCCCTCGACGGCGAACGCACCTACTTCCGCTCCCTCGCGACCCGCGGATCGCACGAGCTGCCCGAGTCGCTGGCGGACGTGATCGACGTCGTGAAGGCCGCGGGCTTCGACCTCGTCATCGTCGAGACCCCCGGCATCGGCCAGGGCGACGCTGCCATCGTCCCCTTCGTCGACAGCTCGATGTATGTCATGACGCCCGAGTTCGGTGCCGCCTCCCAGCTCGAGAAGATCGACATGCTCGACTTCGCCGACACCGTGGCGATCAACAAGTTCGAGCGTCGCGGCGCCAAGGACGCGCTGCGCGACGTCGGCCGTCAGATGGTGCGCAACCGCGAGGCCTTCGGCAAGAGGCCGGAGGACATGCCCATCTTCGGCACCTCGGCCGCGACGTTCAACGACGACGGCGTCACGGCGCTCTACCAGCACCTGCGCGACACGCTGCGCGAGAAGGGCCTGCCGGTCCAGGAGGGCGCGCTCCCCCGCGTCGACGTCCGCCACTCCAGCGGCATCCGCCAGGTCGTCCCGTCCGATCGCGTGCGCTACCTCGCCGAGATCACCGAGACGATCCGTGGCTTCCACACCGAGACTGAACATCTTGCCCGAGCCGCCAGCCGGGCGCAGCGGCTCGAGCTCGTGGCCGGCGAGGACGCACTCTCGGCAGGGTCGCAGAGCGAGATCGGTGAGCTGCTGACCGAGGCCCGCAAGGCGCTGCCAGTCGCGATCTCCGACCAGATCGACGCGTGGCCGTCGGTCGTCGAGTCGTACTCGGGCGACGAGATGATCACGACGGTGCGCGACCGCGAGGTCGTGACGAAGCTGACCCGGGAGTCGCTGTCGGGCACCAAGGTGCCCCGCGTCTCGCTGCCGAGGTTCACCGATCATGGCGACCTCGTCCGCTTCTGGCGCCGCGAGAACCTGCCGGGACACTTCCCGTTCACCGCCGGCGTCTTCGCCTTCAAGCGGGACGGTGAGGACCCAGCCCGGATGTTCGCCGGCGAGGGCGACGCGTTCCGCACCAACCGCCGGTTCAAGCTGCTGTCGTCCGACGGCGAGGCGACCCGCCTGTCGACCGCGTTCGACTCCGTGACGTTGTATGGACGCGACCCCGACCCGCGTCCCGACGTCTACGGCAAGGTCGGCACGTCGGGCGTCTCGATCGCGACGGTCGACGACATGCGGGCCCTCTACGACGGGTTCGACCTCGTCGCCCCCTCGACGTCGGTCTCGATGACGATCAACGGGCCCGCGCCCACCGTGCTCGCGTTCTTCCTCAACGCCGTGATCGACCAGCAGGTCGAGACGTTCCGTGAGCGGGAAGGCCGGGAGCCGTCGGCCGACGAGCACGCCGACCTGCGGTCGCACGCGCTGCGGAACGTCCGCGGCACCGTGCAGGCCGACATCCTCAAGGAGGACCAGGGACAGAACACGTGTCTGTTCTCGACCGAGTTCAGCCTGCGCATGATGGGCGACATCCAGCAGTACTTCATCGACGAGGGCGTGCGGAACTTCTACTCCGTCAGCATCTCGGGCTATCACATCGCCGAGGCCGGGGCGAACCCCATCAGCCAGCTCGCTTTCACCCTGTCGAACGGATTCACGTACGTCGAGTCGTACCTCGCGCGCGGCATGGACATCGACGACTTCGCGCCCAACCTGTCGTTCTTCTTCAGCAACGGCATGGACCCGGAGTACTCGGTGCTCGGCCGCGTCGCCCGTCGCATCTGGGCGATCGTGATGAAGGAGAAGTACGGGGCGAACGACCGCTCGCAGAAGCTCAAGTACCACGTGCAGACGTCGGGTCGCTCGCTCCACGCGCAGGAGATGGACTTCAACGACATCCGTACGACGCTGCAGGCGCTCATCGCGATCTACGACAACGCCAACAGCCTGCACACCAACGCGTACGACGAGGCCGTCACGACCCCGTCGCAGGAGTCGGTGCGCCGCGCCCTCGCGATCCAGCTCATCATCAACCGCGAGTGGGGCCTGGCGATGAACGAGAACCCGCTGCAGGGCTCGTTCATCATCGACGAGCTGACCGAGCTCGTGGAGAACGCCGTGCTGGCCGAGTTCGATGCGATCAACGAGCGCGGCGGCGTGCTGGGCGCGATGGAGACGGGCTACCAGCGCGGACGCATCCAGGACGAGTCGATGCTCTACGAGCACCGCAAGCACGACGGCTCGCTGCCGATCATCGGCGTCAACACCTTCCGCCGGCCCGCCTCGGAGGGCGAGGAGGAGCACACCGTCGAGCTGGCCCGCGCCACGGAGTCGGAGAAGGAGTCGCAGCTCGCCCGCGTGCGCGGCTTCCACGAGTCGCACAGCACCGAGGCCGCCGAGGCGCTCGAGCGTCTGCGCCTCGCCGCGATCCACCACGACAACGTGTTCGCGGTCCTCATGGACGCCGCCCGGGTGTGCTCGCTGCAGCAGGTCACCGAGGCGTTCTTCGAGGTCGGCGGGCAGTACCGCCGCAACGTCTGACCGAGATCCCGGGGGTGTGAGCCCCCGGGATCTGGGTACGTCCTCCCGTGCGGGAGGGCCGCGCCACTCGGCGCAGCCCCACGCCCAGAGGAGGAGATGACATGTCCGACATCGACTGGTGGGTATGGGTCATTGCCGCGATCGTCCTGATCGCCATCGTGCTGGGCCTGGTGGCCGCGAGCCGCAAGGCAGCACAGGCCAAGGCCGTCAAGCAGCGCGAGCACGAGGAGCGCAACCGTCGCGAGGCCGAGAAGATCCGCCTCGAGGCACAGGCGGCCAACGCCGAGGTGCAGCGCCGCGAGGCGGACGCCGCCACGGTGCGTGCCGACGCCGAGGAGGCCCGGGTCAAGGCCGAGCAGCTGCAGCGACAGGCCTCTGACCTGGACAAGGACGCGACGCGTCAGCGCGAGCACGTCGACACCCGGCTCAGCGAGGCCGACCGGCTCGATCCCAACGTGACCGAGGACGGCCGCTCGCGCCACGCGGGCACCGACCGCGTGGTCGGCGACGACCGCGGCGTGGCGGGCGACCGCGACGGCATCCGGGACGAGCGTGGAGTGACGGACGACCGCGGACCGGTCGACGACCCAGACCCGACCCGCACGCACGATCCGGCCGACGGCTCGCACGTCCGCCGCGACGACTCGATCTGATCGACAGGTCATGACGACCCGGGTGGGGTCCACGACTCCGCCCGGGTCGCCTATCGTCGGGGAGTGAGCATCATCGCCCCCACCTACGACCAGGTCCTCGATCTGCCGGCCTCGCTCGTGCGGACCGTCCCCGCCGACTTCATCGACGAGAACGGCCACATGAACATCGGCCGCTACCTCGAGCTCGGCGGCACGGCGCTCTGGCGCCGCTGCCAGGACGAGCTCGGCATGCCCGCGGACTACATCACGACCCGCGGGCTCTCGACGTTCACCGCCGAGCACCACCTGACGTACGTCTCGGAGATGCTCGAGGGCGAGGAGGCGTCGGTCCACGTACGCCTGGTGGAACGATCGGCCAAGGTCCTGCACGCCGTCAGCATCATCGTCAACACGACCCAGCAGCGCCTGGCCTGCGTCATGGAGTCGACAACGGTCCACATGGACATGACGCTCCGCCGGCCGGCACCGTTCCCCGACGACGTCGCCGCGCTGCTCGATGCCGGCCTGAAGGCCGACGACATGGCCTGGCCCGCGCCGGTCAGCGGATCGATGGGCGTGCGGCGATCGCGATGAACGACGACCTGGGCCACCCCCTCGCGCTCGACGGGCCCGTCGAACGGATCGTGTCCCTCGTGCCGTCGCTCACCGAGGCCATCGCGGCGACCCGACGCGAGGCACTGGTCGGCGCGACCGACTGGTGCACCCACCCCCGCGACCTCGACGTCGCCCGCGTCCGGGGCACCAAGAACCCCGACCGCTCCGCGATCGCCTCGCTGGCCCCCGACCTGGTGATCGCCAACCAGGAGGAGAACCGGGAGCTCGACATCACCCGGCTCCGCGCCGCCGGCATCCCGGTGTGGGTCACCGTGATCGAGACCGTCGACCAGGCGTTCTCCTCGATGCGGCGGATGTTCACCGAGGCGCTCGGCTGGGACGTGCCCCCGTGGCTCCTCGAGGCCGAGCAGGTCTGGGCCGATCCCCCGACCCGGACCGGCCGCCGGGTCGCGGTGCCGATCTGGCGTGACCCGTGGATGGTCGTCGGCGCCCGGACGTTCACCGGCGACCTGGTCGAGCGGCTGGGACTCGTCAACGCCTTCGACGACCCCGTCCTCAACCCCGGCGACGACCGCTACCCGCACGCCGACCTCGAGACGATCGACGACGTCGACCTGGTCCTGCTGCCGGACGAGCCCTACGTGTTCAGCGCCGACGACGGGCCGGAGTCCTTCACCCGGTCGCCGACCGTGCTCGTCTCGGGCCGCTCGCTGACCTGGTACGGCCCGTCGATGGTCACGGCCCGCGCCGAGCTGGAGGTCGCGCTCAGCGCGACGTGAACGCCTTCACGAGGCGCTGCGCCTCGTCAGTCGCGACCCGGGCCGCGATCGTCGCGGACTCGTCGGCGCCCTGCTCCGGGCCGGGGGTGTCCCACGAGCTGCGGATCAGGCGACGGGCCTGGCCCAGCGCGCCGGGGGCGCTGGTCGCCCACCGGCGGGCGATCTCGTCGACGCGCGCCTCGACGGCGTCGTCCTCGACGACCTGGGTCACGAGTCCCCAGTCGCGCGCCTCGTCGGCGGTCAGGACGCGCCCGGTCAGGGCGAACTCGAGGGCCCGCTGCTGGCCGATCGCCCGGGGCACCAGGTAGGACACGCCGCAGTCCGGCGTCAGGCCGATCCCGGGATAGGCCATGACGAGCTTGGTCGCGCTCGACGCCACGATGACGTCGGCGCTCAGCATGACGCCGAGACCGGCTCCGGCGACCGCGCCCCGGACACCGGCGACGACGGGCTTGGGCAGGTCGGCGAGCGCGCGCAGGGCTCCCTCGAGGACGGTGGCCAGCTCGAGGAGGTACTCCGACGGCTCGTCGGCCGCGGCGAAGGACGTGACGTCACCGCCGGCGCAGAACCGCTTGCCCTCGGCGGTCAGCGTGATCGCGAGGACCTCGTCGCCTGACACCGCCTCGACCGCGGCCGCCATGTCCTGCGCGGCGGGCAGGTCGAACGAGTTCGACTGATCGGGACGAGCCAGGACGATCCGGCCGATGCCGTCGACGATCGAGTATGTCACTGCAGCCATGTCGGGGTCCTGCCTTCGCGCGTGGGGGGTGGGGCTCGCGCCCACTCTAGGACTCAGCCCACGAGCCGGTAGAACCGCCACAGGTCGTGCTCGATCGGGAGCACCTCCGCGTCGGCGAAGCCGGCCTCGACGGCGTAGCCGCGCAGCACCGACGGCCGCATGACGGTGCCGGTCGCCCGGGACGGCGACGTGCTCATGCTGTCGGGCAGGCAGACCGCGATCGAGAAGCCGTACATCAGCTGCTCGACGGGGTCCTCGGGTCGCCCCGTGTAGGTCTCGGGCACCCGCTCGTCCATCACCATCACGACGCCGCCCGGCCGGACGAGCCCGCGCATCGACCGGAGCACCGCGACGGGGTCGGGCAGGTCGTGGATGCACTCGAACGCCGTCACGAGGTCGTACGTCCCGTCGGTCGCGGTGGCGCCGGCGTCGGCCAGCCGGAAGGTCACCCGGTCCCCGACGCCCGCCGCGGCGGCGTGCCCCGCGGCGGCCTCGACCGACGCCGCGTCGATGTCGATCCCGTCGACCGTGATCGCCGGGAAGCCGAGCGCCATCGCGATCGACGACCACCCCTCGCCGCAGCCGACGTCCGCGACCCGGGCGCCGGCGTCGAGGGTCTCGACCAGGCCGGGCACGGCGGGGAGCCACTCCTGGGCCAGCTGGCGGAGGTACGCCGGCTTGTTGCCCTCCGCCTGGCCGGTCCGCATGTTCGGACCGAAGGCCTCCCACGGGACACCCCCGCCGGTGCGGTAGGCCTCGACCAGCGCGTCCGCCCGGCTCGCCGCGGTCGCGACGACGCGGATGAACGGGACGAAGTGGTCGATCGAGTCCCGGTCGGCCAGGGCGCCGACGTGCTCGGCCGGCAGGACGAATCGACGGTCCTCGGCCGCGACGGCGGCGTCCTCGACCTCGAGGAAGCCGGCGACGGTCTGCTGCTCGAGCCACTCCCGGGCGTAGCGCGGGGCGATCCCGGCGCGCTCGGCCAGGCCGGCGGCCGTCAAAGGGCCGTGCTCGCGCAGCGCGGCGTACAGGCCGAGCCGGTCGCCCAGGTGGATCGAGAACACGTCGAGCGCGCCCAGCGTCGAGCCGAAGAGGCGTTCGGTCAACTGATCTGCATCCATGTCGACCCCTGATCTCACGGGTACCCCGAGGATCGCATCCCTCGCCGCCCGGGTCGAGGGACCAACGTCAGGTCGTCGGCGACTTGGGTGCCGCGGCGGCCTGCGCCTCGGCGGTCTTGCGGGCCGACCTCGACGAGACCTTGAGCGGCGACCGCGCGTCGACCGTCAGCGGCTTGAGCGCCACGACCGGGGGCGTCTCGCCGACGATCGCGTTGTGGCTGCCCCAGACGAGGTACTTGGCCGTGAGGTTGATCAGCGTCGCGAAGCGGTTGCGGTTGCCCAGCAGCGTCGCGATGTGGAGGCCGACCCAGATGATCCACGCCGGGAAGCCCTTGAGGCGGGGCAGGAACTTGATCTCGGCGACGGCGGAGGACCGGCCGATCGTGGCCATCGTGCCCTTGTCCTTGTACTTGAACCGCTTGGGCGCGGACTTGCCCTCGAGCTCGGCCTTGATGACCTTCGCGACGTGCTTGCCACCCTGGAGGGCGGGCTGGGCCAGCTGCGGGAGCGGCTCGTCGGGGCTGACCGAGACGTCACCGATCGCGTAGACGTCCTCGAGGCCCTTGACGCGCAGGTGCTCGTCGGTCTCGATGCGGCCGCCGCGACCCTGCGGGACGCCCCAGTCCTTGACCGTGGAGTGCGCCGTGATGCCGGAGGCCCACACGACGATGCCGGCGGGCAGGAACTCCTGCTGGCCGTCGTGCTCGACGAGCACACCGTCCTCGCGGACCTCCTTGACGGCCGTCCCGAGGCGCAGGTCGACACCGCGCTTGTCGAGGGACTTGCGGGCGTAGTCGCGCAGCTTGGGATGGAACGGGCCGAGGACGTGCGGCAGCATCTCGACCAGCGTGATGTGGACGCGCTTGGTGTCGAGCTCGGGGTAGGTCGTCGGCATGTCGTTGTTGCGCATCTCGGCGAACGCACCGGCCGTCTCGACGCCCGTCGCGCCGCCGCCCACGACGACGACCCGCAGGTCGCGGTCCTGGCCGTTGATCGCGGCGTCCTCGAGGTTGGCGAACATCCGGTCGCGCACCGCGAGCGCCTGCGAGCGGCGGTAGAGCGGCAGCGAGTACTCGTCGGCGCCGGGGATGCCGAAGAAGTTGGCGGTCACGCCCACGGCGATGACGAGCCGGTCGTACTTGACGTCGAGGCCGCCGTCCAGGCTCAGCGTCTTGGCCGCGTGGTCCATCGCGGTGACGGTGCCCTTGAGGAAACGGACGTTGCTCTGCTTGGCGCGGATCGCGCGGAGGAACCAGGTGATGTCGCCGGGGTTGAGGCTGGCCGTGGCAACCTGGTAGAGCAGCGGGTTGAACGTGTTGTAGTTGTGCCGGTCGATCAGCGTGACGTCGACGTCCGCGCGCTTGAGCTTGCGGACCGCGGCGATACCGCCGAACCCGCCTCCCACGACGACGACATGGGGACGCTTGGGGGCTGACTGGGTGCTCGCGGACATGCCCTCAGTCTAGGCCTCCGGGGAAAAGGCCCGCACATCGCGTGCGGGGGGTGTGACCTCTTTCATGTCTTGACAAACCAGCGACGCGACTCGGGCTTGCGCAGATGGACCAGGACCACGATTGCTGCGGCAGTCCAGGGAAGTCCGAACGGGAAACCCAGTGCGATGACGACCGTGAAGATGATCGTCACGACCGACATCACGAACAGCACGACATCGCCGGAGCGGCGGGTGACCAGCACCCGGATCGCCGCGAACAGGCCGCCGACGCCGAGCACCAGGGCGATCGCGCAGATGACCCGGACGAGGTGGAGCGCCTCGTTGAAGTCCGCCTCGCGACCTCGGATCATGTCGGCGCCCGGACCGCCCTGAGCCATGAAGCTGTCGTAGTCCCCGATGACCAGCATGCTGAGCAGGAACATCGCCGACAGGCCCATCGCGACGATCGACCCGATCAGGGTCGTCCACACCGCGACGCCGACGGCCCGCGGCAGCGGCTCGCGTCCGGGCGTGTGGACGTACGGCTGGTAGCCCGGCGGCATCGGCGGCGGGGCAGGCTGCTGGCCCGGCTGCGGATACATCTCGCCGCCGGACTGGCCGCCGGTCGGGGCACCGACGGGCACCGGCGTGGAGGCCACGGCCTTGGCCGGCAGCGGGGCCTTGCCGGCGAGGACGCGGAACCACGAACGCACGACGGGCGTCCAGAGCTGGGCCGCGAAGAACACCGCGAGGAAGCCGAGCATCGCGACGAAGAAGCCCGGGCCGAGCAGCCCGCTGACACTGACGGCCAGAAAGAACGCGGCCAGGACCGTCAGGATCACGCGGCTGGGGTGATGGCCCTTGGCGGCGTGGACGGCGCAGACGATCCCAGTCGCGGCGAGCACCGCGACGACGGTCAGCACGACCTGGTAGATCGTCTGGGCGTCGCCGAACGAGCGACCGCCACCGCCGAACCAGTCGAGCTGGGTCTCGACCCGCTTCTGCCCCTCGGCGGTGCTGAGATCGCTGACCAGCACCAGCACCGTGACGAGCTGGACCGTGAAGATCGCGCCCAGGTAGAGGCACGCGGCCGTCAAGGCCTGCGGTCGGGGCGGCCGCGTGTCGGTCATGGGCCTATCGAATCACGCGCCGACAACCGGCCCGCCGGTCAGGCCCCGCGAACGACCAGCTCGTCGGCGTCGGGGACCCGGTCGACGACGACGGTGTCGCCGTCGCGGACGTCCCCCGAGAGCAGCGACCGGGCCAGCCGGTCACCGATCGCCTGCTGGACCAGGCGGCGCAACGGCCTCGCCCCGTAGGCCGGGTCCCAACCCGTCAGGGCAAGCCACTCCCGCGCGGCCGGGGTCACGTCGAGCGTGACCCGCCGTGCGTCGAGCCGCTTGGCCAGGGCCGCGACCTGCAGGTCGACGATGTGGGCGAGCTCATCGGTGCCGAGCGCGTCGAACATGACGATCTCGTCGAGCCGGTTGAGGAACTCGGGCTTGAACGACGCCTTCACGACCCCCATCACGGCATCGCGCTTCGCGGCGTCGTCGAGGGCGGGATCGGACAGGAACCCCGATCCGAGGTTGGACGTCAGGATCAGGATGACGTTGCGGAAGTCGACGGTACGTCCCTGGCCGTCGGTCAGCCGTCCGTCGTCGAGCACCTGCAGCAGGATGTTGAACACGTCCGCGTGGGCCTTCTCGATCTCGTCGAGCAGGACGACCGCGTAGGGCCGGCGGCGCACCGCCTCCGTCAGCTGCCCGCCCTCGTCGTAGCCGACGTAGCCGGGGGGCGCCCCGACCAGGCGCGAGACCGCGTGCCGCTCGGAGTACTCCGACAGGTCGATGCGCACCATCGCCCGCTCGTCGTCGAAGAGGAAGTCGGCCAGCGACTTGGCCAGCTCGGTCTTACCGACACCGGTGGGGCCGAGGAAGAGGAACGAGCCGGTCGGCCGGTCGGGGTCGGCGATCCCGGAACGGGAGCGTCGCACGGCGTCCGACACCGCGCGTACGGCGTCGGCCTGT
>NZ_JAOPXQ010000230.1 GCF_025965075.1 Aeromicrobium sp.
CAGCACGTCGCGGCGGAAGACGAAGCTGCTCGAGTGCAGGCCCGCGATCCGGTCGCGGACGAGGTCGGCGTGGGTCACGACCGTGGGGACGGGACGCTCGTGCGTCGAGCGTCCGTCGTCGACCTCCATCGCGGTGCCGACCAGGCCGACCTCGGGGTGGGCCTCGAAGACCGCGATCTGTGCGTCGAGCTTGCCCGGCATCCAGTGGTCGTCGTCGTCGAGGAACGCGATGAAGTCGTGCCGCGCTGCCAGGATGCCGGTGTTGCGGGCCCCCGCGAGCCCGCGCACACGGTCGTTGACGACGGCACGCAGCGTCCGGCCGTCGCCGAGGGGCACGGAAGGCAGCACGGGCTCGCACGCGTCGAAGACGACGAGGACCTCGATCTCGCCGGCGTAGGTCTGCGCGAGGATGCTCTCGACGGCGCGGGCCATCAGCTCGGGCCGGCGGTGGGTCGGCACGACCGCCGTCACCGCCGGGGGCACACGGGTCGGGGTGGGGCCGACGGCGGCGGCCCGCTCGGGGGCGATCATTCCTCGTGGTCCGCGAGGAACGACCGGAGCATCGAGCTCGAGGTGTGCCGCGTGTAGGGGAAGTAGACGACCTCGACGCCGAGGTCGCCCATCGTGCGCTCGAGCCGGTAGCCCTTGGGCGTGCCCTGCCAGTCGTTGCCCTTGAAGATCGCGTCGAACGGGCGCTGCTGCCAGATCGCGACCTTGTCCTCCGAGCGGTCGATGATGACCTCGTCGACGATCCCGAGCGCCGAGATGATGTCGATCCGCTCGTCGCACGGCACGACCGGCGGGCGCCCCTTCAGGTGGTCGACGTACTCGTCGCTCGCCACACCGACCACGAGGTGGTGGCAGTGGTTGCGGGCCCGGCGCAGCAGGTTGAGGTGTCCCACATGGAACATGTCGAAGACACCGCTGGAGTAGCCGACGTCGAACTTGGCGCGTGCGTCATTCACTGGGAGTCCATGCCTTCTCGTGGTGTTGTCTTGGGAGAGGTCTGCGGACCTCCTTCGTGACGCCATCGGGCCGGAATGCAGGGGCGTGAGGGCGGTCACCACGGCTCAGCCCCGCGCGGCCCGCCCGCTGCCGACCTCGCGGTTGACCTCCTGCAGGTCGAGGTAGATCACCATGCACTCGCGGCAGGACGCCAGGTGCGTGTGCACCTTCTCCTGGTCACGGGCCGCCGCCGTGCCGCGCACGAACGCCGACAGCCGGGCCCGCACCTCGCGGCAGACCTCGCTGTCGTCGTCGCTGCCCGAGCCGACGTGCTGCTGCAGATAGGCCTCGCGGAGCCCCGAGCGAGCCCGGTAGACGAGCGCCGAGACGCTGTTGGGCGACAGCTCGAGCAGCGGACCGAGCTCGTGCGGCTTGCGACCCTCGACGTCGAGGTGCCACAGCACGGTCCGCCACCGGGCGGGCAACGAGTCGTACGCGCTGCGGATCGCCGAGCGCTCGAAGCCGTCGAGGTCCCCGCCGCCGAACGGCACGGGCCGGTCGATGTCGGAGTGGTCGCCCGTCGGTGTCACCCGCCGCCGCGCCCGCGCGCGCCGCGCCGACTCGTGCCGGATCGTCGTGAACAGGTAGGCACGGAACGCCGTGTCCGGCCCCTTGCCCCGGCGCACCAGGTCGAGGACCTGCGCGAACGACTCCGCGACGACGTCCTCGGAGTCCTGCTTCTGGCCCAGGTGCCGGGCGAGCCGGTGGGCCGCGTAGCTGTAGCGCGCGAACAGCGCGCCGTACGCCTGCTGGTTGCCGACCCGTGCCAACGCCAGGAGCTGCCCGTCGTCGAGCGCGACGAACGGAGCCCCGGCATCAGGCTCGTCGACGACGTCAACGTCCTGCATCTGTGTCCCCTGGATGTGTCGTGCGTGCGATCGAGGCCCCGGTGGGAGCCCGGTGATCTGTGACCCATGGTGATGGTCACCGGAAGGATGACATGCGACGGGAACCTTCGTCCAGAGATCTCCAGACCATCTATTCCGTCGTCCGGGCGGATCCTGAAACAAATCATGCGGCCGTCGGGCCGGTCCTCGACGCTGGGCGCCGCCGGAGCCGGCCCCGCCACGCGGGGATCGATGCCCAGGCATGATTTTTCCTGCGTTGACGGTGTCCCCGGACGACCCTGTGATCGACGCCTCACCGGACAAGTTGTTTTTCCTGCCGTCATACCCGCACCCGTCGGGACTCGTTCTTGGTACGGCCCCCACCCGGGGGCCCACAGGACGACCCGAGGACACTCCCACATGGCCACTGCTCCGCAGCCCGTGCAGCTCACCGACATCGGCGGCTCGCTCAGAAGGCACTGGCCCGTGATCCTCGTGATGGCGATCCTGGGTGCGGTCGCCGGTGTGCTCGCCTCGTACGCGATCCCCGCGACGTACGACGCCACCACCACGGTGTCGGTCAACCCCATGAACGCCGATCCGCTGACGTCGTCGACCGACGCCTCCCGCTCCGTCAGCATGGCCACCGAGGCCGGCATCGCCCGGTCGACCAAGGTCGCCGCCGTAGCGGCAACCCTCCTGGCGCCGAGCTACTCGATCGGCGCCAAGACGATCCAGGAGGCGACGACCGTCTCCTCCCCGGACGACTCCCTGATCCTCGACATCCGCTACGCCGGCACCACTGCCAAGCAGTCGGCAGCGGGCGCCGATGCCGTCGCCGAGGCCTATCTGATGACCCGCCGGGACGAGGCCAAGGACGAGATCGACCGGCTCGAGTCGGCCGCCAAGTCGCAGATCACCGCAGTCCAGGCCGACGCCCGTCGCCCGGTCAACAAGTCGTGGCTCGTCCAGCGCTCGCTCCGCATCCAGGCCGACGCCCTCGGCACCAAGCTCGCCGAGCTCGGCAACTTCGACCTCAACCCCGGCCAGATCGTCGGCAGCGCCGAGACGCCTGCCACCCCGTCCACACCGGGGCCCGTCGTCCTCGGCGTGGCCGGCCTGGTCCTCGGCATCCTGCTCGGCATCCCGTTCGCCCTCCTGCGCAAGAAGGAGGAGGACTCCGAGATCGGCGGCGTCGACGGCCTCCACGCGATCGGTGACCAGATCGTCCTCGACGGCACCAAGGACACCAACCGCGCCGACACGTGGGACATCGCGGCATTCATGCTCAAGATCCCCACCGAGATCGGCACGGAGCGCCCGTTCCTGATCATGGTCGACGCCGAGGAGCACGCCGGACGTGCCACGGCGCCCGGTCAGGAGCTCGCCGACGCGCTGTCGCGCCGCGGCCGAAGCGCCCGGTTCGTCGACGCCGGGGCCATCAACGAGGGCAAGATCAGCCGCGGCTGGCCGACCGACAAGAAGCGTGACTCCTGGGCCGGCGAGGTCATCGTCATCGACACGACCAACCTGACCTCCGACGCCAACAAGGTCGCGCTGGCAACCCGTTCGGACTCGGTGCTGCTGGCCCGCTCGACGAACGACGACGCCGCGGCCCTGCGGCGCCTCGCCGGGCTGCTGCGCTCCAAGGGCGTCGACATCGCCCTGACCGCGCTGTTCCCGGCCCAGCCCGAGATGATCTCGCTCAACCGCTAGTGCACCGCCCACCCCGGGTCATGCCTGGCTAGGCCGAGACCATGCTTCCGGAGCGGTGGGCGACGAGGTCGACCAGGCCGAGCCGGTGCCGCAACGGCCAGCTCGCTGCCAGGTAGACGATCGCGACGACCGCGAGGGTCCCCAGCAGCACCAGGACGCTCGACCCCAGCACCAGACGAGACGCGGCCGTCAGGGACCCGACGAGTCCGACCGACAGGGCCGCGGCGACACCGAGGTGCTGGGCCGGCGGACGCAGGTCCATCAGCCGTTGCACCTGATAGACGACGAGCATGGTGTCGACGACGATCGTGACGGCCCAGGCGACGGCGGCGCCCTCGATCCCCCACAGTGGGATCAGCGCCAGGTCGAGGGCGATGTTGAGCGCCAGCGCGACCGACTTGTCCGCGAGCTGCCACGAGCTGCGACCACCCATCAGCAGGATCGTCTGCACCGTCCCCGCCGCGGTGGCCAGCCCCATCGCGAGGCCCAGGATGGCAAGGGACGCGGCTCCGTCGTCGAAGCCCGGGCCGAACAGCGAGAGCACCGCGTCGCCGAACACCGCGAGCACGATGAAGAACGGCCATGCCAGCCAGATCATGGCCGCAGTGACGAGCCCGTAGACCTCCCGGGCCTCCTGTCGGGCACCCCGCGCGAGCGCGGCGCTGATCTGGGGGCCGACCGCGATCCTCGCGGCCTGCTGGATGACCTCGCCGGCACGGGCGCAGCGCGTCACGACGGCGTAGATGCCGGCCTCCTCGGGCGAGGTCAACGCCCCGACCAGGATGACGTCGATCCACTCCAGCAGGGTCTCGACGGCGGCCGTCACGCCCCGTGTCGCGCTGAACGACCAGAACTCGCGGGACAACCGGCGCCGCTCGGCCGGCCGTGCCGTCGAGGGCCGGAGGGTGCCGGAGTGCCGGAGCGTCAGGGCCACGGCGACGCCCGCCGCCAGCGCGAGCACGACCGGCACCGGGGCCATCCACGCCGTCAGTACGGCCGCGACTCCCCCGCCGGCCGTGACGACCGCGAGCACACCGCCCACCCGCAGCAGGGGCAGGGTGACGTTCTGCAGCAAGGGGTACATCAGCACGTCCCCGAGGCCCCGCGTCACCGCGAGCACGACGGCGAGCAGCGACGACAGGACCGCGACCGCCGCGCCCGTCACCAGGAACGCCGGCGACAGCCCGCCGAGGGAGCCCGTCGTGGCGACCACCCCGGCCGCCACGACCACGACCAGCGCACCGGCCAGCACCACGGGGGGCACCGCGGTCCTCAGCAGGTGCGGGACGTCGACGAGCCGGCCGGTCGCGCGTGCGGCGGAGATGTAGCGGACCAGCCCCGTGTCGGCACCGAGCTCGGCGACGTTGGACACGATCATGAACACCGCGACGACCAGGAAGTACGTGCCGGCGCCCTCCGTGCCCAGCTCGCGACCCACGATCGCCGCGAGCACCAGCCCGATCAGGGAGCCGAGCCCACCGCCGACGAGATTGACGGCACCGGCCCAGGCGATCCCGCGCGAGCCGCGGTCAGCCACCGGTCGGGTCGCGGTCGATGCCGTGGCGCCGTCGCAGGAGCACGGCGGCGACGAGCATGATCGTGAGCAGCTGCATGACGTCCATCCCGTAGACCACGATGACGACGCTCGCCACGACGAGGGTGCTGTGCAGCACCAGGTCGACGTCACCCGGCGCGCGCCACGTCCGCAGCGTCGTGCCCCACAGGAACGTCAGGAACAGTGCCAGGCCCACGAATCCGAAGCTGAACATCAGCATCCAGACGTAGCCCTGCGTCCCGACAGAGATCGCCTGCTCGGTCGACGGCCGGGGCGCGCCGTGACCCAGCAGCGGGGACTCCAGGGTCCGCCGGAACGTCTCGTCGTACAGCCTCAGCCGGGTCCCCGACGAGTCGCCGTACTGCTGGCGCGTCGAGATCTGCGCGACCAGGCCGTTGGCGAGCAGGACGATCCCGCCGGCGACCCCCAGGACCGCGATCGTCAGGACCGGGGCGGCCCGGTCGCGGATCGCCAGGCGCACCACGACGTAGACCGCCGCCAGCAGCAGGGCGCCGAACATCCCCCGGTTGGACGTCGCCATCGCCGGCGCGATCATCGCCGCGAGGCCGAGGACGATGGCACCGCGCAGCAGCCGGGACCGCGCCTGCAGGAAGCCCGCGACCGCGACCGGGGTCAGCAGCACCAGCGCCACGCCCCAGCTGTTGGCGTAGGGGAACGGCGCCGACGGACGCACGAACGTCGTCGGGGACCCGAACGGGTGCTGCACCTCCGCCAGCGGCGGGAAGAACAGGTCGTGGACGTACTCGTTGTGGGTCAGCGACTCCGGCAGCAGCATCCCGACCGGGGTCGACAGCCGCACCTCCGGCAGGAGCATCCCGACCAGTCCCCCGACGATCGTCACGAACCACAGGAACGTCAGCGCGTTGACGATGCGGCGGCGGCTCAGGCGGCTCCCGGCGCTCACCGTGTAGACCAGCGCGGTGCCCACGATCAGGAGGATCGACAGCCGGTAGGCGTAGCCCATCGCCCGGGAGGTCGAGTCGAGCATCATGGCGCACGGGACGATCCACACGACGAACGCCGTGAACGCGTAGACGCCAGGGACCAGGCGGGTCGCGCGGTAGTGCGCGAGGTAGGACAGCATCACGACGGTCAGCAGCACCCCGGCGATCACGGTGGCGCCGAGGGCCCAGAAGACCGGGAAGCCCCAGACCAGCGTCAGCACGGGCCACGCCGGCAGTGCCTCGTGGGCGTCGACCGGGGCCGGGGCTGCCGGGCGCTCCTCGAGGCGGGTGCTCATCGCGGCCCGCGGCCGAGTGCGGCGAGATCCCGGTGGCGGCGCACCAGGGTCGCGACCAGCAGCACCGCGTTGAGCACGCCCAGGAGCGCGTACGCCCACAGGAACGCCGTGGTCCACGCCCACAGCACCACGACGAGGTTGAGGACACCGGTGTCGGCGGGGATCTGGATCAGCGTCCCGAACCGCGGCACCGCGTCGGGCTCGGCCAGCGGGTCCCGACGGGCCAGCTGCTCGGCAAGGATCTGCGCGAAGAAGCGGACCGTCGACACCAACGCGAAGCCGAGCGGGACCAGCAGCACGACGTCCGCGACGTCCGTGAACCGGTGGAGCCCGATCATCACCGCGAGGTGGAACAGCAGGTGCCGGGCGGAGTCGACGACGTGGTCGAGCCACTCTCCCGCCGGCGAGCCGCCACCGCGCAGCCGGGCCAGCTGGCCGTCGGCGGAGTCGAATGCGAAGCCGAGCTGCAGCAGCATCATCGAGCCGATCGCCATCGCGACTCCCGGATCGACCGCGACGAGCAGCGCCGCCCCGGCGAGGAACGACACGAAGCTCGCGGCAGTCATGTGGTTGGGCGTCGCGCGGGTCTGGGCCGCGGCCGCAGCGATCAGGCGGCCCAGCCGGCGGTTGACGACGCGCATGTAGAACGAGATCCCGGCGCCGCTCTTCTGTGCCCGGGCCAGGGCTGCGTAGGCGGCGCGCGCGCCCCGCTCCTCGGTGACGGCGCTCATGACGTCGCGACGAGGGACAGGTCCATGCTCGCGCTGGGCGTCGCCCGGTAGTTGGAGTGCACCTCGACGGCGATGCTGTTGGTGCCGTCGGTCAGCAGGCCCACCGGCACGTCGAACGTCACCGGGGCGGCGACGGCGGCGGCCGTGCTGGGCGCCGAGGAGGCGTACGTCGTGGGGGTCAGGGTGCCGGCCGGCAGGTTGGACCGGGCCACCTCCGTGCCGTTGACGTAGACCGCGACGCCGTCGTCGGCGCGGGTCGTCAGCGTCAGCTTCGTGATGCCGGCGGCCGCGGGGACCGAGAACGACCGGCGGAAGTAGGACGTCAGCGCGCGCGTGCCGCCCGCGGGGACGTCGATGTTGGTCGCGATCGCGCCGGTGCCCCAGCCCAGCGCCGCCGGCCCGGTGGCCCAGGACGACGTGTCGGCCGCCGACGTCTTCCACGCCGGCGTCACGGGGGTGGTGTTGTCGAAGGAGTAGGACCAGGTCGCCCCGGCGGGAACGAGGGTCGTCGTGGCCGCCACGCTCTTGGGGGACACGGCCGACGTCGAGGCGGACCGGTTGCCCCACGTGTCGGCGGTGCGGACGAAGAACCGGTCGGCGCCGGTCGAGCCGGGGACCGTGACCTCCTTGGCCGTCGTCGTCGCGACGACGCGGTCGTTGCGGACGACCTCGTAGGTCGTGCCCGCGGCCGCGGTCGAGCTCCACGTGAGCCTGGCGTTCGTCCCGTCGAGCGCGGCCGCGAGGCCGGTCGCGGCCGCGGGGGCGGTGTGCGGGCGGACCGCGAAGCGGACGAAGCCGCCGACCCACTGGTTGGCGCCGTTCTCCTTGACCGCGCTGGTCATGGTGCCCCCGGCCCACAGGGTGCCGTCGGACGCGACGTCGAGCGCCCACGCGCCGCGGCCCAGCCGGGCCCGCATCTCGGGGGTGAACTCCTGCGCGTAGTCGCCGGTCGTCGCGTCCCACGCGCCGACGTAGTAGATCTTGTCGGCCTGGCTCCAGGTGATGTTGGTGGAGCCGGGAGACGTCGTGTCGTACTTCGCGGTGTCGGAGTAGTTCCAGTTCTCGCAGTGGCAGCCCCCGAACACCAGACCGTTGCCGCCCGTGATCGCCTGGATGTCACCGCCGGCCTTCGTGACGTGCGTGTTCTCCAGCGCGAACGTCGACGGGTCGTAGGAGAACATGCTGTGCTGCGAGCCGCCGAGCCAGACCTTGCCGGCCACCTGCTTCACGGCCTGCTGGTAGCGGGCCGATCCCGAGGTGCTGAACGTCGGCTGCCAGCTCGCGACCTTGTTGCCGCCCGTCGCGGTGCTGATCGCGGCGGCCCGGTCGGCGGGCTGGGTGCTGTTCTTCATCTGCGTGAAGTAGCCCGAGAAGTAGACCGCGGTCCTGTCGTCGCTGACGTCGACCGCGGTGCCGGTGCCGTTGAAGTCGGGGTTCCAGGCGTTGTCAGCGACGCCGCTGGACAGCAGGATGCGGGCCCCGTTCTTGGCGTAGCGTTCGGTCGTGCCGGGGCGGGTGAAGTGCGTGAACGCGCCGGTCAGGTAGAGGTGGGTGCCGTCGGTGTCGAGGCCACGGACCGAGACGGCCTTGTCCCCGACCCGGTTCTCGAGGTTCGTCGTCCAGGACGGGTCGAGCGCCCCGCTGGCCGGGTCGAGCACGACCAGGCCCTTGCGGGCGGTGCCGCCGGCGGAGGTGAACTCGCCGCCGACCGCGAGCTTGCCGCCCGGCAGCGCCACGAGCGACTTGACCTGGTTGTTGAGCACGGGCTTGAACGAGCGGATCAGGTCCCCGGTCGTCGCGTCGAACGCCGCGAGGTAGGGCTGGGCGACGACGTCGGTGCCGGTCGCAGACGCCCCCTTCTGCACCGTCGTGAAGTTGCCGCCGACGTACATCGTGCCGCCGATCTGGGCGAAGGCCTGCACCTCGCCGGCGGTCTCGGCCGTGCCGCCGTTGCCGATGCCGGTCACGCCCCACGTCGTCGCGAGGGCGCCGTTGCGGGGGACGGCGCGGATCGTCTGCGCCGCGGTGCCGGAGTCGGGGACCGCCGGGAAGGACAGGTCGCTGCTCCGGATCCTGGGCCGGATGAAGACCTGGCTGAACGGCGTTCCGTACTGGCCGCCGGTGGCCTTGGAGTAGATGTAGCTGGCCGCGGCGGTCGTGCCGAGCCCGTTCTTGCCGTAGTTGAAGCCCCGGACGTAGCCGTTCCTGGCGTCCTCGTACGTCCACAGCCGGCGATAGGCCTGGTCGGACCCGAACTCGTACGTCGTGGTGTTGCTGCCAGTGACACCGTCGAGGGTGACCGACGCGAGCGGGAAGCCCGCACCGAGGGCCCAGCTCCACCGGTCGCGCGAGCCGGCCCGGTAGGTCCACCGGGTCTCCTGCCACGAGGTGCCGGCCTGGTTGGCCGCGCGGCGGACGCGGACGCCGCTGCCGGAGGCCGGGTCGTCGAACCGCTTGCCGCCCAGCAGGCCGTTGACGACGCTCGAGTCCAGCTGGCGCGGCGAGAACGCCGCCTGTCCCGTCACGGTCGTCGCGACGTCGGCCGGCGTGCCCTTGCCGTTGTAGTTGTAGGTCCAGCCCTCCCGGCCGCGGCCGATCAGCTCCCAGCCACCGCCGTCGGTCGTCTGGTCGCAGTAGATCCTGGTCGGCACCTTGAGCTGCGGGGTCAGGATCCAGTAGGCGCCGTCAGGAGAGGCGGCGTTGTCCTGCTTGATCTCCCAGCAGGACGCGGCGGCCGTCGCCTGGGTCAGGCCGTCGACCGGGGCCGCGGCGCTCGCGGGGGTCGTCAGCACGGAGAGCCCGGTGAGGGCCATGACGGGGACCAGCAGCCCGAGCACGGCAGCTCGGAGGGGCCGGTGGGTGAACGCGCGCATGGAACCTCGGTCGACTCGGGCGAGGGACACGCCTGGATCGTGTCGCTCCACCAAGGAAGAGTCCCCAACCCCGTCGGCATGACGGGAGGCCTTCGACTCGTTCGCAGGAGACCCGGATCACGCGGTACGTCCTAGCGCGCGGGTTCCGTCGCGAGCTGCGCGGTCTCCTCCTCGGTGAAGATGCGCGAGCGGATGATGAAGCGGTTGCCGGTCGGCCCCTCGATCGAGAAGCCGGCGCCCCGCCCGGGCACGACGTCGATCGTGATGTGGGTGTGCGACCAGTA
>NZ_JAOPXQ010000237.1 GCF_025965075.1 Aeromicrobium sp.
TCGCGCGGATGGAGCGCACCGGCATCGCGATCGACGACGACCATTTGGTCGAGCTGGAGTCGGAGTTCGCCGGGCGCGCCCAGAACGCGGCCTCCGAGGCGTTCGCCGCGATCGGCAAGGAGATCAACCTCGGCTCGCCCAAGCAGCTGCAGGTCGTGCTGTTCGACGAGCTCGGCATGCCCAAGACCAAGAAGACCAAGACCGGCTGGACGACCGATGCCGAGGCGCTGCAGCAGCTGTTCGCCAAGACCGGGCACCCGTTCCTGCAGCACCTGCTGGACCACCGCGACGTGACCCGGCTGCGGCAGACCGTCGAGGGGCTGCGCAAGTCGATCTCGGACGACGGCCGCATCCACACGACGTACGCCCAGATGATCGCGGCCACCGGGCGGCTGAGCTCCAACGACCCCAACCTGCAGAACATCCCGATCCGCACCGCGTCGGGACGACGCATCCGGGAGGCGTTCTGCGTGGGTGAGGGCTTCGAGACCCTCGTGACCGCCGACTACAGCCAGATCGAGATGCGGATCATGGCCCACCTGTCGGAGGATGCCGACCTCATCGCGGCCTTCAACTCCGGCGAGGACTTCCACACCGTCATGGCGGCCAAGGTCTTCAGCCGTGACCCCAGCGAGATCGACGGCGAGCTGCGGGCCCGGATCAAGGCGATGAACTACGGCCTGGCCTACGGACTGTCGTCCTACGGGCTGAGCCAGCAGCTCGGCATCACCACGGGCGAGGCGCAGGGCCTGATGGACGACTACTTCCAGCGGTTCGGTGGTGTGCGGGACTACCTGCGCAGCCTCGTCGACGAGGCACGCCAGACCGGCTTCACCGAGACCATCATGGGTCGCCGGCGTTATCTGCCGGACCTGCAGAGCGACAACCGGCAGCGCCGGGAGATGGCCGAGCGGATGGCCCTCAACGCCCCGATCCAGGGATCGGCCGCCGACATCATCAAGGTCGCGATGCTCAACGTCGAGCGGACGCTCGACGCCGCCGGGCTCACCTCGCGGATGCTGTTGCAGGTGCACGACGAGCTCGTGCTCGAGGTCGCCGCGGGGGAGCGGGAGCAGGTCGAGCAGCTGGTCCGCGACCAGATGGCCTCAGCCGCCGACCTGTCGGTGCCGCTCGACGTCTCGGTCGGTGTCGGTCGCACGTGGCACGAGGCCGGTCACTGACCGGCGGACGGCCCTCAGAGGTCGCGGGGGTCGGTCGCGAGCGAGCTCGGCGGAGCCTTCGTCGGGTGTGGGGTGAGGTAGACGACCGTCGCCAGCACCGCGGCGACGACTGCCACGGTCAGCACGAGACCCGTGATGTCGACGTTCAGGCCGTACGCCGCGGCGACCACTGCCGCGACCGCGACCCAGATCATCACGACGATGCCGTGGGCGTGCCGGGCCAGGGCCTCGAAGACCAGCAGGTGCACGATCGCCAGCAGGGAGCCGGCGAGGGCGAAGAGCCACAATCGGTCGGTGATCTCCTCGTACTTGTCGCCGCCCACCAGGATCAGGGCGAGCCGGGGCAGCACCGCTGTCGCCAGCACCGCGAGCGCGCCGAAGGCCGCGACCAGCGAGACGGCCCGCAGCCGGGCGTGGTGCGTCGTCGCTCGGGCCAGTGACGGGAAGAGCACGACGCTGACGAACTGCGGGAAGAACAGGGCGGCCTTGGCGAGGATCAACCCCGAGGCGTACAGGCCGCTGTCGTGCTCGTCCAGGACGTTACGGGCGATCAGCGAGTCCATGTTGCTGAGGACGAAGTAGGCCAGCAGGGCGTGCGTCGAGAGGAGCGCCTCGCGGATCAGGGGCTTGCGGCTGACCGGCGGACCATGGCTGCCGTGCCCCAGCAGCAGGCGGGCCCCGACGAGGACGGGCAGCCACGACCCGACGGCGATGCCGACCATCGCCGCGACCGGCGTCGGGCTGATCAGCATCGCGGCGGTGCCGCCGATGAGCCGGCCGAACCCGTTGCCGAGATAGACCGCCGTGAGGGAGCCCCAGCGCTCGGTGCCCTGGGCCACGCCCGCCTGGGCGCCCATGATCGTCAGCGGCACCAGGGTCGCGCCGCACAGGACGACCGACCAGTAGTCGTCGAGCCTCAGGATCGGCGTGAGCACGACGGTCGACAGCGCGACCACGAGTCCCACCATGGCGGCCACCATGACGGTGACGCGAGCCGTGGCGCTGATGATCTCGCCGCTGTGCTCCGGATCCACGGAGAGCCGACGGGCGGTGACGGCCTGCAGGCCCAACGAGGCCACGGTCCCGACCAGGATGATGCCGAACAGCGCCGTGAGGGCCCCGAATTCGTGGGGCACCAGCAGGCGGGCCGCCACGACGTTGAAGCCGTAGACGGCGACGTTCATGCCCATCATCCCGGCGGCCACGAGGGTGCCGCCGGTCATCGTCGTCCGTGCGGTCCTCACCACGGCACAATAGCCGTGGACAGGACCAACCACGACGAGGGGCGAGCATGCAGCGATGGCGCGCGAGCGTGGTGCCTCTGTGGTGCGCCGCGGTGACGATCGTCATCGGCGTCCCGTGGCTCCGCGGGGGCTATCTCCTCACCTATGACATGGTCTGGGTGCCACAGCTCGGCCTCGACCGTCCGGAGGTGTGGGGCCTCGGGACAGGCCTGCCCCGCGCGGTGCCCTCGGACGCTGTCGCGGGTCTGCTGGGCGCTGCGATCCCGGCGGTCCTCGTCCAACGGCTCGTGCTGCTGATCGCGCTGTTCGTGCTGGGTCTGGGGATGGCCCGGCTGCTCCGGCACCGATCCGTGGCCGCGCAGCTGGCCGCCGCGACGCTGGCGATCTGGAACCCGTACGTCGCCGAGCGGCTCGTGCTGGGCCAGTGGCCGGTGCTGGTGGCACTTGCCGGCTTCCCCTGGCTCGTCCGGGCGTTCGTCGAGGACGACGCCCCGCGGTGGTCCATCGCGGCATTGGCCCTCGCGGCGACCGCGCTGAGCCCCGCGACCGGGGTCATGGGGCTCGTGATGGGGGGCGTCGCCGCCTGGCGACATGGCGCCGTCCGGTTGATCCTGCTCGCCGCGCTGGTCAACGGGCCGTGGATCGTGTCGGGCCTGCTCCACGTCGACATCGCGCGGACCGACCCGGCCGCCGCCGCGCTGTTCGACCTGCAGGGGGAGGGGAGCCTGGGCAAGCTCGGGTCAGCGCTCACGCTCGGCGGCATCTGGAACACCGATGTCGTCCCGACCTCGCGGACCCTCGTGACGGCGGTGGTCCTGGCCGCGCTGCTCGGAGCCCTCATGATCGTGGGGCTCGTCGCGTTGTGGTGCGATGACCGCCGGCTCCTGAGCGCGCTGGCGGTGCCCGGCGGCGTGGGTCTGGTCATCGCGCTCGGTGGCTGGCTGGCCCCCGACCTGGTCGGCCGGGTCGTCGAGGACGTACCGGCCGGAGGCATCGTGCGCGACGGCACCCGGTGGCTGGCCCTTCTCGTGCCCCTGGAGGCCGTCGCGCTCGGCGTCGGTGCCTCCGCGGCGGCGAGCAGGCTGAGGCACACCTCCTGGGCCTCCGCAGTGCCGATCCTCGCCATCGTGCTGCCACTCGCGGCGCTCCCCGACCTGGCCTTCGGTGTCGGTGGGCGCGTGGAGCCGACGTCGTACCCGGCGTCGTGGACCGCGGCGCGGGAGACGATCGAGAAGAGCTCGGTCCCGGGCGACATCCTCGTGCTGCCCTTCACGGCCTACCGCCGCCCGGCGTGGAACGACGACACGCCGGTGCTCGACCCCGCCGGTCGCTACTTCGACCGGACGACGGTCACCAACGACGCGCTCGACGTGTCAGGGCGGCCCATCGCTGGGGAGGACCCGCGGGCCGCCGGCATCGGCCGCATCCTCGCCGGCAAGGACCACGACGTCCTTGCGCGGCTGGCGCGTCGGGGCATCGGGATCGTCGTCGTGGAGACCGACGCGCTCGACGCTGACCGATCTCTGCGTCAGGTCCGGGGTGCGCGAGAGCTGCCGGTCACGGGGGACGGGATCCGGGTCTTCACGATCCCGGATGCACGGGCACGACCGGTCGACGAGGGGGACCGGCGGATCATGATCGTGACCTGGTCCGTCGCCGGCCTGACCCTCCTGCTGGGCCTGGCGGGAGTCGTCAGGGGGCGGGCCGACCGGATCAGGTCGAGTAGACGCCCAGCGCGAATGTCGCCAGCCACATGAGACTGAGGACCTGCAGCACGCGGTCGCGCAACACGGCGTCCTCCGGCTCGCCGGCGAGCCCACGATCGATGTCGACCGCATAGCGCATCAGACCGAGGACGAACGGGGCGATCGAGATCGGCTGCCAGCTGATCGTCGAGTCACCACGGATCTCGAAGGCCCAGAGGCTGTACGCCATGACCGTGACGGATGCGGCCAGGCTCCAGACGAAGCGCAGGTACGACTCCGAGTACGTCTCGAGGCTCCGGCGGGTGCCGGACCCCTCTCCCAGGCTCATCAGCTCGGAGTATCTCTTCCCGGCGACCATGAACAGGGAGCCGAACGACGCGACCAACAGGAACCACTGGGACAGCTCGACGCCGGTCGCCACGCCACCGGCGATGGCCCGCAGCAGGAAGCCGGCCGAGACGATCGCCAGGTCGAGGACTGGTTGGTGCTTCAGCCACATCGCGTAGAGCACCTGCACGGCGAGGTAGACGGCCATCGTCAGCGCAAGTTCGACGCCGACGGCGAGAGCGATCCCCATCGACGACACGGCCAGCGCGGCGGCGGCGGATGTCGCGAGCCCCGAGCTCAGTGCTCCGGAGGCCACGGGCCGGGTGCGCTTGGTCGGATGACGACGGTCTGCCTCCGCGTCCCTCACGTCGTTGAACAGATAGACCGCCGACGCCGCGAGGGTGAACGAGACGAATGCCGCCAGGACTCGTGGGATCACATGTGGCTCGTCGATCACGCCGCCCGACAGCGGCGCGGCGATCACCAGCAGATTCTTGGCCCATTGACGGGGACGAGCCGACCGCAGGATCGCTGCGGCGGTGCTCGTCGGGGTACGAGTGCTGGTGGGCATGATGGCCATCAGGGTAGTCGGACAGGGGTTCGGCAACGGGACGGTGCGCTTGATCCGGGGTTGACCCCCTTGGCCTGTTACGCTGTGGGCTGTCTTGAGGGAGGCTTAATTGTGGGAACACTTACTGGCGGAATCATCGCTTTCATCGCGGGACTCGGTCTTGCGGGCGCCACCGTTGTCGGAGTTGTCCAGTCGCAGCAGAGCGCGGCGGAGAAGCCGATCAGCACCAGCAGCTCGGTGAGCTACGGCTCGAACGGCTGATCACCGGCACCAGGCACGTCAGAAGGGCGGACCCCACGGGGTCCGCCCTTCTTGTCCGTCCCGGAGGTGTCGGCTCCGGCCGACCCGACCAGCTGCTGCTGCCTGCTACGACGGGTGGACCGAGCCCACGACCGCGGCGAAGTCGGCCTGGGACGCGGACCAGGAGAACGTCTGTGACTTCTCCAGCGCACCCTGCCCGAGGAAGGCACGCCACTGCTCGTCCTCGACGAGCTCACGGATCGTGCTGGTGAACTCCTCCGGCGTGTCGACCAGGACACCCGAGCTCTTGTGGTCGATCGACTCGGTCGTGCCGCCGGCCGTGCTGTAGGCCACGGTCGGCACGCCGTGACTACCGGCCTCGCCGATCACCAGGCCCCAGCCCTCCTTGATCGAGGGAAGCGCCATGACCCACGCCTGGCACAGGATCTCGTGCTTGGCCGCGTCGTCGACGAACCCGTGGAAGACCACGTTGTCCTCGACGCCGCGGCTGCGGACGTAGGCGCGCAGCTCGTCCTCCCACCAGCCGGCACCGACGATGTCGAGCGTCGCGTCGGGATGGTCGGTCACCAGGTCAGCGATGGCGTCCACCGCGTGCTCGACCTGCTTGTGCGGGACGAGGCGACCCAGGACGCAGATGCGCGGCGCGGGGGAGCGGGTGCCCTCGACGGACGGGGCCAGGTCGTTGCCGTTGTGGATCACCGTGATGCGATCACGGTCGACACCGAGGTCGATGAGCTCGAGCCGGGTCGCCTGCGACACCGCGACGTACTTGCTGCGGGCGTAGAGCCGCGGTGACAGACGGCTCTCGATCCACCAGCCGACGCGCCCGATCAAGCCGGGGTAGACGACGGGCCACTGCTCGCGGTGCACGTGGTGCACCAGCACCACGACGGGCTTGCGAGTCGCGAGCCTGGTGAAGAACGGGAGGCCGTTCTGCACGTCGACGACGACGTCGACCTTGCCGTAGCGCCCCAGCAGCAGCGCCAGGAACGTGCGGAGGTAGATGTCCATCTTGGTGCCGCGGCGGACGAAGCGGACGCCGTCGACGACCTCGGTGCGGGGCGCACTGTCGTGCGCGGCGCACGCGATGGTGACACGGTGACCACGCTCGACCAGGCCACGCGCCATGTTCTCGACGTAGCGCTCGGAGCCGCCGCCCTCGGGGTTCTGAGTGTCCCGCCAGTTGCAGAAAAGTATGTCCATGGCTCGACCGGCGGGTGCCGGTCCCTCCCTTTGATGCCGGGCGAACCCGGCAGCTGCCTCGCGACACGTCCCTCAACGTGACGGTGTCGTGTCCCTCAACACGACAACCTGATGCTATCAGTGGGGTGGTCCACTGCTCCCGTATCCTTTCCGGGTGCCCGACCTGTCCTTCCGTCCTACTCTGCGACGATCCTGGCAGTTGTTCCGGGCCTTTCGTGTCGAGCAGACCGATCCCGACCGCTTCTACGGGACGTTGGCGAGTGACTCGGTCGACCAGATCAGCACGTACGCCGACCTCGACGGCCGCTGGACGCTCGACGTCGGCGGCGGCCCCGGCTACTTCGCCGACGCGTTCCGTGCGGCCGGGGCGACCTACACGGCGCTCGACGCGGACCTCGGCGAGCTCTCGGGGCTGGGTGAGCCGATGCCCGGCACCGTCCTGGGCAGCGGCATGCAGCTGCCGTTCCAGGACGACAGCTTCGGTGCCACCTATTCGTCGAACGTCCTCGAGCACGTCAGCGAGCCATGGACGATGGCCGACGAGATGGTGCGGGTCACCGAGCCCGGGGGACTGGTCTTCATCTCCTACACGCTGTGGTTCGGCCCCTGGGGCGGTCACGAGACTGCGCCGTGGCACTTCCTCGGCGGCCACCGTGCCGCACGCAGGTACGAGAAGAAGCACGGGCACCCGCCCAAGAACGTGTTCGGGACCTCGCTGTTCGCCGTGACCGCCGGAGCGGGCCTGGCGTGGGCGAAGAAGCAGACCGGCGCCGAGGTCGTGGCCGTCATCCCGCGCTACCTGCCCCGATGGTCGTGGTGGGTCCTGCGGGTCCCGGTGCTGCGTGAGCTCGTGACGTGGAACCTGGCGATCGTCCTGAGGAAGACGTGAGCGACGTACGTCGACGCTTTCGCCTTGCCGCAACATGTCTGGTCCTTGCCGCGCTTGCGCTGGTCCAGCAGCCCGGGCGGATCGTCGCTGACACCAAGCTGGACCTGGTCATCAACCCGAGTGGGTTCCTGGCTCGTTCGCTGGACCTGTGGGACGCCGACGGCTTCTTCGGCCAGGTGCAGAACCAGGCGTACGGATACCTCTTCCCGATGGGACCGTTCTTCTGGCTGGGCCACGCCGCCGACCTGTCCCCGTGGGTCGTGCAGCGACTGTGGTGGGCGATGCTGCTGTGCGTCGCGTTCCTGGGGATGGTGGCCCTGTGCAAGGCCCTGGGGATCTCCTCGCTCGGGGTGCAGATCTTCGCCGGCCTGCTGTTCGCGCTGTCGCCCCGGATCCTCTCGGTCATCGGACCCAGCTCGATCGAGGTGTGGCCGTCCGCGGTGGCGCCGTGGGTGCTCGTTCCCCTGGTCCTGGGGCTGCGGCGGGGCAGCCCCCGGCGACAAGCAGCGCTCAGCGCGCTCGCCGTGGCGGCGGTCGGCGGCGTCAACGCGGTCGCCACCTTCGCCGTCATCCCGCTCGGTGCGATCTGGCTGCTGACCGCGCCTCGGGGTCCGCGCCGACGCGCACTCATGATCTGGTGGCCGCCGCTGATCCTGCTCGGCACGTTCTGGTGGCTCGCGCCGCTGTTCCTCCTGGGCTCGGTGAGCCCGCCGTTCCTCGACTTCATCGAGAGCTCCTCGGTCACGACCTCCGCCGCGACCTTGGTGGACGCGTTGCGGGGCACGTCCAACTGGGTGCCGTACATCTCGTCGGGGGCGGTGGCGGGCCGGGAGCTCATCACGAATGCCGCCGTCATCCTCAACACCGGTGTCCTCATGGTCCTCGGGGTCGTGGGTATCACGCTGGCGCCGGCGACGCACCGCCGATTCCTCCTGTGGAGCGTCCTGAGCGGGCTCGCCCTGGTCACGATCGGTCACACCGGCTCGGTGGCAGGCTGGTGGTCCGGGTCCGCCCAGGAGCTGCTGGACGGTGCGCTCGCACCCCTGCGCAACACCCACAAGTTCGACGTCGTGGTGCGGATCCCGCTGGTGCTGGGTGCCGCGTACGCCCTCGACGCCGCCGTGAGGCGAGGCGCGCAGGCGGAACGTCGCGACGTGGTGCGGCGGGCCGGGGCCGCGGTGCTGGTGGCTGCCGCCCTGGTCGGCGCGACCGCTCCCGCGTGGACGGGTGAGCTCGCGAACCGTCGCTCGTTCGAGGTGACGCCGACCTACTGGCAGGACACCGCCGACTACCTTGCGCGTGCCGGGGTCGGCACCTCGTTGATGGTCCCCTCGTCCGGGTTCGGTGACTACCTGTGGGGCAGCACCGGCGACGAGCTCATGCAGCCCATCGCGCGATCCCCGTGGGCAGTCCGCAACAGCATCCCCCTGACGCCCACCGGCACGATCCGCTACCTCGACTCGATCACGTCGGCGCTCAACCAGGGACGGGGCTCGGCAGGCCTCCCGACCAGCCTGCGTCGAGCTGGGGTGGGTCAGCTCGTCGTCCGCAACGACCTGGAGCCCGAGGTCGCCGACGGGCGGACCGAGCCGGTCTACGCAACCCTGCGGAACACGCCCGGTCTGAGCAAGGTGGCGGGATTCGGTCCGACGCTGGGTGGCGAGCCCATGATCGACCTCGACAGCGAGCGCTCGTTCTCCGCCGGCGGGTGGCAGTCGGCACACCAGGCGATCGAGATCTGGGCCGTCGACGACCCCACGCCGTCATCCACGATCCAGACGCTGGAGACGACACCGACGGTCGTGGGCTCGGCCGAGGGAACGACGGTCCTCGACGAGCTCGGTGTGCTCCACGGCCGCTCCGTCGTCCTGGCGCAGGACCAGGACGAGTCTCCGGCCGGGGACCTGCTCGTGACCGACGGGCTGCGTCGTCAGGAGGCCTCGTTCGGAAGGGTCGACTCCCTGCGCTCGGCGTCGCTCGCGGTCGACGAGCCGTACGCACTCAAGCGTCGCCTGCACGACTACCTGCAGCCGCGGGACGAGGAGTGGCTGAGCACGCCGGTCCTGCGTGGCGCCGTCTCGCTGGAGGCCTCCAGCTCCAGCTCGGGCGCCGACAGCCTCGGGTCCGTCGACCCCGGCTCGCACGTGTGGTCTGCGTTCGACGGAGATCCACGCACGTCGTGGGTCGCAGACTCCGACACCGGCTGGCTGCGCCTCGGGCTCGCGAAGGTGCGTGACGTCGGTGGCGTGCGCATCGTCGCGGACGCGGCGCCAGGCGAGAAGGTGGAGCTGCGCATCTCGACCGAGGATGGCACGGTCCGGCGTACTGCCGTGGGACGAGATCCGGTCCTGGTCGACGTCGGCCGGGTGGGCGAGCTCCACATCGAAGGTGACCGTCAGGGCTCGCGCCGTCTCGCGATCGCCAGCGTGTCCTCGCAGGCATTGTCCCTCTCCCGACCACTCGCGATGCCCTCGACGCCGAAGGCCTGGGGGAAGGTCGACCGAGTCGTCCTCGGAGTCGACGAAGGCGGCAGCCCGTCGTGCGTGACAGTCCAGCAGCTCGACCGGTGTCGAGCCGGCGTGGGCACGCAGAGCGAGGACGCGGTCACGATCGATCGCATCCTCCCGATGCCCACGACCTCGGACTACGACCTCAGGGTCGTGACCGCCCCGGTGGCGGGCGCGGGCGCCGACGCCCTGCTCCAGGACGGTCTGCCGCAGATCGTCTCCGCAAGCTCGAGCCTCGCCGCGGACGTCCGGAACAGCGTGGCCCGGGTCGCGGACGGCGACCCCCGGACGGGATGGATCTCCGCGTTCGGCGACACCGACCCCACCCTCGACGTGCGGTGGAAGGAGACCCGGACGATCTCGAGCATCGACGTCAGCACGCTCGCGGGACTGCCGGCCTCCAGCGTGTCGGCCGTGACGCTCGAGCTCGACGATGGCACGTTGCGACAGGTGAAGCTGAAGGACGGCAAGGGTCGCTTCACCTCGGTGCGTGCCGATCACGTCGCGGTGCACCTGAAGACGAACGGCGAGGCGCGGGACTTCGGCGTCGACGGCTTCCCCAGCGTCCTGCCGGTCGGGGTCTCCGAGCTCACCTTCGACGGTGAGCCCGCGAAGCAGCCACGACTCTCCCGCGACATGATCGTCCTGCCGTGCGGGTCGGGGCCGTCGGTCCGCATCAACGGCGAGACCCACCGGACGGCCGTGCGGACCTCGCTCGCGGCCTTCGCCGCCTCGGAGCCGGGCACTGCCCGCTTGTGCGACGACGTCCCCCTCACGATGGCCAAGGGGCTCAACCGAGTCACGGTGAACGCCTCGGACCTGTACGGAGCGGGCCGCGTCGTCATGACCGCTCGCGGCTCCTCGAGTCACGGGACCGGCGCAGGGAATCTGGTGACACGTGCCCAGAACGCGAACCTCGGTTGGACCGGCGTGGCCGATGGACGGGCCGCCGTGCCGGTCACGGTCAACGGGTGGCAACGCGGCTGGCGCCTGCCGGCAACAGGGTCCACGGAGGTGGAGGAGACCTTCACCGCCAACACGGCATATCGTGCGGCGCTGGTCCTGGGTGCCGTGACGGCTCTCGCCCTGATCGGGATCGTGCTCGTGCGCGGTCGTCGTCCGCGTCACGTCGCGGACGCCCAGCAGCCGCGTGACCTGAGCATCGGGGGCTTCCTCGGGATGTTCGCGCTCCTGGGTCTCGTGGCCGGGACCGCGGGCGTGGCCGTTGCGCTGATCGGCGCGGCGATCGGGTCGAAGGTGGCAACGCGTCGCGAGCCCGCGGCGTGGTGGGTCGCGGCGACGCTCCTGCCGGCCGTCGGGTGCTACGCGTGGTGGGCCATCGCCGGGGGCGACGTGCCGGTCATCCCGTGGCGCTTCCCTCAGCTGTGTGCAGCGCTCTCGCTGGGAGTTGTCGTCGGTGTCGTCTGGCGGCGGCGGCCGGGTGCGAGCGACATGAACGGTCTCTCGACGACGCGGTAGAGCGCCTCGGCCACCACGATGCTGATCGCCAAGATGATGACGAACAGCAGTGGGAACGACGTGTCGAAGACGGTGAACCCCATCGCGGGCACCCCCACCGCGAGGACCGTCACGTGGCAGCAGAAGATCGCGTACGAGATGTGACCGAGGTGCCTCAAGGGCGGCAGGGCCAGCACTCGTGCCACGGGGGAGTCGTCGCTGCCGAGGACGCACGGCGCGACCGCGAGCACCGCGACGAGTGCGTAGCAGACGTGGCGCATCACGGCCTGGGTCGGCGTCGGCGCGATGAGCAGCGGCGACCCGCCGAGGGGGGTCGAGACGATCGCGAAGATCGCGGCGGCAGCCACCCAGCACGAGGTCCGGTCACGACCCGCGGCGATCAGCGCGCCGGTCAGGCGACCGGGCGACGAGGAGTCGATCGTCAGCACCGCGAGGCCGATGCCGAGCGCGAACCAGCTGCCGTACGCGGGAAGCCAGCGCGCGGCGTGGCCGGCCCACGAGGCGTCGACGGTGTGGGTGACCAGGACCCAGGCGAGGCTCCCCACCATCACGAGGAGCAGGAAGGCGAGAAGCCGTACCGGACGCCATCGCCGGCGGCACAGCACACGGATGAAGAAGGCGCCGAGCAGGGGGAGGATCAGGTAGAACGCGACCTCGACGGTGAGGCTCCACATCTGGGTGAGCCCCTGCGGGAGCTGGTCCTCCCGGTAGAGGTCCACCAGGAGCAGGTTCTGGATCCATCGACCCAGGCCCATGGACCGGTTCTCCTCGATCAGCGCCAACGCCGCGACGACACTGACGACGTACACCGGGAAGATCCGGAGCACGCGCTTGCTGAAGTAGCGTCTGGCGGCCTCGTGGGGCACGCGGTCGTGGGCCGAGACGAGGTAGGACCGGCTCAGCAAGAACCCCGAGAGCACGAAGAAGATCGCGACGCCGACCTCGAGCCGCTGCACGGCGACGCCGAACCGGCCGGTCGTGTAGTAGCCCGACCAGAAGCCGGCGTGCGTCGCCACGACGGCGATGGACGCCACAGCGCGCATCGCATCCAGCTGGGGGAAGTCGCGTCGTGCGGTCGTCATCGTGGTTCCATCCAGGTTCCGATGTTGAGTGTGTTGACGCACAGGCGTGCCCCCGACGGCAGGTCGAACACGATGCGATCGTTGCTGCCTTCCGTGCGAAGGCTGAGCGTGTGCGTGCCGGCCTCGAGGCGAGCGTCGTAGTGTTTCGTCCCCACGACGAGTCCGATCTCGGTGCTGGTGTCGGACCGATAGGACATTGACAGCCAGAACGGGAAGTCGTAGGTCGCCGATCCGAAAGCTATGTGCTGGGACTCGGCGCCGCCCTGCAGGCACCGAGCCAGCCGGCGGGACGCGACGGTGAAGTCGGGTGAGGCGAATCCCGGCTTGATCGAGCCGTTGTCGTCCAGCACCTGCATGTCGGTCGCGACGTCAGGAGTCGTGAACCGTGTGGCGAGCGGGGACAGGAGCAGGCGCGGAAGGTTGTACGGGTCGAAGAGGGCGGGCATGACCGGACCGGGCACCGCCTGGTCGGCCAGTGGGACAGGAGTCGACCGGGACTCGAGATCCTGCTGTGCCGTCGTCAGATATCGCCGTGCATCGAAGTCCTGGTGCCAGGGTTTGACGTAGCCGAGGGTTGACGCGATCGATCCGGCCACGAAGACCACCAGGTAGCCGGCCAGTATGCGGTGCGCCACGCGTCGACTCATGAGCGAGACGGGACGGCGGACCAGGACGGCGGGCAGGCCGCGCAACGGCATCAGCGACAGGGCAGCCGCCAGTGTCAGGACAGGCATGAAGTCTGCCCAGTAGCGAATCTCGGCAGAGGTGATCTTGAAGACCCCCGCGCGACCGTAGCCGAGCAGACCAGCCGTGACGAGCACGTAGGGCACGACGAACCACAGGGGTTGCAGCGCGCCCTTGTAGTGGGCGACGAGCAGGACGACGGCGCCGCCGAGGACGAGCAGGCAGATGATCCAGGCGACCTGTGGGGGGTCGGCGAGCTGACGTGGTCCGGCCTCGCCGCCGATCTCCAGCCAGCTCCACGGGCCCCCGAACAGGGCCGTCGACAGATTCTTCACGACGAACGTGTCGGCCAGGTCGACGTAGTCCACCTTTCCGGCAGGCGACGATTCGGCGGGCAGGGTGAAGTAGGCGATCAGATAGGCGACACCGGACAGGGCGTAGAGGGTCCATGCGAGACGGAAGCGCACCAGCAGCGACCAGATCCGTCGCGGCAGGGGGCCCTGCGCCGCGTAGCACACCGCGAGGACCGCAAGCACGGGCGCGATCAGGAGCGCCTTGACGTAGAAGAGGAGCGCGAGCAGCACGCACAGCGCCGCGCCCAGCGCGAAGCGGCGCTGGCCGGTTCGCAGCATCAGGACGTGCAGGCCGATCGCCCCGAACATGAAGGGCTGGACCGCGATGGAATTGACCCCGGCGGCCCACCACATCAGGGATGGGATCGTCACGACGGAGAACAGGTAGATCGTCAGCGGCACGAGGATCATGGCCCTGTTGCCGAACAGCGTGCGGAGCATCCACCAGCAGGCCAGGCTCGCGGCCGCCTGGAACACGATCATCTCCACTGCCGCCACGTGCCACGCGTAGACGCCCGCCGCGGCGACCGGGACGACCAGCGCGAACGACCCGGGCATGAAGTGCAGATTGTGGCGGTGGAAGAACCACTCGGCATCGGCCTGGCCACGGGCCACATCGGCCAGGAAGACAAAGTCGTCGCCGAAGAACCAGCTGCCCCAGACGGCCCAGGCGCGAAGGATGAGCTGCGCCGTGATGAGCGTGATCGCCACGACGGTGAGGGCGCGACGTCGTGCGGTGGGGTCATGGCGCACCGCGCGGACCACCGCGGTGCCCTCGTCGAGCAGCGAAGTCACGTCGGAGATCGTCTCACAGCACGGTGGCGCGACAGGCTCAGCGCACGATCCATCGGACGTGACACCTGGTGACCCCCGTCGCTGCTACGTTCTCAGTGAATCATTATGTGGAGGGAGCCCACAGTGGGAAAGAAATTGGGGACAGTCGCACTGTTCCTCGGCGCGTTCTTGATCGCGCTCGCCGCCTTGTCGAAGTTCTACATGTACGACCAGCTCGCGGTCGTACCCCTGAACCAGGACACGACCAGCATGGCGCAGACGGCACCCGGCGCGGACGCCGAGTACCTCGACGCGGCCGCCGGCCTGAAGATCACCAAGGGCCCGCTCAAGAACGTCAAGGCCGTTCGCGGCGACGTCGAGGCGAGCAAGAAGGCCAGCGAGGCGCTCGGCAAGGACGTCGCGATCTGGGACATCTACGACAGCACCGACAAGCCGACCTTCGACTTCGCCAGCGGCGAGACCGCGCTGAGCGCGACGCAGGACCGCGTGGCGTTCGACCGCAACACGGGTCAGTCCGTGTCCTACGAGGACACCAAGTCGCTCGCGGACGGCAAGGAGGTCGCCCCCGGTGACTTCAAGGGCCTCTACTTCAAGTTCCCGTTCGGCTCGGAGAAGAAGACCTACCAGTTCTGGGACGGCACGCTGCGCAAGGCGACACCCGCCAAGTACGTCGGTGAGGGCAAGGTCAAGGGCCTGAAGGTCTACAAGTACCGCCAGACCATCGCCCCGATCAAGACGGGCACGATCGACGTTCCCGGTTCGCTGATCGACGAGAAGGCGTCGACCGTGACGGCCGACCAAATCTACTCGAGCGTGACGGACTACAGCGTCGAGCCCGTCACCGGGGTCGTGATCTGGGGCCGGACGGCCCAGGACAACTACCTCGAGCTCGATGGCGAGCGTGTCCTGACCACGACCAAGGCCACGCTGGCGTACACCGACGCCAACGTGACCAAGAACGTCAACGACTACGAGGGCAAGTCCAAGCTGCTCGCGGCGGTCAAGACGACTGTCCCGCTCGGCGGCCTCATCCTCGGAGTCATCCTCATCGGTCTCGGAGTGTTCATTCGTCGTGGCGGCCGTCACGACTCGTCCTCGGCTCACAAGGACCTCTCGGATCACAAGCGGAATGCGGACGGGGTGCAGCTCACGAAGTGAGCTCGCAGCCCTCCACCACGAACGCCTCGACCTCCGGGTCGGGGCGTTCGTGCGTCCGCCACCACTAGGCTGACGGTCGTGACCATCGCTCCCGCCGCCGAACTCTGCAGCTTCATCGACGCCTCCCCGACGCCGTTCCACGTGTGTCGCACCGTGGCCTCCGAGCTCGACGCCGCGGGCTACCGTCGCCTCGACGAGCGGGACGCCTGGCCGACGCAGCCGGGGGAGTTCTACGTCGTCCGCGGCGGATCACTCGTCGCGTGGTCCACGTCAGCGAGCGACGCCCCGTCCGATGCGTTCCGTGTCGTCG
>NZ_JAOPXQ010000273.1 GCF_025965075.1 Aeromicrobium sp.
CGCATGTGTCTCCTCCGTGGTGAACCACCCGAGGGTTCCCCCGATAGAGGCGACCCTAGACCTGTTGGGGCCTGCGTGCGCCGATCTCGCCTGCCGGGACGCCTCAACGCGACGCGACGAGGGCCCGCGACCAGGTGGTCGCGGGCCCTCGTCGTGGTGGGTGGAACTACTTGATGGTGACCGTCTTGCTGACGGACTTCTCGAACACCTGGTCGTCTCCGAGATAGGCAATCGTGTACGTGTGCTTGCCCTTGGCCTGCTTGGTCACGGTGATGGTGGCCTTGCCCTTCTTGAGCTTCGCCGTCTTGGGCGCCGATCCGTCCAGCAGGACCTGGACCGAGCCGGTGGGCGTCACCTTGGATGTCTTCACCGTGATCTTGAAGGTCGCCTTGGCCTTGGCGCCCTTGGCGCTGACCGTGATCGTGGCCGGCCCGGGCTCCTTCTTGATCACGCGGGTGCCAGCCGACTTGGTCTTCTTGACCCCGACCGTGAACGTGCCCAAGGTCGTGCGCACGTACGCGTGCTTGAGGTCGAGGGCGACGAGCTGGTACTTGCCGGTCCGCAGCGGCTCGAGGGTGAACGTGCCCTTCTTGTTGGTCTCGGCCAATCCGGACGACCGTTCAGCCACGTTCCCCGACCCGTCCACCGCATAGGCGGTCACGACGATGCCTGCCAGCCCGGCCTTGGACGTGTTGACGATCTTGCCCGTGAAGGCCGAGCCGGTCTCAAGGGTCGTGTCAGCGAGCTTGAGCGTCTGGCCGGAGGCCAGGGCCAAGGTCTGTGCGCCCGCCGCGGTCACCGCACCGTTGTAGAACTCGTCGAGGTAGTCGTCGGACAGCACCTCGACCTTGTAGTTCCCGGGAGCGAGCGACGCCACCGTCCAGACACCCTTGCTGGTGACGCTGGCCACGTGGGCGTGCCGCTTGTCGATGCTGCCGTCCGCCAGGACGTCGTACGCGAACACCTCCGCGAACTCCGTCGCCTTGCCCTTGTCGGTCAGCACCCTTCCGGTCAGGGTGGCCCCGGGGTGCATCGCGATCGTGCCGAGGTCGAGGGCGGTGTCCTCGGTGGTGACGACGGTGGCCTCGCCGATGCGGTCCGAGCCGTAGAACGTCGGTGCGAACGCGCCGTCGCCATCCGCGACGCCGATCTTGTAGGTGCCGGGCGCCAGTCTGTCGAGGTTGAACGTGCCGCCGGACGTGGTGGTGACACTCTCTCCAGCGGAGTCGACCACGTCGCCCTCGACTCGGAAGGCCGTCACGGACTTGCCCTTGAGGGCCTGAGGGTCGCTCCCGGCCGTGACGACCGTGCCCGTCACGGCCCGGCCGGGCAGCGTCACGATGGTCGGCACCTCGACATCACCGTTGACGACGAACGGGGCCGAGAAGGCCTCGCCGAAGCTGTGGTATTTCGGGTTGACGCGGACGCGGTGCGTGCTGCCGCGCTCGACCTCGTCGTCCGAGAAGGCACCCTGAGAGTCGGTGGACACCTCCCGGGGGGTCAGGTACTCGCCCGATTCGTCGTCGAACTGCTGAACCGTCACGGTGGCGTCGACTCGCGGGGCTCCGTTTGAGTCAGTCACGACGCCGGAGACCGTCACGGGGTCATCGTCGGCTTGGGCGGGGGCGACGGCGAATGCCCCGAGGATGACGGCCAGGGCGGCCAGCACCGGCACGACCCGGCGCAGCACGACAGAAGCGGACGAGGACATGGGAGTACTCCGATGAGAGGGGGAGCGAGCACCTCAGTCAACCGGTTGCCGGAGTGGTCGGTGGTCGTTCAGTCGAAGATCATCACAAATGACCAGGCCGCGTCATCATGTGTGATCCGTGGACCGCACCGCGGCCTCTACTTCTTGCGCTGGAGGAACGCCGTCATGGCCTCGCGGGCCTCGTCGCTGGCGAACAGCTCGGCCGACTTGGCGGCGAGGTCGTTGCCGAGCGCGTCGATGCGGGCGACCAGGTCACGGTTGAGGATCGCCTTGCTCTCGCGCAGGCCCTGCGGGTACGCCTTGGCGAGGTCGGCGAGCACGCGAGCGACCTCGGCGGACAGGTCGGCGTCCGGCACCGCCCGGGTCACGAGCCCGACCGCAGCGGCCTCGGCGGCGTCGAATGTCCTCGCCGTGAGGAACAGGTCGGACGCGGCCCGCGGATTGAACCGCGGGATCAGGCTGGCCGAGATGATCGCCGCCGCCAGCCCCAGACGTACCTCGGTCAGCTGGAACGTCACCGACTCCGCGGCGATCACCAGGTCGGCTGCCCCGACGATGCCGAGGCCTCCTGCGCGTACCGGCCCACCCAGCTCGACGACGACGGGCTTGGCCGCCGTGGCGATCTGGCGCTGCAGCACGATGATCGCCTTGGCGCCCTCGGCCATGCCGCCGCCGACCGCCTCGGTCAGGTCGGCGCCGGAGCAGAACACCGGGCCGGACGTCCGGATCAGGATCGCCTTGCTCTCGGTGTCCGCGTCCGCCGTCGTCAGGTGAGCGGCAAGCTCGGTGACGAGCTGCTTGCTCAGGGCGTTGCGGTTGTGCGGGCTGTCCAGCGTGATCGTCGCGACGCCGTCCGCGACGTCGAGGTGCACCAGCTCGGTCATCCTGCTCCTCTCGGGGTGGTCAGTAGGACTTGGGCAGGCCGAGCGAGAACTGGGCGACGAAGTTCAGCGCCATCTCGCGGCTGACCGGCGCGATGCGCGACAGGCGAGAGCCCGCCAGCATCTGTACCAGACCGTACTCGTTGGCCAGGCCGTTGCCGCCGTGCGTCTGGATCGCCCGGTCGACCGCGTTGCAGACCGCCTCGCCGGCGGCGTACTTCGCCATGTTGGCCGCCTCCGCCGCCCGCATGACGTCGCCCGCGGCGTACAGGGCAGCGGCCTTCTGGGTCATCAGCCGCGCCATCTCGATCTCGATGTACGTCTGGGCGAGCGGGTGCGCGATCGCCTGGTGCGCACCGATCGGCGCGTCCCAGACCTTGCGCTCCTTGGCGTACTCGGACGCCTTGGCGAGCGCGAGCCGCGCCGTGCCGAGGGCGAACGACGAGGCCATGATGCGCTCGGGGTTGAGGCCTGCGAACAGCTGCTCGATGCCCGCACCCTCGCCGCCGATCAGCGCATCGGACGGCACCCGGACGTCGTCGAAGAACAGCGTGAACTGCTTCTCCGGCGACACGATGCCCATGTCGATCTCCTGGTAGGTGAATCCCTCGGAGTCGGTCGGCACCAGGAACAGGGCCGGCTTGAGCTTGCCGCTGCGGGCGTCCTCGGTGCGCGCCACGACCAGCACGTGGCTGGCCTCGTCGACACCCGAGATGTACGTCTTGGTGCCGGTCAGGCGCCAGCCGTCGTCCTCGCGGTAGGCCGTCGTGATGATGTTGTGCGAGTTGGAGCCCGCATCGGGCTCGGTGATCGAGAACGCGAAGGTCGACGTGCCGTCGGCGAGGCCGGGGAGCAGCGCCTGCTTCTGCTCGTCGCTGCCGTACTGCGTGATGATCGTGCCGACGATCGCCGGCGAGACGACCATCAGCAGCAGCGGGCTGCCCGCGGCCGCGAGCTCCTCGCACACCGCCGCGAGGTCGCCGATGTCGCCGCCACCTCCGCCGTACTCCTCGGGGATCGCGACGCCGAGGAAGCCGTTGCGGCCGGCCTCGGCCCACAGCTCGGTCGTCTTCTTGCCGGTGCGGGCGGCCTGCTCGAAGTAGTCACGACCGTACTTCGCCCCCAGGGCGGCGACGGACTTGCGGAGCGCGATGCGCTCCTCGGTCTCGGTGAAAGCGATGGTCATGACTGTTCTCCTTCTGCGGGGACGTCGATGACGGCCAGGACCGCGCCGGACTCGACCTGCGAGCCGGCGGTGACCGACAGCTGGGTGACGACGCCGTCGGTCGGCGCCGTGATGGTGTGCTGCATCTTCATGGCCTCCAGGACGACGATGACGTCGCCCCGGCCGACCTGCTGGCCGTCGGTGACGGCGACCTCGACGACCGCGGCCGGCATGGGCGCCAGCAGCGATCCGGCCGCGACGATGTCGGCGGGATCGACGAAGTCCGGGACCGGGACGAGGTCGATCGACCCGTGCGGCCCGTCGACGTCGACCCAGCCGGGGCCGACCGCGACGGCGTACGTCTCGGTGACGCCGTCGACGTCGAGCACGACCCGGGTGGGCGATGCCTCGGCGACGGTGACGCCCTCGAGGTCGTGCTGCACCGGGCCGGCCGAGTAGGAGACCGTGATCTCGTCGCTGCCGCGCGTGTAGGACCGGGTGCGGGGCTGGCTCGGGACGTTGCGGTACGCCGTGGGCATCCGGCCGAGGACCTTGGCGCCCGTCGAGGCGGTCGTCGCCTCCGCGAGCGCGGCGGCCAGGGCGAGCCGGCGGACCGCGGGCTCGCCGAGGGCCGGGACGGTCCAGGCCTCGAGCCGCGCGTCGAGCAACGCGGTGTGGACCCGGGCCGCGCCGAACTCCTCGTCCGCCAGGATCGCCCGGAGCAGGTCGAGGTTGGTCGCGACGCCGTGCACGTGGCTGCGCCGGAGCGCCCCGGCCAGCAGCCGGACCGCGTGCCGGCGGTCGCCGCCGTGTGCGACGACCTTGGCGAGCATCGCGTCGTAGTGGATGCCGACGACCGACCCCGACTCGACGCCGGTGTCGACCCGCAGGCCCGGCCCGGTCGGGACGTCGAACGTACGCACCGTCCCGGTCTGGGGCTGCCAGTCGTCGCTGGGGTCCTCGGCGTAGAGCCGGACCTCGATCGCGTGCCCGTGCGGGCCCTCCGGCTCCGGCCCGAGCCGCTCCCCCTCCGCGACGGCGATCTGCGCGGCGACGAGATCGACACCGAAGACCGCCTCCGTGACGGGGTGCTCGACCTGGAGCCGGGTGTTCATCTCCAGGAAGTACGCCTTGCCGGTCTCGAGGTGGGCGTCCGCGACGAGGAGCTCGACCGTCCCGGCGCCGACGTAGTCGACGGCCTTGACCGCGGCCCGGGCGGCGTCGTGCAGGATCGTGCGGACCGAGGGGCTCACGTCGGGCGCCGGGGCCTCCTCGACGACCTTCTGGTGGCGGCGCTGGATCGAGCAGTCCCGGTCGCCGACGACCCAGCACGTGCCGTGCGTGTCGGCCATGACCTGGACCTCGATGTGCCGGGCGGTCGGCAGGTAGGGCTCGACGAACACCGTCGGGTCGCCGAACGCCGACCCGGCCTCCGCGGCGGCCTTGGCCAGCTCGCCCTCGAGCTCCGCGGGGTCCTCGACGACCCGCATGCCGCGGCCGCCACCGCCTGCGGATGCCTTGACCAGCAGCGGGTAGTCCCCTTCGGTGGCGGTCTCGGCGTCGACGGCCAGGATCGGCACGCCTCCGGCGGACATCAGCTCCTTGGCCCGGATCTTGGACCCCATCGCGTCGATCGTGTCGGGTGCGGGACCGATCCAGGTCAGCCCGGCGGCGATGACGTCGCGGGCGAACTGCGCGTTCTCGGACAGGAAGCCGTAGCCGGGGTGGATCGCGTCGGCGCCGGC
>NZ_JAOPXQ010000139.1 GCF_025965075.1 Aeromicrobium sp.
TGGGTCTCGCTGTCCCACGCCCGTCCTTGGTTGGGATAGGCGACGCCCGCGTCGATTCCCGCCGACCGGACCGCCGTCAGGGCGCCGAGCACCTCGCCCGGTGCCGAGCAGTTGACGCCCGCGGCCACGATGGAGCGGCTGCCGGCCACGACGGCGAACGCCTCCTCGAGCGGCTGACCGGCCCGGGTCCGGCCCTCGGCCACGGCATAGGAGAACCATGCGTCCATCCCCAGGTCGTCCAGCAGCGGGACGAGGATCTCGGCCTCGCGGACGTCGGGAACCGTCTCGACGGCGAGGACGTCTGGCTCCGCCGCGGCCAGCACGTCGAGCCGGCGGGCGTGGAAGTCCCGCAGCGTGGCGGTCGAGACGTCATAGCCGCCCCGGTACTCCGACCCGTCGGCCAGGGTCGCCCCGTACGGCCCGACCGACGCCGCGACCCACCCGGCGGCGTGCTCGTCCCGAGCCCGGCGCGCCAGCGTGATGCTCCGGCGGACGAGGTCCGCGGCCTCCGTGCGGGTCATCCCCAGTGCCTCGAACCCCTCGACGCTGGCCTGGTAGCTCGCCGTCGTCGCGACCTGAGCGCCGGCGGCGAAGTACGTCCGGTGCGCCGCGACGACGCGCTCGGGGGAGTCCCGGAGCGCGGCGGCGGTCCAGAGGTCGGACGACAGATCGCACCCCAGGTCCGCCAGGACGGTCGACAGCCCGCCGTCCAGCACGACGACCTCATGGGTCAGGGTCCGCCGCAACGACTCGGGAGGAGGGGGATGCGCTGTCATGTGTCCGTTCTACAGCGTCCCCCGGGGCGCGCGGGGTCAGCTGGCGAGGAAGTCGAGCAGGAGGTTGTTGACCTCGTCGGCGTGCGTCCAGAGCATGCCGTGGGGAGCGCCCTCGATCTCGACGTAGGTCGCCTGGGGCAGCGCCTTGCTGAACTCGCGGCCCGTCGAGTCGATCGGCAGGATGTTGTCGCTGGTCCCGTGCACGATCAGCGCGGGGACGTCGATCCGGGGGATGTCGGCCCGGAAGTCGGTGAGCCACGACGGGACGACCGCGGAGGCGGCGTACCACGACGCGCCGACGGCGGTGTTCCAGTTGGCGCGGACGACGGCCTCGCTGACCCGCTTGCCGAGGTTCTCGTCGAGGTTGTAGAAGTCGTGGTAGAAGGTGTCGAACCAGCTGAAGCGATCGGCCGCGGCGGTCGCCTTGATCCCGTTGAAGACCTCCGCCGGCACCCCGGCCGGGTTGTCCTCGGTCTGCAGCAGGAACGGCTCGAGCGACGCGAGGAACGCCGCCTTGGCGACCCGCCCGGTGCCGTAGATCCCGATGTAACGTCCGACCTCGCCGGTGCCCATCGAGAAGCCGACCAGCACGACGTCCGTGAGGTCGAGGGCCTCGAGCACGGCGTTCAGGTCGGCGGCGAAGGTGTCGTAGTCGTAGCCCGTGGTGGGCTGGCTCGAGCGGCCGAAGCCGCGACGGTCGTACGTGACGACGCGGTAGCCGGCCTTGAGCAGGGCGATGATCTGCTTCTCCCACGAGCGCCCGTCGAGCGGGTAGCCGTGGATCAGCACGACGGTCTGGCCGGTGCCCTCCGCGAGGGGTGCGTAGTCCTCGACGAAGACCTGGATGTCCTGGCCCTCCGCCTGGCCGACGGTGACGAACGACATGATGAAGCCTCTCTGTCCTGGGGAGGGCGACGAAGGCGTCGCCCAGCTCGATTCAAACAGGACGCGCCGGCCGACGGGAGCGCTGAAGACCGCAGCATGGGCGGCCGGGAACAGGTGTGCGGCAACCCGCACGACCCGGCTCGAGGCCTTGACCCGTGGGTCAGGCCTCGGCGTAGCCCTCGCGGTACGTCGGGTGCTCCGGCACCCAGCCGCTCGCGCGCAGGAGCGCGTTCGACAGCCGCTTGCCGTGTCCCTGCGCGGGATCCGCGGCCGGCGGGGCCGGGGCGTCGAGCCGCGGCGCGAGGTGTGCCGCGACGTCCCCGAGCTGGCACGGCTCGTCGTCGGTGCCGACGTAGAGCGGCCCGGGCTGCCCGTCCCGCGTCAGCAGGTGGACCACCGCGGCCGCCGCGTCGCTGCGATGGATGCGGTTGGTCCAGCGGTGCGGATCGGTGACCCCGCCGGTGCGGACCTGGTCGACGAGCCGGGCGCCGCCGCGTCCGTACAGTCCCGAGAGGCGCAGCACCGTGCCGCCGGGCACCCGGTCGGCGAACAGCCGCTCCGCCGCCAGCAGCATCCGGGCGGGGCCGTCGGACGGGCGCGGGACCGTCGTCTCGTCGATCAGCCGCTCGGGACCGATGTCGCCGTAGACCGCGGTCGACGAGACGAGGACCGCCCGGCGCGGCACCTGGCCGGCGGCCTCGAGCGCGTCCAGCGCGCGGCGGAGCCCGTCGACGTACGTCGCGCGGTACGACTCCTCGGTCCGCGGGCGGGCCGTGAGGGCCACCACGAGCTGGGTCAGCGCGAGCGGGGGCAGCGCGGGGGGCTCGCGGGTCAGGTCGGCCGCGAGCCCGTGCAGCGGCGCCGGCACGAGCTCGGCCCGCCGGCGGATCGCGAGGACGTCGTGCCCGCGAGCGGAGAGGCGGCCGCCGATGTCGGCACCGAGGTCGCCGCAGCCGACGAGCAGGACGTCCGGGGTCATGGGTCCGAGGGTAGTCAGAACGGCGGCCACGGGATCGCCGGCATGTCGCCGCGGGGCGCGGGGAACCGGCCCTCGCGCAGCAGCCGGTCGCAGCGGGCGGCGAGCGCCGCGAGCTCGCGCCCCGTCAGCAGGGGCGACAACGCCTCGCCCAGGTCGGCGGCCAGCGCTGCCCTGACCCGCTCGACGCCGGCCCGCTCCTCGGGGTCGAGGTCCTCGCCGAGCCAGCCCCACAGGACCGTCCGGAGCTTGTGCTCGGCGTGGAACGTCAGCCCGTGGTCGATCCCGTGCCGGTGGCCGCCGGCCATCTCCAGGACGTGCCCGCCCTTGCGGTCGGCGTTGTTGGTGACGATGTCGAACACCGCCATCCGGCGCAGCTCGGGGGTGTCCTCGTGGATCAGCGAGACCGGCCGGTCCTGACCGTCGTAGCCCTCGAAGACATGACGCCAGCCGTGCTCGGGCATGTCGCCGGAGTGCACGAGGTCGACGGCGTCCTGCTCGGGATCGACGTCCTGCCACAGCTGGACCATGCCGATCCCCATCGGACCGTCGCGCAGCCACGTGCGGGGGACGACGTCCCAGCCGAGCACCTCCGAGACGAGGTACGCCGCGACCTCCCGATCGGCGAGGTGGCCGTCGGGGAAGTCCCACAGCGGCTTCTCGCCGGCGACGGGCTTGTAGACGACCGTGACGTCGCCGATCGTCCCGACGAAGGTCGCGTTGGACGCCGGCATGATCCGGCCCGACAGCTCCAGGTCGCCGTCGACGAGGTCCCCGACCGTCACCGGAACCCGTCGGGCAGCTCGCAGATGTGCTCGTCGGCGTCCATCGGCAGCCGGCACAGGGGGCAGATCGGGCGCCCGGCGCCGACGACCTCCCGGGTCCGCTTCGAGAAGGCGCGGGCCGTCCCCACCGGGATCCGGACCACGAGGACCTCGGCGGGCTCGATCTCATCGAGGTCCAGCACCTCGAGCTCGTCCTCGGACACCTCGATGATGGGGAAGGCCTCGATGATGATCTGGGCCGTCATCGGGTCCCAGCCCAGGCTCATCGCACCGGCCCTGAACAGCTCGTCGACGGGTTGCTCGAGCGGGTCGTTGTCGACCAAGCCCTCGGGGGTGATGGCCGGGACGCTGAACGGGTTGCCCTCGTCGGACATGAGCTCGTCGAGGACCTCCTCGATCTTCTGGGCGAGGGCGGCGGACTGCTCCTTCTCCAACGAGACGCTGACGAGCTGCTTGCCGCTGCGGACCTGCAGGAAGAACGTGCGCGACCCCGGCTCCCCGACGGTGCCGACGACGAAACGGTCGGGCCAGTCGAATCCGTGGACGAGGGGAGGCATGGGATCCATGTTAGGAGCGGGCCGGATCGGGCGTCTCGTGGCCCGCCCCGCCGCCGATCACGGCATCGTCGTCGGCGGGCTTCGTGGCCAGCCAGGACAGGTCGCCGGCATCGGTGTTGGTCGCGACGACGTCGGGTCGCGACGCGCCGTAGCGGATGATCGAGATCGACGCCGGGTTGACGTGGATGCGCTGGAACAGGTCGAGGTGCATCCCGAGGGCGTCGGCGAGGATCGACTTGATGATGTCGCCGTGGCTCACGGCGGCCCACACGGCACCGGGCCCGTGCTCGGCCTCGAACTCCGCATCGCGGCGGCGCACCGCCGCGACGGCGCGGGCCTGCATCGTGGGCATCGACTCACCCCCGGGGAACACCACGGCCGACGGCTGCCGCTGCACGACGGACCACAGGTCCTCCTTGGCCAGCTCGGAGATCGTCCGCCCCTGCCAGTCGCCGTAGTCGCACTCCGTGATGCCCTTGTCGATCAGCCGCACGGGTGAGCCGGGCTGCCGGTCGAGGATCGTCCGGGCCGTCTGGCGGCACCGCTCCAGCGGGCTGGAGACGACGCCGACCAGCGGCACCGGACCGAGTCGTTCCGCGGTCCGGGCCGCCTGGTCCCGGCCGACCTCGTCGAGGCTGACGCCGGCGGTCCGGCCGGCGAGGATCCCGCCGGCGTTCGCGGTCGTCCGGCCGTGCCGCACGAGGATGAGGGTCGCCATGGGCCGAAGCCTAGGCCGTCGCCTCGTGGAGCGTCGGGTAGTCGGTGTAGCCCTCGGCGCCACCGCCGTAGAACGTGGCACCGTCGGGCTCGTTGAGTGCGGCGCCCGTGCTCCACCGGACCGCGAGGTCCGGGTTCGCGAGGTAGGGCCGGCCCACCGCGACGAGATCGGCCAGGCCGCCGTCGACGAGCTCCTCGACCTCCGCCAGGTCCGTGACGGTGGAGAAGCCGGTGTTGGCGATGAAGATGCCGCCGAAGCGGGCCCGCAGGTCCTTGACGAGCTCGGTCCGCGGGTCGGCCAGGACGCTGAGGTACGCCAGCCCGAGCGGCGCGAGGTGGTCGACCAGGTGGCCGTACGTCGCGGCGACGTCGGCCGGGTCCTTCTCGTCGGCGCCCTGGATGTTGTGTGCGGGTGAGATGCGGATCCCGACCCGGTCGGCGCCGATCGCGTCGACGACGGCCGCCGTGACCTCGAGGGTCAGCCGTGCCCGGTTCTCGGGAGAGCCGCCGTACTGGTCCGTGCGCTCGTTCGACGACGGCGCGAGGAACTGGTGGAGGAGGTAGCCGTTGGCCGAGTGGATCTCGACGCCGTCCAGGCCGGCCTCGATGGCGCACCGGGCGGCGTGCACGAAGTCCTCGACGATGCCGGGGATCTCGTCGGTCTCCAGCGCGCGGGGGACGACGTGGTCGACCTTGCCCTCGGCGGTGACCATCGTGCCAGGAGCCTGCAGCGCGCTCGGCGCGACGGTCTCGAGGCCGTGCTTGTTGTCGGGGTGCGCGATGCGGCCCACGTGCATGAGCTGCACGACGATGCGACCACCCTCGGCGTGGACGGCGTCGGCGACCTTGCGCCAGCCCTCGACCTGCTCGGGGGAGTGGATGCCGGGGGTGTCGAGGTAGCCCTGGCCGACGGCGCTGGGCTGGGTGCCCTCGGTGATGACGAGGCCGGCACCGGCGCGCTGTGCGTAATAGGTCACCGCGAGGTCGCGGGGCACCTGCTGCTCACCGGCACGGTTGCGGGTGAGGGGGGCCATGACGAACCGCTGCGGAAGATCCCAGGTGCCGACCTTGATCGGCGTGAAGACATCAGACATCGAATGCTCCTGAACGTTGCGGAGGCGCCGCCGATGGACGAGCGCCTGTCTGGTTCAACGACGTTCGTGCAGCGCCATTCCGCGTTCGGCGTGTGAGGAACCTAACGGCGTCTCGGCGTGCGGGCCGCGCGGGGTGTGCGGGGTGTGCGGGGTGGGTCGCGGTCAGACCGTCCCGGCGACGAGGAAGCTGTCGCCGGTGGGCTCGAGCCGCAGGGTCACGTCCTCGGTGATGCGGTCGCCCTTGTAGTCGTAGGAGTAGGTGTAGGAGACCGTCATCTGGTCCGGATCGCCCTGCACCGTCTGCACGTCGAGGTCCTTGACCTTGCCCCAGAACCCCTTGTAGCCCCTGAAGCCGCCACTGTCGTCCTGGTAGCCGGGCGTCAGGAGCGCGAAGCCGTCCTTCGGGTCGTTGCTCGCCGCCGTCAGGTAGTCGCTGGCGAATCCCTCGAGCTCGGCGGACGTCGGCGCGGCCTGGCCGTCCGTGGTCGGCGTCGGGTCCGGGCTCTGCGACGCGCTGGCGGAGGTCTGGCCCGTGCTGGGCTCGGCTGCCGACGGAGTGGTCGGTGCGGGGTCGCCGTCGCGGGTCAGCGCGATCAGCAGGACGACCGCCATGATCGCCACGACGCCGCCGCCGGCGACCCAGAGGCGGCGGTTGCGACCGCTGTCGCGGTGGGTGCGGGGAGGCGGCAGGTCCGCCGGTGGGAGGGGCGGTGCCGCGAGGGTCGGCGGGTCGGCCGGCTCGAGCGGCGCGAAGGCGACGGTTCCTTCGCCGGCCGTGGCCACGGCACCCGCGACCACTGGCACCGGGACGGCGTCGCTCACGGCACGCTCGATGTCGGCCATCGTCGGCCGCGCCTCGGGATCGAGCTGCATCATCGCCTCGACGAGCGGGGCGAGTGCTCCGCCACCGGCCAGGCGTGGGGGCTCCTCGTTGACGATCCGGTACATCCCGCCGAGCACGTTGTCACCGATGTCGTACGGCGCGTGGCCGGCCAGGGCGTGGAACATCGCGGTGCCGAGCGACCAGACGTCGCTGGCGGACGTCGCGTTGCGGCCCATCGCAACCTCCGGGGAGAGGTACGCCGGGGATCCGGTGACCAGACCCGTCTGGGTCAGGGCGGCATCTGCCTGCGCCCGGGCCACGCCGAAGTCGGAGAGCTTGGCGGTCCCGTCGGAGGTCAGCAGGATGTTGGACGGCTTGACGTCTCGGTGCACGATCCCGTGCTCGTGGGCCGCCGCGAGCGCGCCCGCGATCTGCCGGAGGACGGGGGCCAGCTCCTCGGGCGCGAGGGCGCCTCGCTCCGCGACGAGGGCGGCGAGGGTCGGGCCGTCGACGTGCTCCATCACGAGCCACTGGTGGCCGCCGTCGTCGACGAGGTCGAAGACCGCGACGACGTTCTGGTGGTTGACCCGGGCCGCGAGGTGGGCCTCCCGCTCGGCCCGGTCGAGGTCGGGCGCCACGGACCCGTGGGTCATGCCGATCTGCTTGATCGCGACGGTGCGACTCAGGACCGTGTCGCGGCCGAGCCATACCGCGCCCATGCCGCCACGACCGATCTCGTGGTCGAGCTCATACCTGTCCGCGAGCATCGCAGCACCTTTCTCCCGTCCCCAAACTAGGGGGTGCCCCGAAGTCCCGCCTCTCCTCCGCGTGTTGTCTTGACTCATTCAAGAAAATGGGGGAGGCTTCAGAGGTGTCCGCCACCAGTACGTACGAGCAGCAGCTGCGCTCGGCCGACCTGCGCGTGACCCGGCCCCGGATCGCGGTGCTGACCGCGGTCCACGACCACCCGCACGCCGACACCGACTCGATCCTCGGCGCCGTGCGTGCCGATCTCGGCGAGGTCTCCCACCAGGCGGTCTACGACGTCCTCAAGGCGCTCACGACCGCCGGCCTGGTGCGGCGCATCCAGCCGTCCGGGTCGGTGGCCCGCTACGAGTCCCGGATCGGCGACAACCACCACCACGTCGTTTGTCGCTCGTGCGGCGCCATCGCCGACGTCGACTGCGCCGTCGGCGGCGCCCCGTGCCTGACCCCGTCGGATCACCACGGCTTCTCGATCGACGAGGCCGAGGTCATCTACTGGGGCACCTGCTCCGAGTGCACGACCGCGTCTGCCAGCTCCACCCACTGACCGCCAGCTCGACCCCTTCGGAAGGAATCCCATGAACGACAGCCAAACCCCCGAGAGCCCTCAGGGCGTCGACCGCAAGGCCGAGGCCGGATGCCCCGTGATGCAGGACTCCGCAGCCGCGCACGGCAGCGAGAGCGAGAACCCGGCGATCGACTCGCCCACGGTCAAGAGCGGCCGTCCGCACGGCAACAAGGACTGGTGGCCCAACCAGGTCGACCTGTCGGTGCTGCACGCGCACTCGTCCAAGGGCAACCCGCTCGGCCCCGACTTCGTCTACGCCGAGGAGTTCAAGAAGCTCGACCTCGCCCAGCTGCGGCGTGACGTCGTCGAGGTCCTCAACACCTCGCAGGACTGGTGGCCGGCCGACTTCGGCCACTACGGCGGACTGTTCGTCCGGCTGAGCTGGCACGCTTCCGGCACCTACCGCATCTACGACGGTCGCGGCGGCGCCGGCGAGGGCAACCAGCGGTTCGCCCCGCTCAACAGCTGGCCCGACAACGCCAACCTCGACAAGGCCCGCCGCCTGCTGTGGCCGGTCAAGCAGAAGCACGGCCAGAAGATCTCCTGGGCCGACCTGCTGGTCTTCGCCGGCACCGTCGCCCTCGAGGACATGGGCTTCACGACGTTCGGCTTCGCGTTCGGCCGTGAGGACGTCTGGGAGCCCGAGGAGATCATCTGGGGCCCCGAGGACACCTGGCTGGGCGATGAGCGCTACAGCGGCGAGCGGGAGCTCGAGGAAGCCCTCGGCGCGGTCCAGATGGGCCTGATCTACGTCAACCCCGAGGGTCCCAACGGCAACCCCGACCCGCTGGCGTCGGCCCGCGACATCCGCGACACGTTCGCGCGCATGGCGATGAACGACGAGGAGACCGTCGCGCTGATCGCCGGCGGTCACACGTTCGGCAAGACCCACGGCGCCGGCGACGCCGACCTGGTCGGCCCCGAGCCCGAGGCCGCCCCGCTCGAGGAGCAGGGCCTGGGTTGGAAGAGCGAGTACGGCAGCGGCAAGGGCGCCGACACGATCTCGTCGGGCCTCGAGGTCACCTGGACCTCGACGCCGACCCGGTGGAGCAACGACTTCTTCACGTTCCTGTTCAAGTACGACTGGGAGCTCACCAAGAGCCCCGCGGGCGCCTTCCAGTGGGTCGCCAAGGACGCCGAGGACATCGTCCCCGGCCCGGCCGCGGACTCCCCGAAGCGCAAGCCGACGATGCTCACGAGCGACCTGGCCCTGCGCTTCGACCCCGCGTACGAGAAGATTTCGCGCCGGTTCCTGGAGAACCCCAACGAGTTCGCGATCGCGTTCGGCAAGGCCTGGTACAAGCTGCTGCACCGCGACATGGGCCCGGTCGACCGCTACCTCGGTCCCTGGGTGCCGGAGCCGCAGCTGTGGCAGGACCCCGTCCCGGCCAACGAGGGTGAGCTCGTCGGTGACGCCGACGTCGCGTCGCTGAAGGCCAAGGTCCTCGAGTCCGGTCTCTCGGTCTCCGAGCTGGTCGGCACGGCGTGGGCCTCGGCCGCGACGTTCCGCTCGACCGACAAGCGCGGTGGCGCCAACGGCGCGCGCATCCGCCTGGAGCCGCAGCGCAGCTGGGCGGTCAACCAGCCCGAGCAGCTCGCGACGGTCCTCGACAAGCTCGAGGGCATCCGGTCGGAGTTCAACGCCGCGGGCGGCGCGCAGGTGTCGCTGGCCGACCTGATCGTCCTGGCGGGCAACGCCGCGGTCGAGAAGGCCGCGAAGGACGCCGGCGTCGAGGTCACGGTGCCGTTCCACGCGGGCCGTGGCGACGCCACGCAGGAGCAGACCGACGTCGACTCGTTCCGCGTCCTCGAGCCGCGGGCCGACGGCTTCCGCAACTACCTGCGGTCCGGCGACAAGCTGCAGCCCGAGACCCAGCTGGTCGAGCGGGCGTACATGCTCGACCTGACGGCGCCCGAGATGACGGTGCTGGTCGGTGGTCTCCGCGCCCTCGGCGGCAACGTCGACGGTGTCGAGCACGGCGTCCTCACGGATCGTCCGGGCGTCCTGACCAACGACTTCTTCGCCAACCTCCTCGCGCCCGGCGCGCGGTGGAAGACGTCGGAGTCGCAGGAGAACGTCTACGAGATCCGCGACGCCTCGACCGACGAGCTGAAGTGGACCGCCACCGCGGTCGACCTCGTGTTCGGCTCGAACTCGCAGCTGCGCGCGATCTCCGAGGTCTATGCGTCCGCCGACGCGCGCGACAAGTTCGTCACGGACTTCGTCGCCGCCTGGACCAAGGTCATGGAGCTCGACCGCTTCGACCTGGCCTGATCCGTCCGCCCGAAGGGCCCCGTCCCGGCAGCGATGCCGGGGCGGGGCCCTTCGTCGTTCGGGTCAACCCGCGACGCGCTCCAGTGAGCGACGGAGGTAGGGGCCCGTGATGCTCGACGAGTCGTCGAGGAGGTCGGCGGGCGTGCCGGTCGCCACGACCGTGCCGCCCTGGTCCCCGCCGCCGGGTCCCAGCTCGATGACCCAGTCCGCCGCCGCGACGACCTGCATGTCGTGCTCGACCGTGACGACGGTGTCGCCGGTCTCGGTGAGGCGGCCGAGGACACGCACGAGGTCGCGCACGTTGACGGGGTGCAGGCCTCCGGTGGGCTCGTCGAGCACGAAGAGCGTGCTGCCGCGGCGAGGGCGCTGCAGCTCGGTGGCGAGCTTGATCCGCTGGGCCTCACCGCCCGACAGCTCGGTCGCCGGCTGGCCGAGGGTCAGGTAGCCCAGGCCCACGTCGAGCAGCGTCGTGAGCGAGCGGAGGATCCCCGGCACGTCCGCGAAGAACTCCGAGGCCTCCTGCACCGTCATCGCAAGCACCTGGCCGACGTCCTTGCCGCGGTGCTTCACCTCGAGGGTCTCGGGGTTGTAGCGCGAGCCGTGGCACGTCGGGCACGGCGAGTAGCTCGTCGGGAGGAACACCAGCTCGATGCTGATGAATCCCTCGCCCTGGCACGTGGGGCACCGGCCCTCGTCGACGTTGAACGAGAACCGGCCGGCGGCCCAGCCGCGCTCCTTGGCCTCGGGGGTCGCGGCGAAGATGCGACGGACGGCGTCGAACAGGCCGGTGTACGTCGCGAGGTTGGAGCGCGGGGACCGGCCGATCGGACGTTGGTCGATCGACACGATCCGCTGCGGGTCGTCCGAGCCCTCGTTGTCGGCCTCGATGCGCTCGGTCATGGCCGTCAGCAGCGAGGACTTGCCGGAGCCGGACACCCCCGTCACGACCGTCATGACGCCCATCGGCAGGCGCACCGCGACGTCGTCGAGGTTGTGCAGCGTCAGGTGGTCGAGCCGGCGCCACCCCGACGGCTCGGCGGCGACCAGGGCGGCCGGCGCGTCGGTCGGGAACATGAACTCGGCGGTCGACGAGCCGGCGACGTCCGCGAGGGCCGCGGGCGGACCGCTGTGCACGACGTGCCCGCCCAGGACGCCGGCACTGGGACCGACGTCGACGACCCAGTCCGCGTTGCGGGCGATCGCCAGGTCGTGCTCGACGACGAACAGCGAGTTGCCGTTCGCGACGAGCCCGCGCAGCGCGGCGTACAACGCCTCGGAGTCGGCGGGGTGCAGCCCGGCGGAGGGCTCGTCCAGGACGTAGACGACGCCGAACAGACCCGAGCGCAGCTGACCGGCGAGGCGTACGCGCTGGAGCTCACCGGGGGACAGCGCCGTGCTCGAGCGGTCCATCGACAGGTAGCCGAGGCCGAGGGAGATGATCGCCTCGACCCGGGCACCGAAGTCCTTGACCAGCGAGCGGGCGGCGCTCGACGCCGAGGCGCCGTGCCGGTCGGTGCCGCGGGCCTGCTCGTCCAGGCCCGACGCGAGCAACGCGCACACCTCCGACAGGGGCATCGCGGCCATCTCGGCGATGTCGACCCCGGAGAACGTCACGGCGAGCGCCGCCGGCCGCAGGCGCTTGCCGTGGCACGTCGGGCAGGGCCCCTCGGCGAGGAACGCCTCGAGCTTCTCGCGCTGCGTGGGTGACTGGGTCTTGGCGAGGTTGCGCATGAGGAACTTCTGCGCCGACGACCAGTGACCGTGGTAGGCGCTGGCCTCGCCCTGCTTGTTGCCCTGCAGCAGCATCCGCGGCTCCTCGTCGGTGAACAGGAGCCAGTCGCGGTCGGCCTGTGGGAGCGTCTTCCACGGGGCGTGGATGTCCATGCCGAGCTTCGTGACCATCCGCCGCACGTTGAGGCCGACCCACGCACGGTTGGCCCACACGCCGATCGCGCCCTCGTCGATCGAGAGGGTCGGATCGGGGACCATGAGGGCCTCGGTCGTACTGCGGGCGACGCCGCTGCCGTGGCACGTGGGGCAGGCGCCGATCGCGGTGTTGGGCGAGAACGCCGAGGCGGGCAGGTGCTCGGCGTCGGGGGGATAGGTGCCGGCCCGGCTGTAGAGCAGGCGCAGGACGTCCGACAGCGAGCTCAACGTGCCGAGCGACGACCGGGAGCTCGCCGCGCCGCGGGCCTGCTGCAGGGCCACGGCGGGCGGCAGCCCCT
>NZ_JAOPXQ010000243.1 GCF_025965075.1 Aeromicrobium sp.
GCCCAGGCCAGGAACGCCGGGATCGTCGCGAGGATCGGCGCCAGGACGTAGACCAGCTTGTCGGCCGCCTTGACGACGACGTCCTCCTTGAGCGCGAGCTTCACGCCGTCGGCGAGGCTCTGCAGGAGGCCGAACGGGCCGTGCACGTTGGGGCCGCTGCGGTGCTGCATCTTGGCCACGACCCGACGCTCGAACCAGATGTTGAACAGCGTGTAGACCAGCAGGAAGACGAAGATCAGCACCGACTTGAGGGCGATGACCCAGAAGGGCTCGTTGCCGAACAGCTCGCTCATGCCGTGGCTCCGCTCAGCGTGACCCGGTCGCCGAAGCCGGCACCGAGCGCCGACCTGAGGCTGACACCGGAGTTGGCCGGCGCCCAGACGACACCGGCGGGCAGGTCCGCGACCTGGGTCGGGAACGTCGCGCTGCCGGCCTCGGTCGAGATCGTGGCGAGTCCACCGGGCTCGACGTCGAACGCCTTGAGCGTCGCCTCGCTGGCCCGCAGGACCGCGGGCCGGGCGGTGGCCTTGTACTGCTCCTGACCGTCCTGGCCGCGGCCGTCGTCGACCAGCAGGCGCCACGCGTCGAGCACGACGGTCCGCTTGGCAGGTGCGACCGTCGTGGGCTCGACCGTCGGGGCGGCCGCGCGGGCACCGTCCCACGGGCCCAGCTCGGTCATCGCGTCGTGCGCGCCGGCGACGGTGCGAAAGCCCAACGGGCGCCCCATCTCCTCGGCGATGCCGGCCAGGACGCGGATGTCGGTCAGCGAGCCCGGCTCGCGCAGGACCGCGCCGAACGTGCGCAGGCGGCCCTCCCAGTTGACGAACGTGCCGGGCTTCTCGACGGTCGGGGCGATCGGCAGGACGACGTCGGCGACGGCGGTGACCTCGCTCTCACGGACCTCGAGGCTGACGACGAAGTCGGCCTTCGCAAGGGCGCCGCGGGCACCGGCCGGGTCGGGCAGGTCGGCGATCTCGACGCCGCCGATCAGCAGCGCCCTCAGCGTGCCGGCGGCGGTGTCGGCCAGGATCGTGGTCGTGTCGCGGCCCGGGCGGCCGGGGATCGTGTCGACACCCCACGCCGCAGCGAGATCGGCGCGGGCCTCGGTGTCCTCGACGGGACGCCCACCCGGCAGCAGCGTCGGGAGGCAGCCGGTCTCGACGGCACCCCGATCGCCCGCACGGCGCGGGATCCACGCGAGCCGGGCACCGCTGCGGCCGGCTGCGGCGACGGCGGCCGAGAGGGCTCCCGGGACCGCGGCGAGCCGCTCACCGGCGAGGATGATCGCCCGGTCGTCGAGCTGCAGCGCGGCCAGGGCGGCGGGCTCGTCACCCGGCACCGTCTGGACGAGCTCGCCGGACAGCTTGGTCAGGCCGCGGGTGCGGTGGCTCGCGATCGCGACGACCTCGACGCCGTGGCGGCGGACCGCCTTGCGCAGGCGCAGGAAGATGCTGCCGGCCTCGTCCTCGGGCTCGAGGCCCACCAGCACGACCGTGGAGGCCCGCTCGAGGTCGGCGAAGCTCACGACGAGCTGCGTCGCGGCGACGTGGGACGCCAGGAACTGCGCCTCCTCGGCGGAGTGGGCCCGGGCCCGGAAGTCGATGTCGTTGGTGCGCAGGACCGTGCGGGCGAACTTGCTGTAGGCGAAGGCGTCCTCGGCCGTCAGCCGGCCACCGGTCAGCACACCGACCCGGCCGTCGGCGGCCGCGAGTCCCCTGGCGGCCACCGCGAGGGCTGCGGGCCACGACGCCGGCTCGAGCTCACCGGCGACGTTGCGGACCAGCGGCGTCCTGATCCGGTCGCCCTGGGTCGCGTAGGTGAACGCGAACCGGTCCTTGTCGGTGATCCACTCCTCGTTGACCTCGGGATCGTCACCCGCGAGGCGGCGCATGACCTTGCCGCGGCGGTGGTCGATGCGGATCGCGGAGCCGCTCGCGTCGTGCTCCGCGATCGACGGCGTCGACACCAGGTCGAAGGGTCGTGAGCGGAAGCGGTAGTCCGCGCTGGTCAGCGCGCCGACGGGGCAGATCTGGATCGTGTTGCCCGAGAAGTAGGAGTGGAACGGCTGCTCCTCGTAGATGCCGACCTGCTGCTGCGGGCCGCGCTCGACGAGGGCGATGAACGGGTCGCCGGCGATCTGCTCGGAGAAGCGGGTGCACCGGGCGCACAGGACGCACCGCTCGCGGTCGAGCAGGACCTGCTCGGACACCTTGATCGGCTTGGGGAACGTCCGCTTGGTCTCGATGAACCGGGACTCGCCCTGCCCGTGGGTCATCGCCTGGTTCTGCAGCGGGCACTCGCCGCCCTTGTCGCAGACCGGGCAGTCCAGCGGGTGGTTGATCAGCAGGAACTCCATGTTGCCGCGCTGCGCCTTCTCGGCGACCGGCGACGTGACCTGGGTCTTGACGACCATCCCGGCGGCGACCTCGATCGTGCAGGAGGCCTGCGGCTTGGGGAAGCCCCGTCCGTTGCCGGCGTCGGTGATCTCGACGAGGCACTGGCGGCACGCGCCGACCGGGTCGAGCAGCGGGTGGTCGCAGAAGCGCGGGATCTCGGTGCCGACGAGCTCGGCGGCCCGGATCACCAGGGTTCCCTTGGGGACGCTGACCTCGACGTCGTCGATCGTCAGCGTCAGGAGCTCGACGGGCGGCTCGGCGTGGGCCGCGACGTCGGCGGGCAGCCCGGCGTCGGGGGTGCTGATGCTCATGCGGACACCTCCTGGGGGAAGAGGGTGGACGCCGCCGGCGGGAAGAGCTCGCTCGACGGCGTGTGCATGCCCTGCTCGAACTCGTCGCGGAAGTGCTGGATCGCCGAGCTGATGGGGCTCGTGGCGCCGTCACCGAGGGCGCAGAAGGACCGGCCGAGGATGTTGTCGCACAGGTCCAGCAGGAGCTCGATGTCTCCCTCCTTGCCCTGGCCGTCGTCGAGCCGCTTGAGCGTCTGCACCAGCCACCACGTGCCCTCACGGCACGGGGTGCACTTGCCGCACGACTCGTGCTTGTAGAACTCGGTCCACCGCAGGACGCACCGCACGACCGAGGTCGTCTGGTCGAAGATCTGCAGCGCGCGGGTGCCCAGCATCGAGCCGGCCGCACCGACCGACTCGTAGTCCAGCGGCATGTCGAGGTGCTCGGCGGTCAGCAGCGGCGTCGAGGAGCCACCGGGCGTCCAGAACTTGAGCTCGCTGCCCTCCCGCATCCCGCCGCCGAGGTCGATCAGCTCGCGCAGCGTGATGCCGAGCGGCGCCTCGTACTGCCCGGGCCGCTTGACGTGCCCCGACAGCGAGTAGATGACGTAGCCCTTGGACTTCTCGGTGCCGAACGCGTTGAACCAGCCCGCGCCGCCGCGCACGATCGACGGGACCGACGCGATCGACTCGACGTTGTTGACGACGGTCGGGCAGGCGTACAGGCCCTCGACCGCGGGGAACGGCGGGCGGAGGCGGGGCTGGCCGCGGCGTCCCTCGAGCGAGTCCAGGAGCGCGGTCTCCTCGCCGCAGATGTAGGCGCCGGCGCCGGCGTGGATCACCAGGTCGATGTTGACGCCGCTGTCCAGCACCCCCTTGCCGTTGAGCCCAGTGCCTGCGTAGCCCGCCTCGTACGCCTCGCGGGCCGCGGCGCGCAGGCGGCGGACGACGTGCAGGACCTCGCCCCGGACGTAGATGAACGCCGTCTCGGCGCGGATCGCGTGGGCCGCGATGAGCGCGCCCTCGATCAGCGTGTGGGGCGTCGCCATCATGAGCGGCATGTCCTTGCAGGTGCCGGGCTCGGACTCGTCGGCGTTGACCACGAGGTACTTCGGCTTGGGGATGTCCTGCGGGATGAAGCTCCACTTCATCCCGGTCGGGAAGCCCGCGCCGCCGCGGCCGCGGAGGCCGGAGTCCTTGACCATCGTGATGAGGTCGTCGGGGGCCATCGTGAGGGCGGTGCGCAGGGCGGAGTAACCGCCGGTGCTCTCGTAGACCTCACGGGTCCACGCGCGGTCGGTGCCCCAGTCCGCGCTGAGGACAGGAGTCAGCGGATCAGTCATCGGTGTCCTCCTCGGCCGAACCGGTCGGCGACTTCTCGATCTGGGTCTCGGTCTCGGCGCGGGAGGTGTCGGCCTGCTCGGCGGCACCCTCCTTGGTCGTCGCGACCCCGTCCGGGCCGGTCGACGCCTGCTTCGCCTCGTCGATCGACGGGGCCGACCAGCCGCGCTCGGCGGCGATCTCGAGGCCCACGAGCGACGCCCCGGCGGCGGTCGGGCCCTCGTCGACGAGCCCGTCCTCGAACCCGGCGAGCACCCGCTCGGCATCCCGCCACGACGTGATCGTGGCGCCGCGGGTGGCCTGCACCGACTCGCCGGCGCGGAGCCGGTCGACGACCTCGATCGCCGACTCCGGGGTCTGGTTGTCGAAGAACTCCCAGTTGACCATCATGACCGGGGCGAAGTCGCACGCCGCGTTGCACTCGATGTGCTCGAGGGTGACCTTGCCGTCCTCGGTCGTCTCGTCGTTGCCGACGTCGAGGTGGCCCTTGAGCCGCTCGAAGATCAGGTCGCCACCCATCACGGCACACAGGGTGTTGGTGCACACCCCGACGTGGTGCTCGCCCATCGGCCGGCGCTTGTACATCGTGTAGAACGTCGCGACGCCCGACACCTCGGCGGCGCTGATGCCCAGGAGCTCGGCGCACACCTCGATGCCCTCGTTGGTGACGTTGCCCTCGACGGACTGGATCAGGTGCAGCATCGGCAGCAGCGCGCTGCGCGCCTGCGGGTAGCGGGCCCCGAGCTCCCGGAGCTCGACCATCGTCGTGTCGGTGAGTGCCATCAGCGGTCCACCCCGCCCATGACCGGGTCGATGCTGGCGATCGCGACGATGACGTCCGAGAGCATGCCGCCCTCGCTCATCACCGAGGTGCCCTGCAGGTTGACGAACGACGGGTCGCGGAAGTGCGCCCGGTAGGGCCGGGTGCCGCCGTCCGACACGAGGTGGCAGCCGATCTCGCCGCGCGGCGCCTCGATCGCGGCGTACGCCTGGCCGGCCGGGACCCGGAAGCCCTCGGTCACGATCTTGAAGTGGTGGATCAGCGCTTCCATCGACTCGCCCATGATGTGCTTGATGTGCTCCGCGGAGTTGCCCTGGCCGTCGGCGCCGACGCTGAGCTGCGCGGGCCAGGCGATCTTCTTGTCCTCGACCATGACGGGCTTGCCACCCATCACGGCGAGCCGCTCGGTCGCCTGCTCGACGATCTTGAGCGACTCCCACATCTCGTCGAGCCGCACGCGGAACCGTCCGTAGGCGTCGGGCTCGTTGCGGGTCACGACCTCGAAGTCGTACGTCTCGTAGCCCCAGTAGGGCTGCTTCTTGCGCAGGTCCCAGTCATAGCCGGTCGAGCGCAGCACCGGCCCGGTCAGACCCAGCGCGAGGCAACCGGCGAGGTCGAGGTGGCCGACACCCTTGAGCCGGCCCTTGAAGATCGGGTTGGCGTTGCACAGCGCGGCGTACTCCGGCAGGCGCTTCTTGAGCAGCGACACCGTCGAGCGGATCTTCTCGATCGCGCCGTCGGGCAGGTCCTGCGCGACGCCGCCGGGGCGGAAGTAGGCGTGGTTCATGCGCAGGCCCGTGATCATCTCGAACACGTCGAGGATCAGCTCGCGGTCACGGAAGCCGCACGTCATGACCGTCAGCGCGCCGATCTCCATGCCGCCGGTCGCCAGGCACACCAGGTGCGAGGAGATCCGGTTGAGCTCGAGCAGCAGGACTCTGATCGCCTGCGCCTTCTCGGGCGCCTCGATGCCGAGCAGCTTCTCGACCGCCATGACGTACGCGGCCTCGTTGGAGAACGGGGCGACGTAGTCCATGCGGGTGCAGAAGGTCACGCCCTGGGTCCAGGTGCGGAACTCCATGTTCTTCTCGATGCCGGTGTGCAGGTAGCCGATGCCGGCGCGGGCGTCGCGGACCGTCTCGCCGTCGATCTCGAGCACGAGGCGGAGCACGCCGTGGGTCGACGGGTGCTGCGGCCCCATGTTGATGACCATGTGGTCACCCTCGACCGCCGAGGCGTCGATCGTGTCCCAGTCCTGGCCCGTGACGGTGAAGACCGGCCCCTCGCTGGAGTCGGTCGTGCCGGCGTACGGATCTGTCGTCTGCGTCATGAGTAGCTCCTCCGCTGGTCCGGCGGTGCGATCGTGCCGCCCTTGTACTCGACCGGGATGCCACCGAGTGGATAGTCCTTGCGCTGGGGGTGACCGGGCCAGTCGTCGGGCATGAGGATGCGGGTCAGGCCGGGGTGGCCGTCGAAGATGATCCCGAAGAAGTCCCACGTCTCCCGCTCCTGCCAGTCGGCGGTCGGGTAGATCGGGACGACGCTGGGGAGGTGCCGGTCGTCGTCGGGGGTCGTGACCTCGAGCCGGATGCGGCGGTTGTGGGTCATCGACAGCAGGTGGTAGGCGACGTGCAGCTCACGGCCGGTCTCGTGCGGGAAGTGGACACCGGAGACGCTGGAGCAGAACTCGAACCGCAGCACGGGATCGTTGCGCAGGTGCGTCACGGTCTCCAGCAGCAGCTGGCGGCGGATGTAGAACGTGATCTCGTCACGGTCGACGACGACCTTCTCGATCGCGTCGGCCAGACCCGTGCCGGACTCGAGCCGTTCGGCGACCTCGTCGTACCAGCCGCCGTACGGCTTCTGGCTCGCGCCGGGCATCATGACGGGCCGCGTCAGGCCGCCGAAGCCGCTGGTGTCGCCGGTGCCGTGGGCGCCGAACGCCCCCTCGCGGATCTCGACGACCTCGAGCTCGGTCGTGCCGGCCCGGACGAGCTCGGCCTGCACCTCGTGCGAGGCGTCCTGGGTGACCTTGCCCGCGTCGCGGGCGTCCTGGTTGCCCTTCGCGTCGGTCATCGCATGAGGCCCTTCATCGCGGAGGTCGGCGTCGCGAGCAGGGCGACCTTCTCCTCCTCCTTGATCTGGGCGAGGCGGTTGGAGCCGAGCTTCTCGTGCTGGATCTGGTCGTGCAGCTTGAGGATCGCGTCGATCAGCATCTCGGGGCGGGGCGGGCAGCCCGGGAGGTACATGTCGACCGGGACGACGTGGTCGACGCCCTGGACGATCGCGTAGTTGTTGAACATGCCGCCCGAGCTGGCGCAGACACCCATCGCGAGCACGTACTTGGGTCCGGCCATCTGGTCGTAGATCTGGCGCAGGACCGGAGCCATCTTGTTGCTGACCCGGCCGGCCACGATCATCAGGTCGGCCTGGCGCGGCGAGGGCCGGAAGACCTCCATGCCGAAGCGCGACGAGTCGAAGCGCGGGGCGCCGAACGTCATCATCTCGATCGCGCAGCACGCGAGCCCGAAGGTCGCGGGCCAGAACGAGGCCTTGCGCATGTAGCCGGCGAGTCCCTCGACCGTCGACAGCAGGACCCCACTCGGCAGTTTCTCTTCTAGTCCCATTCGAGGCCTCCACGGCGCCAGACGTAGGCATAGGCGATGAACACCGTCACCATGAACAGGAACATCTCGATCAGTCCGAACCAGCCGAGCGAGTCGAACGCGACCGCGAACGGGTAGAGGAAGATGATCTCGATGTCGAAGACGATGAACAGCATCGCGATGATGAAGTAGCGGATCGAGATGCGTCCGCCGCCCTCCGGCAGCGGGCTCGGCTCGATGCCGGACTCGTAGCGGTCGAGCTTGGCGCGGTTGTAGCGCTTGGGGCCCGTCAGCGGCGCGATCGCGATGCTTCCGATCGCGAAGAGGGCCGCCAGCCCACCCAGCACGAGCATCGGCGTGTAAGCCGTCACGGCACCTCCCGGGCCTCTACCGACAGAGCGTTGAACCTGAGTGATCGTGCGCTTGTGATTTGGTTCACAACGTGATCACGGTCTCACCCTACGCCCGAGGATCCCCGCGTGTAACTTAGGTCACGCTTACCGGATGGGGATGTCCCGGGCGGAGCCGGCCAGGCCCTCGGTCCATCGCTCCTCGATCCGTCCGACGCGCCAGATCGTCAGGGCGACGACCCAGGTCAGGACGAACAGTCCCACGATCGCGTAGCCGACCTGGTCGAGGTCGATCTCACCGATCCAGCCGACGGGGCCGTGGTCGATCCCGGCCTTCTCGCCCAGCAGCCCGACGAGCTCGATGCCGCCGATCATGAGGGCGACGACGACCGACAGCCCCGTCACGGCCAGGTTGTAGTAGACCTTGCGCACCGGCTTCAGGAACGCCCAGTCGTACGCCAGCCCCATGAACACACCGTCCACGCCGTCGAGCAGGCTCATGCCGGCGGCGAACAGGATCGGCAGGACCAGCAGGGCGTACCACGGCAGGTGGAACGTCGCGGCACCCGCGGCGAGCACCAGGAGCGAGACCTCGGTGGCCGTGTCGAAGCCCAGCCCGAACAGGATCCCGACCGGATACATGTGTCGTGGCTTGCGCACGCGCCTCGTGATCCCACCGAGCAGCCGGTTGATGGCCCCGCGGTTCTGCAGCTGCTGCTCGAGCTCGGCCTCGTCGTAGTCCCCCTGCCGCATCCTGCGGAAGACACGCACGATGCCGAGCAGGACGACCGCGTTGATGAGGCCGATCGCCAGCAGGAACACGCCCGAGACCGTCGTCCCCACGACCCCCGTGGCCTGCTGCAGGGTCGAGGAGTCGTCGTCGACCTGCCGACCGACCGACCGGATGCCGAGGGCGAGCAGGACACACAGCCCGAACACGATCGTGGAGTGACCCAGCGAGAACCAGAAGCCGACCGTCAGGGGGCGTCCGTGGTCGGAACCGTCGGCGAGCAGCTTGCGCGTCGTGTTGTCGATCGCCGCGATGTGGTCGGCGTCGAACGCGTGCCTCATGCCGAGGGTGTACGCCGTGACGCCGAGACCCACGCCGAAGACCCCCGCGCTGCCGAGGTCGAGGTGCTTCGCCGTGGTCAGGGCGAGGAGTCCCCAGCCCAGGAGGTGCAGGAACAGCACGAAGCCGGTCATCGACAGGAGCGTCAGGATCTCCGGACGCTCGAGGCGCCTCGCGGACCGGTCGCCCGGGACCCGTCGTGCTGACCTCTGCGCTGACCTCTGGGCTGGCATCTGGGACCTTCCGTGCAACGGCGTTCCCACCACCGTTTCCCAAGAGCGAATCACTGGCAATAGGCCCGTCCGGGTCATGCGGTCCCGCCGGAACACCGCATCGGCGACGACGGGATCCCGCAGACATTCGTTGCCGTGGATGGGCCGCCGACCTATCGTGAAGGAACCGAACGAGGTGGGTGTCGATGCACGAGCTGGCGATCGCGGAGAGCGTCGTCGAGGCCGTCCTCGGACGCACCGGGGAGCGGCTCGTGACCGTCGTCAGGCTGCAGATCGGCACGCTGTCCGGCGTCGTACCGGACGCCTTGACCTTCTGCTTCGACCTGGCCGTGGCAGGGACCCCGCTCGAGGGCGCCACCCTCGAGATCCAGGAGTGCCCGGGTCGTGTGCACTGTCGCTCCTGCGGACGCGAGGTGGAGAGTGAGGACCAGCTGTTGCTCTGCTCGTGCGGCAGCGCCGACGTCGACGTGGTCGCCGGGCGCGAGCTGCAGCTGACATCGGTCGAGGTGAGGTGAGGGACATGTGCGCGACATGTGGATGTGGGACCGACGAGATCCGGGTGACCCCGGCCCACGGGGCCGAGCAGCACCGGCACGAGCACGGGCACGACCACGGCCACGAGCCCGACGGGCTGCGCACCCACACCCTCGAGCTGGAGCAGAAGGTCCTCGCCAAGAATGACCGTCTCGCCGCGGAGAACCGGGCCCGGATGGCGGCCCGATCGATCACCGCGATCAACCTGATGAGCTCACCCGGGTCGGGCAAGACCACCCTGCTCGAGCGGACCATCACGGAGCTGTCGGTGCCGATCTTCGTGGTGGAGGGCGACCAGGAGACCCTGTTCGACGCCGAGCGGATCCGTGCCGCCGGGGCCCGGGCCGTGCAGGTCAACACCGGTGCCGGGTGCCACCTCGACTCCTCGATGGTCGGGCGTGCGCTGGACGAGCTCGACCCCGCGGACGGCAGCCTGGTCGTGATCGAGAACGTCGGCAATCTCGTCTGCCCGGCGATGTTCGACCTGGGCGAGGACCGCAAGGTCGTGGTGATCTCGGTGACCGAGGGCGACGACAAGCCGCTGAAGTACCCCCACATGTTCGCGGCGGCGAACCTGATCGTGGTCAACAAGCTCGATCTGCTGCCCCACGTCGACTTCGACCCCGGTCGTTTCGCGGCCGATGCACGGCGGCTGAATCCCGACGTCGAGATCATGATCGTCTCGGCCCGGACGGGGGAGAATCTTGCCGCCTGGTTCGCCTGGCTGGGCGATCTCGTCGGCCCTGTGCCGGCGACCCCGCCGCACCTTAGGGTTGACTAACCCCCAGACGCGGGGCGTATCGCTGGAGCTAGCATCGCGCAAGCGAGCCGTACGGTACGACCCCAGCGATGCAGGGGAGATGGTTCGCCCCGGGAAGCGTGGCGACGATGCCGACAGCCGAAGCGACGAAGGCCGAAGACACCCTGATCCACGTCCTGTGGATCAATGCGGGCCTCAGCTGTGACGGGGACTCGGTGGCACTGACCGCCGCCACCCAGCCCAGCATCGAGGAGATCGCCCTGGGCGCCCTTCCCGGGCTCCCGCAGATCGCCGTGCACTGGCCGCTGATCGACTTCGAGTGCGGTCCCAACGGCGGTGCGGACGACTTCCTCGAGTGGTTCTTCAAGGCCGACCGGGGCGAGCTGGAGCCGTTCGTGCTGGTCGTGGAGGGCTCGATCCCCAACGAGCAGCTGCACGACGAGGGCTACTGGTGCGGCTTCGGCAACGATCCGGCGACCGGCCAGCCGGTGACGACGAGCGAGTGGCTCGACCGGCTGGCCCCCAAGGCGACGGCCGTCGTGGCGGCGGGGACCTGTGCGACGTACGGCGGCATCCACGCGATGGCCGGCAACCCCACCGGCGCGATGGGCGTGCCGGACTACCTCGGCTGGGGCTGGAAGTCCAAGGCCGGCATCCCGATCGTGTGCGTGCCCGGGTGCCCGATCCAGCCCGACAACCTCTCCGAGACGCTGACCTACCTGCTCTACATGGCCACCGACCAGGCCCCCATGATCCCGCTCGACGATGCGCTACGACCGACCTGGCTGTTCGGCCAGACCGTCCACGAGGGCTGCGACCGCGCGGGCTACTACGAGCAGGGCGACTTCGCCACCGAGTACGGCTCGCCCAAGTGCATCGTCAAGCTCGGCTGCTGGGGACCCGCTGTGAAGTGCAACGTCCCCAAGCGGGGCTGGATGAACGGCGTCGGCGGCTGCCCCAACGTGGGCGGGATCTGCATCGGTTGCACGATGCCCGGCTTCCCCGACAAGTTCATGCCGTTCATGGACGAGCCCCCCGGCAGCAAGCTCTCGACCAACGCCGTGGGTGTCTACGGCAGCACGATGCGCCACCTCCGGCACATCACGACCCACACGCTCGACAAGGAGCCCAAGTGGCGCAAGCCCGGCAGGACGCTGACGACCGGCGCCTCCCGCACCTGGTAGACCCGACAGAGAAAGGCGGGCGTCATGACGTCGACGATCCCCAGCGGCAAGCGGACCAAGAGCACAGGTCGCGACGACCTGGTGGAGATGGCGTGGGACCCCATCACCCGCATCGTCGGCAGCCTCGGCATCTACACCAAGATCGACTTCAAGCAGCGTGAGGTCGTGGAGTGCCAGAGCACCAGCTCGATCTTCCGCGGCTACTCGATCTTCATGAAGGGCAAGGACCCTCGCGACGCGCACTTCATCACGAGTCGCATCTGCGGGATCTGCGGGGACAACCACGCGACCTGCTCGTGCTACGCGCAGAACATGGCGTACGGGGTCAAGCCGCCCCACCTGGGCGAGTGGATCGTCAACCTGGGTGAAGCGGCGGAGTACATGTTCGACCACAACATCTTCCAGGAGAACCTCGTCGGCGTGGACTACTGCGAGAAGATGGTCTCCGAAACCAACCCCGGCGTGCTGGCCAAGGCGGAAAACACCCGCGCCCCGCATGAGGGGGACCACGGCTACCGGACCATCGCCGACATCATGCGCTCGCTCAACCCGTTCACCGGCGAGTTCTACCGGGA
>NZ_JAOPXQ010000156.1 GCF_025965075.1 Aeromicrobium sp.
CCGGGCCAGGACGTGCGCCGCGACCACCTCCATCCGGGCGACGAATGGCGAGGACGGTGCCGCCTGGCGTGGGCTCCGCCCGCTGACCATCGCCAGGTCGAGGCCGGCCTGATCGAGCGGGAGGTACGCCAGGGGTTCCATCCCGGTCAGCCGGCCGACGGTCGTCCGGACCTCTCGCTCGCTCCACCCGAGCGTCCCCCGCATCCGGTTGACGACCAGGGTCGGGTCGATCCCCGGCGCGACCTCCGCCAGGTCGTGGATGCCGCGCACGACCCGGGCCAGGCCGACCGGGTCCGGCAGTCCCACGACCACGACGTGGTCGGCCTGCTCGAGGACCTGCAGCGTCGTCTGGTTGCGGGCCGCGCCGTGCCCCGTGCCGGGCTCGACGGAGAAGCCGCAGTCGACCACGACGAGGGCGGCCTGCGCGCGCAGCTGGGCGAGCACGAGCTCGAGCGCCCCGGTGCGTACCTGCGGCCACATGTCGGCCCGCGGGAGCCCGGTCAGCAGCCGCAGCCCCGGGTCGATGTCGAGCAGGTGACCGGCGACCTCGTGCGACCGGCCGTTGTTGGCGGCCCGGCACGCCGCGACCAGCCCGCTGACGTCGTCGAGCACCGAGAGCGCCTGGCCCAGCGAGCCGCCGTACGTGTCGGCGTCCACGAGGACCGTGTCGACGCCGCGGGCCGCCGTGGCCGCGGCGATCGAGAGCGCGACGGTGCTGCGTCCCGGCGCCCCGGCCGGTCCCCACACCGCGACGACGGGCGCCCGGTCCTCGGCCCGGGTGGCGGGCGCGATCGGCCCGTCCCGGACGATGACGTCGAGGCCGCCGAGCCGCAGCGTCCGGGTGATCCCGAGCGCCTCGCACCGCGCCGGGTCCGACTCGAGGGCCGCCACCCGGACGCCGCCGACCTCGAGGTGGTGGACCGCGTCGGCGTCCAGCCCGGGGAGGTCGGTCGTGACGATCGCGGCCTCCGCGAGCCCGGTGTGCGCGACGGCGAGCAGGTCCGCGACGTCGACGCACCGGCGGACGAGCCGCAGCCCGGGGCTCGCCTCGATCTCCCCCAGGGCCGCGGCCTCCCACGGCGCGTCGCCGGCCGCGAGCACGACGTCCATGTCAGGAGACCCTGACCAGCGTCACGTGGCCGGCCGCGACGGTGCTGATGACGGACCGGCCGAGCTGGGACTCGTCGAGGTCGACCAGGACCGTCTGCGCGAGGGAGCCGCTCGCCGCCGCGGCCTCGCCGCCGGTCTGCAGGACGCGGACGGACCGCAGGACCCGGACCGCGTCCCGTCCCGGCTCGTCCCCGGGGCCCGGACCCACCCAGACGTCGACGAGGTCCCCCCGCTCCAGGTCGGCCGGCGCGGCGCCCTCCGTGACGCTGAGCGGCAGCTGGTTGCGAGTCGTGCTGGAGCGGGTGACCAGCGCCGACTTGGGGACCAGCGAACCGGGTGCCGCCGCCTGCGCCCAGACCAGGTTCGCCAGCGGGGCCGCGAACTCCTCGTCGATCCGCACGTAGTTGCCGGCCGCGTCGCCCGACAGCCGGATCCTGGTCGGTCGCAGGTCGTCCTTCGTCACGGTGTCGCCCGCCGCGACCTGCGAGCGTACGGACCAGTACTCGACGGTGTCGTCGGCCGACGCGGCGAGCCGGCCACCCAGCACCGTCGCCGCCAGCACGAGCAGCAGCCCGAAGAGCAGCCGTGGGTCCCGCCACGGCCGGATCCGCAATCGTTGTCCCGTCGTCCCGCCCGTCGCCCCGGGCCCCCGCCAGTTCGTCATGCAAAGTTTCTAGCGACATTGCGGGCCGGCGTCCACCCCCTGGTCGGGTTCTCCACAGATGAGGGATCCCTCGTGTTCGGTGACACCGGGCCATGGGAAACTGGTCCCATGCCACCCTCCACCCCGCGGTTCCTCACGCTGGCGGACGTCGCTGAGGTCCTCAACGTGACGGTGCGGCAGGTCTACGCCCTCGTGCGGTCGGGGGACCTGCGCGGCATCCAGATCGGTGGACGCGGCCAGTGGCGCATCGAGAACGCCCAGCTGGAGGACTACATCTCCCGTCAGTACGCCCGCGCCAACTCGCACGAGTTCGACGACGAGCCGGCCGACGAGGACGTCACGACCGACCACTGACCACCGCGACGACCCCGAACGGGACGACCTGATCCCGGCCTGAGGCCGACCGGAGCCTGACGAAGTCGCGGCCGACGACGTCGACCGTCCCGTCGCGGGACTCACCGTCGACGAGCCGGACCCGGACCTCGTCGCCCGCGTCGCGGAGCGCGCGCAGCACGTGGCCCCAGCCCAGCGCGGCGCCTACCGTGGTGGGCTCATCGGCACGCCGCCCGGTCGCGTGCACCGTGGTCACCGCGCGCGCGGCGACGACATGGTCCACGGCGTCGCCGCGCAGGTGCACGAGCCGTTCGTTGACAAGCACGACGACCCCCTGGACCCGACCCGCGCCCTGCACGTCGAGGGACACCCGCCCGCCCAGCAGGTCGCGCCACGAGGTCTGCGCCCAGTCGCCGTCGCGGAGCTCATCGACCAGGAGGTCGCGCTCCTCCAGCTCGAGGTCCTCGCCCCGAGCCTCCAGCTCCTCGAACAGCCGCTCCCACCGCACAGCCGCACGCTATCTGTGCACCGAGCCGTTGACAACCCGACACAAACAGACTTGTCTGTGTTCAAACGTCATTAAACGTCATCAAAGGTGTGGATATGTGGTTGACCCGGAGCGGATGGGCGCTGGCGGCCCTCGCGGCGGCGATCGTCCTGCTGCTCCTTCCCGAGACGGCGTCGCTGGCCAGGGACGCCCGGGGCGACGACTTCCCCCGAGCCGCGCAGGCCCTCGTCGCGCTGCTCCTGCTGGCAGTGGCCGCGTGGATCATGCTGATCGTCGGGCTGGGGGCCACCGTCGGCTCGTCCGGACTGGTGCGGGCAGTGACCCCTCGCCTGGCCCGCCGCGCCCTCTTCGTCGGTGCCGCCGGGGCCCTGGCCGTCTCGCCCGTCCACGCCGACCGCGGGGTGGCACCGGTCGAGCACACCGTCGACGGCCTCCCGCTGCCCGACCGCCCCACGACGGGCAGCACCCCGGGCGAGCTCGTGCCGTCCCGGCCCGCCCCGACCGCTCCCGCCGTCGTGCGCCACTCCCCTGCGCTGCGGGACCCGGCGCGACCGGTCGTCGTGCGCGACGGCGACACGCTCTGGGCCATCGCCGAACGGTCCTTGCCGCCGGGATCCTCGACCACCGACATCGCCCGGGCGACCGCCCGCTGGCACGCGGCCAACCATGCGGTGATCGGCGACGATCCCGACCTGATCTTCCCCCACCAACGCCTGACGCCACCCGGGAAGGACCACCCATGAAGACCGCCACCGCCCTGATCGCCCCGCACACCCCCGCCCCGTTCGTCGAGCCGGTCGAGCCCGCCGCGGGGCAGATCCCGCTCCCGTTCCCGGGGATGACGCCGGTGCTGCCAGTGCCGGTCGAGCGCGGTGACGCCCGGCCCATCCGCGAACGGTCAGCGCGCTTCATGCAGGCGCTCGTCGAGGTCCTGTCGGGCGAGCGCCCGGTCCGTCAGCTCGCAGCCTGGATGGCGCCGGACGTCTACGCGCAGCTCACGTCGCGCCTCGCGGTCCACGCCCGGGTCCCGCTGCGCGCACGGTCGGGCAGCGGGGCGCGCATCGTGTCGGTGCACGTCGCGATGGTGCACGACGAGGCCGCCGAGATCGCCGGACGCATGGTCCACCGCGGCCGGTCGCGTGCCATCGCCGTGCGCCTCGAGCTGCAGACGACCCACCGCGGCGCCCAGGTCTGGCGCTGCACCGCCTTGACCTGGGCGTGACGCGCTAGCCTCGCTTCGCTCGGCTGGCACTCACCTCAGGACGAGCTCCGCTCGTCTCAACGGTTGTTCTTGCGGGACTTGCGCTGCTGCTTGGCCTTCTGCCGCGAACGGTTCTTGGCGTTGGCCTGGCGGCGCGCCTCGGACTCCGGCGAGTCGTCATCCGCGGCGGTCTCGCCGCGGACCTCGGCCCCGCCGTCCTCGCTGGGCGAGGAGTACGACAGCGCCTTGGGCGCAGACTTCACGCCGAGCCCCTTGGCCGACAGCTGCATCGCCTCGTCGGACTCGGTCGACGCGGCCTGCTCCACCTGGACGTCCAGGTTGAACAGGAAGCCCACGGACTCCTCGGCGATGCCTTCCATCATGGCGCTGAACAGCTCGAAGCCCTCACGCTGGTACTCGACCAGCGGATCGCGCTGCGAGTACGCTCGCAGGCCGATGCCCTCGCGCAGGTAGTCCATCTCGTAGAGGTGCTCACGCCACTTGCGGTCCAGGACGCTCAACACGACGCGACGCTCCAGCTCACGCATGACCGGGCTGCCGAGCTCGGCCTCACGGCTCTCGTACGCCTGCAGGGCATCCGCCGCGACGAGCTCCTGCAGGAGCTCGCGGGACAGGCCCTCGCGGCCACCGGCCTCGGACTCGACGCCCTCGATCGTCAGGCCGACCGGGTAGAGCGTGCCGAGCGCGGTCCACAGCTGCTCGAGCTCCCACTCCTCGGGGAAGCCCTCGGTGGCCCCGCTGACGTACGCGCCGGTGACCTCACCGATCATCGAACGCACCCACTCGTTCATGTCCTGGCCCTCGAGGACCTGACGGCGCTCGGTGTAGATGACCTCGCGCTGACGGCTCATGACGTCGTCGTACTTCAGGATGTTCTTGCGGGTGTCGAAGTTCTGCGCCTCGACCTGGGACTGCGCCGAGGCGATCGCGCCGGTGACGCGCTTGTTCTCGATCGGCACGTCGTCGGGGATCTTCATGGTCTGCAGGACCCAGTTGACCCAGTCGGCCTTGAACAGCCGCATCAGGTCGTCCTCGAGCGACAGGTAGAAGCGGGTCTCGCCCGGATCGCCCTGACGGCCGGAGCGACCGCGCAGCTGGTTGTCGATGCGGCGGGACTCGTGACGCTCGGTGCCGATGACGGCCAGGCCGCCGGCGGCCGTGACGGCGTCCTTCTCGGCCGCGACCTGCTCCTCCATCTGGTGCAGGGTCGCGGGCCACGCGGCCTCGTACGCCTCGGAGTCCTCCAGCGGGTCCAGGCCCTTGGCGCGCAGCGCGGCGTCGGCCAGGAACTCGACGCTGCCGCCGAGCATGATGTCGGTGCCACGGCCGGCCATGTTGGTCGCCACCGTGACGGCACCCTTGTGACCCGCCATCGCGACGATCGCGGCCTCACGGTCGTGCTGCTTGGCGTTGAGCACCTCGTGCGGCACACCGCGCTTGCGCAGCTGCTTGGACAGCCGCTCGCTCTTCTCGACGCTGGTCGTGCCGACCAGGATCGGCTGGCCGGCGGCGTGCCGCTCGACGATGTCCTCGACGACGGCATCGAACTTCGCCGCCTCGGTGCGATAGACCAGGTCGGGCTGGTCGATCCGCTGGACCGTGCGGTTGGTCGGGATCGGGACGACGCCGAGCTTGTAGATCTTGTCGAACTCGGACGCCTCGGTCAGCGCCGTGCCGGTCATGCCGCTGAGCTTGTCGTAGAGGCGGAAGTAGTTCTGCAGCGTGATCGTGGCGAGGGTCTGGTACTCCTC